>CAZUZO010000059.1:0-18770 GCA_964624765.1 uncultured Thiotrichales bacterium
GGGCCGTCGAGGCCGGCGCTCGCCAGTCGTTGCCCTGGTAGGGGGTCCAGTCGACAAAGTAATGCTTGCGTTGATCCCGTGGTTGGATCATGGGTCGTGACACGACTTGGTTGGCTTCCAGTGCTGCCAGGTAATCGGCCACCATCTGATCGGCTTCTTCCTTTCTCAGAACGCCTTTCAGTATCAAGCGTTCCGCATAGAGTTGCCGTACGTCCTGCTTCGTGGCCACCTTTTTATACATCATCGGCTGGGTCACTGAGGGATCGTCGGCTTCGTTGTGGCCGTGCCGGCGGTAGCAAACCATGTCGATGACGACGTCTTTGTTGAACGTCAAGCGGAAGTCCAAGGCGAGCTGCGTCAGGAATACCACCGCCTCGGGGTCATCCCCATTGACGTGAAAGATCGGCGCTTGCACCACCTTGGCTACGTCGGTGCAGTACAGGGTGGAGCGCGAGTCGAGCGGGTGACTGGTGGTGAAGCCAATCTGATTGTTTAAAACGATGTGCACCGTGCCGCCGGTACCGTAACCGCGGGTTTCGGAGAGGTTTAGCGTTTCCATCACCACGCCTTGTCCGGCGAAAGCCGCATCCCCGTGGATCAGTACCGGCAGCACCCGGTTGCGATCCCAGTCGTGACAGCGGGACTGGCGAGCACGTACGGCGCCTTCCACCACCGGAGCGATGATCTCAAGGTGCGAAGGATTGAAAGCCAGCACGATGTGGATCGGTCCACTGGGTGCATGGACATGGGAGGAAAAACCCAGATGATACTTGACGTCTCCCGAGCCTTCCACCGGTTTCGCGCTGCCTTCGAATTCCCCAAACAGGGTTTGAGGATGCTTACCAAAAATGTTGACCAGCACGTTGAGGCGGCCCCGATGGGCCATGCCGATGGCGATTTCGCGCACGCCGCGGCTACCGCTGGCGAGAATGAGCTCATCGAGGAGTGGAATGAGGCTTTCTGCCCCTTCCAAAGAAAATCGCTTTTGGCCGACATATTTCTTATGCAGATAAGTTTCTAATGCCTTGGCTGCAGTCAACCGTTTCAGGACATCGCGCTTCTTTGCCCGTGTGATCCCGTATCCGCGGCGCGTCCCCTCTAAGCGTGCCTGGATCCAGCGCTTTTGCTCGATCGATGTCAGGTGCATATATTCCGCCCCCACGGAGCGACAGTAGACGCGCCGGAACGTCTTCAGGATCTCCCTGAGTGTTGCCGTGGCAGGTCCACCGGGGAAACCGGTATGGAACGAGATATCGAGATCACCCTCCGTGAGCCCGTGGTAGGCGGGCTTCAAATCCGGGACCGCCGGGCGCACGAAATGCCGTAGCGGATCAAGGTTGGCGCGCCGGTGACCGCGCACGCGGTAGGCATTGATCAGTTCTATGACCGCGGCCTGCTTGGCCGTCAAGGTTGTGGATGTTGCCTGCGCCGGAGTGCCCCGCGGGGGTAACGCCTGAAGGTGGGTTGCCTTATACTGAATCCCGCCCTGGTTTAGCTGATCGAAGAAATGCCGCCAGGTGGATGACAAGCCCTTTGGATCTTCCAGATAGCTCTGATAGAGCTGCTCGATGAAGGCTGTGTTGTGTGGTCCTGGCCAGGGCGTTCTCACATCTGGCAACATGATGGGTTGACCTTGCTTAGATTGTCCTACAAGCTGTTTTGGAACCGCCGCTGTCGTCCTAATAGCAGGGGGTGGTGGCTGTAAAATCTTCTGTTGCTATCCTCTTGTCCCTCTTCGGCCCGCCAAGCCTTTAGCTGAAGTCCCTTGTCGCCAATCCATATCTTCGGCGCTCACTTCCGTCTCGCGAGATCGCGGGCTGTTCGGCGCGGTACTGACAAGGCCGATCGGCTGTCTCAATACCCGTCCTGGGCAGGCACGGGAGCTGCTTTCCTCCCTCGAGGGGTCTGGCGGATTGGGGCAGCACCGCCCGTTACACGACGGCGGTGACCAAGCTGTTTCCGGTCGTGTACCTTGCGCCCAGAGCTGTAGCCTGACCCACCCGGCGCAAAGGAGGCTCAGCGCGAGCACCGCGAGGAGGTGTCGAAGCATGGCGAGGAATTCCCCCACATGTTGTGAAAAACGGCCCAACCCCCCCCCATTGGCGGCGTTGAGCGATGCCCGTCTGATTATCTGACGCGTCACGCGGCTTTACGCCGTTCGCCTGGCTCTCGGGCCGCCCGCGACGGTTTTTCACCACCTCTCAGTACCCGCTAAATAGCCCGGCAAATCCCATGAAGGCCAGCGACAGCACGCCAGCCAGGATGAGGTTCAGGGCCGTGCCGCGCATGAGGGTGGGGATGTCCGATAGTTCAGTCTCTTCCCGTAGCCCTGCCATGAGAACGAGGGCGAGCGTGAAGCCGCCGCCCGCCCCGAGGGCAAATACTACGCTCTCGAGCAACCCATAATCGCGGTTGGTGGCAAAGATTGCGAGTCCCAATATGGCGCAGTTGGTGGTGATCAAGGGTAGAAAGATACCGAGCGAGCGAAATAGCACCGGGCTTAGCTTCTTGATAACCATTTCCACGAACTGCACCGTGCTAGCGATCACGACGATGAAACTGATGAGCCGCAGATAGGGTGCATGGATCAGTATATAGGTGTTTAGAACCCAGGCACACAGGGCGGTGATCAACATGACGAAAAGCGTTGCCAGTCCGAGTCGCCAGGCCGTTTGCAGGCGACCCGATACCCCAAGGAAGGGGCACAGGCCCAGAAAATAGGACAGCACGAAGTTATTGATGACCAGTGCGCCGACGAAGATCCAGACGAGCTCGCTCATGATGACGACGGGGTACTGTCGGCCACCGCTCTTTGGGAGAGGTGGGTGCGCTTCGACCGCGCCCAGTTGAGGGCTAGCAGCAGCAAACCCAGGCTAAGGAAGCCACCCGGGGGTAGCAGCATGACCACCCACGGCTCGAATTGGGGTCCAAGGATGGGGAGGCCGAACAGGCTACCGCTGCCCAGTATCTCCCGCAGGCTTCCCAGGGCTAGCAGGGCGAGGGTGAAGCCTCCTCCCATCCCGAGGGCATCGGCGCTGGCAAGCCCGACAGGGTGTTTGGCTGCGAAGGCTTCCTGTCGGCCTAGGATCATACAATTGGCTACGATGAGGGGGATGAAAGCGCCCAGTTCTTTATGCAGCTCGGGAACCCAAGCCAGTAACACGAAATCGACCACCGTCACGAAAGTGGCAATGATGATGACGTAGCACGAGATGCGCACCTGCTTGGGGATGAAATCTCGCAGCAGGGACACCATGACGCTCGAGCTCACGAGAACCGAGAGTGTCGCCAAACCCATGGTGAGTGCGTTGAGGGCGCTGTTGGTCACCGCCAGCATCGGGCACATACCGAGAACTTGGACAAACACGGGATTGTCACGCCAAATGCCCTTAGCCATTTCCTGGTAAGCTTTGCGTGATTCCCGGTGCGCGGTAGCGCTCATCGATCACCCCGGCTTCGATCCCGAGCGGGTGATTCGCGATCGGGCTGGTGTGCCGGCTCCACCGGATCGCAGGATGGCATAGGGCCCCGCGACAGCCGCGGTCCCCATTCCTGGAGGCCAGCATTGATAATATTGACCACCGCCTGAGCGGAGATGGTGGCGCCAGTGATGGCATCGACTTCATGCTGGGCACCCTTGGTGCCGCTTTTCACAAGCGTAATTTTGGGTTCCGTGGACAGGCTCCGGAAGTTGTCGAGGAACGTTTGATCTTTGTAGATGCGATCGCCCAGGCCAGGGGTCTCACGGCTCTCCAGGATCTCTAGCCCGACGATGCGGCGCTCATCAGGCAGGTAACCGAAGAGCAGTTTGATGGTGTCCTGGAAGCCGGCACCCTCGGCAGGTATGGTGAGACCGACCCACTGGCCGAGACGGTCACAGCCAGCATAAATGGCACGTCCTCCTGCAACGCTTGGGTCTGCCAGGCGCAGCTCACCCTGGGCGTAAACCCAGCGCTGAAAGCTTACGACTCCGGGAAGTACCCGAAATACCGCCTCGCGCAACGCTTGGGCCTGGTTGGCCTCGATGCGCGGCCGTGTCCACTCATAGGCGCCCACGATGGCAACCCCGGACAGTAACCCGGCCAAGCCCAGGGTTACGATGAGCCGGCCGGGCCCCGCTTCATATCGCTTTGGCTCGATGCTCGGTTCTCCATTCAAGGCCTTGGTCTAATCCCTGTGATCGGTGTTGGTACCGATCGTGCCCTGGCGCAGCCAGGTTATCTTCAACGACCCTTAGAACCCCTCGCCGGGGGCGGCGGTATAAGTTCATCGGGACCACACGCAACAGCGTCTGAGAGGTCGTGAAAAAATCTGCTACACAACCCGATAGCGGCGTTGGGCGGTGCTCGCTCCTCGCCTATCTATGTCTCGTCGCTGCGCCCGGTCCGCTTGGCTCTCGGGCCGCTCGCTGCGGTTTTTCCACAACCTCTCAGAGCGCATGGATTGCCCGGTTAGCGCATCGGGTTACCGCCCAAAGGGTCGCGGTTGGGTCGCCCGTTCGATCAACGGCGTTGCGCCGTTCATCAGTAAGATGGCGTACATGATGCCCTCGGGGTACCCGCCGTAGGCACGGATCAGGATCGCCAGTAAGCCAATACCGGTACCGAACAGCCACGCCCCCTTCGGACTGAGGGGAGAGGTGACCGGATCCGTCGCCATGAACACCGCGCCGAACAGCAGTCCGCCGGAGAACAATGCTACCAACGGAGGCGCGCGGTGGGCATCAGCTAGATGCAGCAGTGCTGCCAAGGCGGTTGCCGAGGCGAGCACAGCGACCGGGATCCGCCAGTCGATGCTGTGCTGCCACACCAAGTAAAGACCGGCCAACAAGATGAGCACGCCGTTGGTTTCTCCAAAACAGCCGGCCGTATTGCCAAACATCAGCTCGGATAAAGGCGTTGCCTGATGCTGAAATTTCATCAAACCTAAAGGGGTTGCCGCGCTGAGAGCATCGAACGTTGGCTGGGCCAACGGTAGGGCGAGGTTACTCGGGATCACATCGAAGAAGCTATCAGGGCCCTTCGGCGGGTGCCAAGTCGTCATAGCCGCGGGGAATGCGGCCAACAGGAAGGCCCGGCCCACCAAGGCGGGGTTGAAGGGGTTTTGGCCCAAACCGCCCCAAATCAGCTTGCCGAGGCCGATGCTGGCCGCCCCTCCGAGAAAGGCCATCCACAGCGGCAGCCCCGGCGGCAACGACAGCCCAAGGAGCAATCCGGTGAGCGCGGCGCTCAGATCGTGAAGGCTTTGGCCTCGATCCGGGCCCTGGGTAAACAGCCACTCCGTCATGAGCGATCCGGTCACCGCGGCCAAAAGAACCAGTAACGCACTGAGGCCAAACCACCATACGGCACTGATGACCAGGGGCACCAGTGCGTAGATGACCTGGCGCATGGCGGCGGGGGTCGTCGGGCTCGATCGCAGCCATGGGGCGGGTTGCAGGATCAGCCCCGATTTTTTAGGTTTCATGCCAAGTCGGTGCTATGGGTGCGCAGCTTGGTCTTGCCAACCCTTATCAGTTGAGTGAGCGCAATGCCCGAAGGACAGCTGAGGGTGCAAGCGCCGCACTCGACGCAGTCCATGACGAAGTGTTGCCGCATCTCTTCGTAGCGACCGAGCCGCGCGAGGCGCCCCAGCCGTGATGGGTTCAGGAAATGTGGACAGGCCTGGAGGCAACGGCCGCAGCGGATACAGGGGAACTCGCGCCGCGAGGGAAGGAATTCGGCGGTCAGCGCCAGCAGGCCGGAGGTCCCCTTGACGACCGGTACGTCGAGGCTGGGAAGGGAGAATCCCATCATGGGACCGCCCATGACAACAGCGCGAGTGGACGGCTTGAGTCCTCCGCAAAAGTCGAGCACCTCGCTGACCGGCGTGCCGATGGGCACGATAAGGTTGGCCGGGTAGGTCACACCCGGGCCGGAGACGGTGACGACGCGCTCGATGAGTGGCATGCCGAGGTCGAAATAATCGGCAATGGCCACCAGGGTGCCAACGTTGTTGACCACGATTCCCAGATCACGTGGCAGCTTGTCCGCCGGCACCTCAACGCCAAAGATGGCGCGGATGAGCATTCTTTCTGCGCCTTGGGGGTATTTCACCGGCAGGGGAACAATGTCAGTACGGTGGTGGCGACGAATGGTGCTTCTGAGGACCGCGATCGCCTCCGGCTTGTTGAGCTCGATGCCGATGGTGGCACGTTCGGCGCCGAGCTTACGCTTGACGATGCCGATGCCCCGCAACAAAGCGCTAGGGCGTTCCACCATCAAACGATGATCGTGCGTGAGATAGGGCTCGCATTCGGCGCCATTAACGAGCAGATGATGAATGCGTTTGCCCTCCGGCATCGTGTACTTGACGTGGGTAGGGAAGGCCGCGCCACCCAAGCCAACGATGCCCGCACCTTGCAGTTCTTCGACAAATTCCTTCAGCGACAAGGAGAGTCGGTCAAAGCGCGACCTTTGCTCGAGGTGCTGGGTAGAGTAGCGATCGGCTTCGATCACGATCGCTGGCTGCAGTGATCCATCCACATGACGGCGGGGCTCGATGGCCTGTACCCGTCCGGTTACGGGGCTGTGCAGGCTCGCGGACACGAAGCCCCCGGGCTGCGCGATCAACTGGCCGCGCTGTACTGGCTGGCCGGCGCGCACCACCGGTTGCGCGGGGACCCCCAGGTGCTGGCCGAGGGGCAACACATAGTGGTGCCCGAAAGGTAGCCGCTGAATAGGCAGATCGACCGTTTGCGCCTTGTAGGGTTTGGGATGTACGCCGTGACGGAAGCGTCTGCGCAGGGCGGCGACCGGATTCATGGCGACTCTCCGGGAACCACTTCTGACTCGCCAGGATCCTGTCCTACCAGGGCCAGTAGGTTCGCCTCGATACGGGCTGCCAGCTGCGCCTCGGTCTCGGCTTTGAGGTGGTGCAGGTGCCTTGCATGGTCTCGTTGCAGTGCGGTGCGCTCGGCTTCGAAGACCTGATGTAGCCGTTGCTCCACGCTTTGTTCAACTTGCGCGGTGAAGGGGGTGACGACACCTGCCAGCTCTTGCAGGGTGCGCCAGGCTTGCAAGCGTTCCTCGGCAGCCGCCGCCAACGCCGGGTCTACGCGGTAGCGCTGCGATGATGGCATGCGGGCGAGGTCAGTGATAAACGGTGTCTTCCCAAGGCGTTTCGCGTCGTCAAGCTCAAGGTAATCAGCGAGCGGTACCGGTGTTGCGTCGCTTTCTTCAAGGGGCACGAAATACCGCCCAAAGCGGCGCTCCCCCAATGCCCAATGGGCGAGCGTGAAGGCTTCCCCAGGTGAGTCTATCACCCATGAGGTTTCTGGGGAGGGGTTGCCTGACAGCGTGAGCCGGGTGCCGAACACTCCAGTGGCACGGGGATCGTAGCGAAACAAGGGAAACGCTCGAGAACGAACCGCCTCCGAGGCGCGTGCGAACGTTTGGTCCGTGGCGAAGCCGTGATGCTCGGGGCTCGGTGCATGGACATGAATCAGCGCCGGTCCAGGAAACGCCAAGGCATCGCGGATGCTCTCGTAGAAGTGGTCGGGCGCAGCGATGCAGGTTTGGGCCACGAAGGCTCGACGCTGTGCGACGGCGAGAAAACCCAGATGCACATTGGGCGTTTTGGCCGTCGAAGGGAGCGTGTCGACGATGCCTCCAGGGGGTGTGCTGACATTGCCCGTCGTATCTAAGCTGAGGTCTAGATGCGAAAAGACGAGAATCTTTATCGGCGTTTCGCCACCGAGTAGCCACAGCACGGCGGAAAGCCCCCTGGCCCCTAATATATCATTGTTGCCGATGAGATAGAGGGGCGGACACAGCTGGCGTTCCGGGGGCGTCAACTGCTGCCAGGTGAGCCCCGGCAACGTGGGACTTGCCTTGAGGGGGGACTCGAGTTCCTGACGGGCTTGTCTGAGCAGCAGCAGGTCGGCGGCGGACTCACGCAGCTGGCCTTCGACGAGGCCGGCCGCTAGGGATGCGGTGGCGCCGGTGATGTCGATGGCCACCGGGATGGAAAAAGGATTATAGGGATAGGCCCCAGCCCAACTGGCCACCGAACCGGGCGCCACAGCCAATGCCAGGCGGGCGCGCCCGCCGCCATGGGCGCCGTGGGTGAGCTTCCATTGCAATTCGTTCAGCGCCTGGGTGAGTTTGACCAGGCGGCGCAACCGCTCGACATCCAAGGCCTCGGTTTCTGTCGTTTCCAGCTGTTTGGCCAGGGTGCTCAATGCTTGGGGGCCGGAGCCCAAGCCTTTGAGACCCGCGCTCAGGGCATCGAGGTCATGCGTGGGCAGGGTCTCGGCCAGTAACTGGTGTATGAGCTCTGTGAGCCCTCGTTGCACCGTCTGGGTGTCCTCAAGCAGCTGATTTGATAACGGTTGTTGCAGAAATTCAGTGATGGCTAGCAGGAGCCGGACGCCTGCTTTCTCGCCGGAACCTGGCTCCGCGCCATCGCCGCCCGCCAGCGCCAGCAGACAGTGGCGGGACAACATCAGGGCTGCCATGGGGTTCAGTGAACCGTCTCGAAGTGCGGCAGCGATGGTTGCCCCCGGCGTATCGGGGAGCTGTTCCCATAGCCTGATGGCGTGCAGAGCGTTATCGTCGCCTTCGGGGTGTCGGTGGCTTTGCGACAAGGCTTCGGGCTCACAGGCACTAATGCAAAGCCCACAACCCTTGCAGGTATGAGGATCGATAGTGAACGCCAGCAGCGAGCCGTCGCCCGGTCGTTGCGCCTCGGGTACGTGGAACAAACCCTCGGTGATGGCGACGGGGAGGCTGCCCATCCGATCGCGCAAGCTTTGAAACGCGCGGTGCAGGCTGGCAACGCGCTCTGGTGGATAGCTGAGCTTGCCCGCGAAGGCCGCGAAGGCATCCTCGAGCAGCAGAGGGAGGTCAGCTGGCGGACTCTCTTTGGCACGCTTGGTGAGCTGTCGCGCCAGCTGGCCGAGTACCGGCAGCAGGGCCGGCGCGTGCGCCAGCTTGATGCCGGTCTCAAGTAAAGCGAGGGGGGTGATGGCTGTGGGCCGGATGGCGCTGTCGGGGCACCGGACCCAACATTGACCACAACCGGTGCAGCGGCTTCCATCAAACACCGGGAACCACTCGCGAGCCGCTCGTAGTGAGCGAAAAGTGGCCGTGAGGGGAGGGACGACACCGGTCGCCAGAAAGGGATCGGGGGAAAGCTCGTCGGCATCGCCGTGGGCATACAGAGCCCCGACTTGATCCCAAAAACGCGGTAGGCTGGCGTAGTTGTCGGGACTGCGATGGAGGCAGCGCACGGCAAGGGGAGCCTGGTCATCGTTGGCTGCCGTGGGCAGCGATGACGGCGGGCTGAGCTGGGAGTGATCCATTGCCACGGTTGCTTCGAGGCCGCGGGCAAAGGCAGCCATACGCTCTTGCCAGTGCCCTTCGGGATCTTCCCTGAGCACCGACTCGCGGGCGCTGAGCACCCTTTGGACTGGGAGGGCCAAGAGGCCTTCTGCTACGAGCACCGCGACGGCGCTACCGAGCAGGTGCTCGATCACTAACCGTTGCGGGATGTCGTTGTGCTCTCGACCCACCAGTGGAGTCTGATAGCATTTCGCGCGGCGCCGGCGGATGTCTTCCCGCCAGCTTGGAGCGAGGCCCTGCCAGAGTCGTTCAGGGGGGAGAGGGCTTACCAACAGCAGCGTCCCGCCTTCGCGCAAGTCGGCAACGGGTTTCATGCGCTCGTGATGCCGTGGCGTCGTCACGATGGAGAGGTCGATGGGTATTTGATCGCCGGGGTCATGCAATGGAGTGTCATTGACCGCGGGCGCATGGATGAACCGATCCACACAATACGCTTCCCACCGCCCCCAGAACAGGCCGGGCCGGCTGCGTAGCTGGCCGCCCACCAGGTGATGCAGGAAAGCGGCCGCTGTCGCGGCCAACCCTTCGCCGATCTGGCCGGAAAGGCGATGGACCGCCACCGTGTAAGCTCCCTTCGGGCAAAGATCGGGGAATCCTTCATGGTTGAGCAACCCCAGGCGTGCCACCTCTGGATAGTCCCGTCGTAGGCGATCCAGCAGAACCTGGCGTTTGGGATAGATGCTCGAGGCACGGGCAAAGTCGAAGCCCAGATAGATGTGCGAGCGCGTCGCAGATCGGGGCTCGCGATGGCGGCCGAAGAGCCGGTCGCCAAGACTTCGTCGGGCGCGGGGCTTAGCTTGCGTTAATAGCTCCTCGCAAAGCGCGACCAGATCGGCGGCCCGTAGAGGTAATCCCCCCAACCCATAGGTCACCGAGCGAAAGCGCGGTGGCTCCCTCTTGTTAAGGGCCGGATGGGCCCGATCGGCGTGCAAGTCCCGCTGGTCTTCTTCCAGCGCTTGGTCGACGGCGGCTCGCAACTGCCGTGTCAGGGGTGGATCGGTGGCTAGCGGAGTGTCGACTCGTTCCAGCACGGCGACCATTTGCTTGCGCCGTAGGTGCGAGGCGATCCGCGCTCCGGGGAAAGGGCGCAAACAGTGTACGCCGAGCACCCCGACGCGCAACCGCAATCGCTGACGCGCATAGTCGGCGACGGCTCGCGCGGTTTCGATGGCCGAACCTTGAGCGGCGACCACCAGGTCTGCGTCTCGAATGCGATAAGTGGACAGCGTATCCAGGGGGCGGCCGGTGAGCTGGCGCAGCTCAGCGATGGAGCCATCGAGAAGAGCACTGAGGTGCTGGTCAAAATACGGGTGCTTACCTACCGCGCCCAGGGCCCAGCTTTCCGGACCTTGAAGGGCTCCGTGCAAGACCGGCTGATCGAGATCATGCCAACGCGGGACACGTCGGCGCGTGTCTCCAAACAGCAGGCTTTGTGCCGGGGTTGGCGCCGGTATCGCGGTATCGGGAGGGCCGAGAAAGGCGTTGGAAAAGGCTGGGGTCGGGAGGTAGACATTCTGCACGGCGAGCGCGGTTTGTTCTCCATCCATCGCCACGATGCCAGGAATGAGTGCCAATTCTGTCGTCCGGCGAGCAATGAGCGTGAAATCAATGGCTTCCTGAACGTTGGCCGCCAACAGAACAAAAAAGCCCGTGTCGGCGCTCATGTGGTAGGCCTTGTGGCCACTTCCGAGGGCCCCCGCCTGGGCGGCAAGGGTTCGGTTGCACAGGTGTATGACCAGTGGTAGATGGCGTCCAGCCGCCATCACCAGAAGATCTTGGGCGCTCACGAGGTCGGGCCCCGAGAGAAATGTCGTGGCGCGGACACCCGTCATCGCCAAGCCCATGGCTGCCGAGAGTGCCCCTCGCGGTCCATCGGTCTCGAGGCTGACGAGTCTGTGCCCAAAGCAGTTGACACTCTGTCGAGCCTCTTGCGCTTTCCATGCGCGCGCCGCACCGTCAGCCGGGAATGAGGCATTGAGCCCCGCCGCCTCGCAGAAAGACGCTTCCAGGATGGCCACGGCCGTGTTGCCATCGATCACGCTGAGCTGTTGCGGATAGAGGGGGTGGGGCGGCAGGGGGGTGGTTCCCGAGGTACCCTGTCGGCGACGGTCAGGAGGGCTAGCGGTAGTCGACATGACCAGTGATAGTGTACTGCGGTGCCGCATCGGGTGGTTGGAACTGCGGGCCCGTGAGCCACTGAATGGCGCCAGTCGGACAGCGGTAGGTGGCCTGTGGTGTGGCTGGCCCCCCCGCCCCATAATCGACGACGGGTAGATTGTCTTCCATGCGGATGAGCCCAGGGGCGGCGTCTCGCACACAGCGACCACAGCTGTCGCAGGCGACGCGGCACAGCGCGCGGGCATCCTCGCCCAGCAGCGGCGATCGGCATTGCACGAACAGTCGATGGCTGAGGGGCACGATGGTAAACAATGCGCGCGGACAGGCGCGGACGCAATCACCGCAGGCGGTGCAGCGATCGATGCCCACGACAGGCAGGGAGTGTGGGTTGAGGTGGATGGCTTGGAAGGTACAGGCACGCATGCAGTCGCCCAAACCCAAACAACCCCAAGGGCAACCTTTCCCTCCTCCGGCCACGATGGCGGCCGCCCGGCAGCTCTCGAAACCACGATATTCTGCTATCTGATAGGCTTGTGTCGTCCCTCCAGCGCAGCGCAAGCGGGCTACGCGTTGGTCTTGCTGGCCGGGGTCGACCCCCAGCAACTCGGCGATGGCTTCGACGGTCTCTCGGGTGGCAACGGTGCAGCCCCCAGGGGTTCGGGTTCCGGATACGATCGCCTCTGCGAAAGCGTGGCACCCCGGTTGACCGCAGGCACCGCAGTTGGATCCTGGCAGTCGATCTTCGACCTGTTCAACGCGGAAGTCGCCAGAAACCCGAAGAAACCGTGAGGCGATCGCCAATGTTGTGCCAAAGAACAAGCCAAGGCCGGTCATGATCGAGGTGGCGACGAGGGCCTCTTGCACAGATTGCCTCCCTACTTTGCCTCAGAGCTTGTGAAATAACCGTCGCGAGCGGCACGAGAGCAAGGCGGACGGCGCGCAGCGACGAGACATATCAATATAGATAGGCGAGGAGCGAGCACCGCCCAACGCCGCTATCGAGCCGTGTAGCACGTTTTTTCACAAGCTCTCAGTTGAAGAGCGCCGCCCGCGTCAGCAGTGCATCGATCCCTGCTTCGCTGGCATCCAGAGGTTGGCCAGGATGGATACAACGCACCGGACACCGCTCGGCGGCTTCCACCAACTGCGCGTAGGTCCCGGCGCGCGGGTCACCGATACGTGCTTGCTTGTTGTCGTCGTAGACGAAAAGCCGTGGATTGATTTGGATGCAATCGTTACAGCTGGTGCAAAGCGGCGTATCGATCCACGTCTCCTCCTCCACGACCCGATGATCGTTGACGCTGCCCTCTGCGCCGCTGACCATGGGTGATGTCGCCTCTGGCGGAATGGGTGGTGAGGCGAGCTGGGAGGCCTCGGGGGGGATGCTGGTCGCGCCGCCCATCGGCCTATCGGCGGTTAGGTCCAGTTCCAAGAGCATGGCAGTGAGTCGGCTCATGGTGGTGCGTGCGGTTTCCCTCCGCACTCGCTCGATCTCCATCCGAAGGCGTTCCTCTAATTCATCGCGCTCCTGTTTGGCCTTGTATGCGGCTTCAGAGAGCGCCTGGCGGCGCGCCTGTTCCACAAAGGGATTTCGAACTCCAGCAAGGGCTTGCAGAGTCCGCCAGTAGTCGAGGCGGTCCCTGGCTTTGAAGACCAGATCACGAGTCGGCACTGCGCGGCGCAGGCCGCCACCTGGATCCATGACCCAGATATAGGGAAGACGTTTGCCGGTTTCCGCCACGGGCAGCGAGAGATAGCTGTCAAGGGGTGTCAGAGCCTCATTTTCGATGCCCTCGGGTATGAGGCGGAAATGAGGGGTTAGGATAGGTTCGAGCACGGCAAAGTCAACGAAGGTGAATCGCAACGCTTGCGATGGCTCGCCAGCGTCCCCGTCGCGATGGCGCAGCGGGTATGCTGGCCAATCCTGGTCGGCCTGAGGATTATCCTGTAGGTCCAGGTGGCCGGTGCGAAGCAGCTGGCCGGGATCATTGGGATCCTCGGTGCCCGAGGGAGCGAAGTGGAAGAGCGGATGTCCCCGTCCTTCGATGGCAGCGCCCGCATGCAACCATGGGTGCAGGGGTGGGATGGCGCGCATCGGTGTCTGGCCAGGGTCGGTCAGCAGCACATGCAGCGCAGGCCTTACCCCCCTGAAGGCCGATCGGAAGCCCTCGGTCAAGTGATGGGGGCGCGCCGAAGCGGATTGATTCACCCAGGCCTGGCGATGAGAGAGTCCGAGATAACCGATCTCGAGACGTTGCTCGGACGACGTCCCGTCAGTATCAGGTATTTCTGCATCGGTGGCGGCATCCACGTTGACCAGTACTTGCACGGGTCGGTGTGAGCGCAGCAGCTGGGACAGGCTGGGCAGTTGGTTCGTGGCGACGGTGTCGGCGCTCAGGATGGCCACAATAGCGGTCACTTGCTGCAGCTCGTTTTCGGCGAAACTTTCCCAGGAGAGCTGGCTGAGAGTGGCATCATGCACCGCGGGGTCGTACTGTCCTGCGAGTTCGAGGCGGGCAATGCGCAGTGCCGTAAGAACCGGTGCTAGCTCTTGGGCCGCGGCATCGAACAGTGCTGGCGCTTCAATGCAAGGCGCGGCGCTATATCGAAACTGGCATATGTAACTTCGCTCTTGGTAGACGAGTGGTGGGACCTGGTATTCCGATTCATGGGCAGGCTCGCCAGGATGGATGATCGTCATGAGTCGGATCTGGTGCTGATCGAGATAACCTTGGAGAACCTTTAGCGCCTTTTCAACGCGCTCCCGACGCTCGGTGGACATACGCTCGGAACCACGGGCATGGTCCATTAGCCGCGCCAGGGCTGCAGCATCCAGGAGGCGGGCACCGGCCGCGCCGACGCGCCCCTCGATAGGTCCCGGGTCACCGCTCGTTTCCGACTGGGCCCACTCGAGACTGAGCAGCTCGCGGAGCCGCCCGACCAGCTCGGCGACGGCTTTCGTGAACTGCAGGCGCTGTGGAATGAGCACCTGTTGAGCCGTATGGATGAGCAGATGCGCGCCGGTGCGTGACCCATAGCCGAGCAAACGTGCCTCGTCGCTCAGCCTTGAACTGAGCTGGTTCAATGCCTCGGCCAGGCGTGCACGGCTCGGGGAACTGAGCGCCAACTCAGACTGTATGGATTCCCCTGCCTTCACTAACAGCGGTTTCGCTGCAATGGGGTCCGATTCCTTCGCCAGTGCATCTTGAATGCGAGCCTCGAACCGAGTCAGGTTGTCCCGCAGGATGCGTCCTCCCTCGGGCTCGCCATCGAGGTTGGCCGCAGCGGCAAGCAGAAATTCGCCAAGCGGAGTAATGCTGGCATCGGCATCGCTACCTGGCGGCAGGTGATGCAGGAGTAGGGGGTAATCGAACCGCAGCCGCGCACGGTCCGCGTAAGGGCCGAGTAGTGCCGGGAAGCAGCCATCGACCGTTTCGAAGCCATCCGCTGCGCATCGATCGCCGAGATGAAAGTGACGCAATCGCATCCACTGTTCGGCGCCCCGGGGGAGATGAACGGTGGTCGGCGGTGGCACAGGGAATTCCGCTGGGGTTGGACGGGCGCAAGACGTCGCTGGGTCGTCTTGGGCCTTGTCGTGCTCCGATGCGGTGCTCGGGGCGGCATCGGCAGAGTCCCAGGGACGGAGCATGCGCACGTCACACGGCGAAGCGGTCAAGTGTCTGCTCGAGGGCCCGTAGCTTATCCTCGTTCGATTTCCCGAGACCCGCACTGGTTAACCGATCATAACAGGGACGGCTTTCGTCTCGAAACAGGAGGCCGATGGGGATACCTGCCTGTGCCTCGGCGACTGTACGAGCCGCCATCAGATCCGATGGATCGTGGGTTTGCTGGTTAGGAAACCGTTCGGCGGCGTTGGCCTCGATGCCGATTCCCCGTGCATGGGTCAGCAGTGACAGCTTCGCTGGGTCGCGTTGCAACTCGTCGAACGCATGGTCGTTCATGGCGGGACAGCGTTGCAGGATACGCACGAAGGATAGCCCCCGATGCTTGAAGGCAGCGTGTAAAGTGGCGTGCAGGTGAAGCGGGTACCAGTCGATGGTCTGAGCCACGAATGAGACATTGCTGATAGCCAAGGTGACGCTCAGGGGATTCTGCGGTGGCAGTGGGTTGCCGTGGGGGTGGGTGTTGGTCTTAAGCCCCACGGGGCTCGTCGGGGAGGTTTGCTTCTTGGTCAAGCCGTATATGTTGTTATCGAACACCATGACGGTCATGTCCATGTTATAGCGCACGGCATGAATCCAGTGTCCGGCTCCGATAGAGAAGCAGTCTCCATCGCCGGTGGCGACCCAGACATGCAGGTCCGGCCGGCGCGCTTTGATGCCGCAGGCAAGCGGCAGCGCGCGCCCGTGGAGTCCGTGAAAGCCGTAAGTTGCCATGTAATGGGGGAAACGGCTGGCGCAGCCGATGCCAGACACTGTGACCGTGCGTTCCGGAGGCAGCTGTTCATCACGACAGATGCGTTGCACCGCGGTCAGCACCGCATGGTCACCACACCCTGGGCACCAACGAGCATCGGCGCCGGTGTAGGTGTCTAATGTGAAGTAGCGCGGGGTAACCTCTAGCGACCAATCGGCCTTTAAACCGAACACACCAACTCTCCTCGCCCAATGCCAAAATGGCGTTTAATTTCTTGATAGATGGCCCCGGGTTGCAAGGGCTGCCCTCTGGCTTGAGACCAGCAATCGACATCGAGCAACAGGTGCGCACGTAATAGCCATGCCAATTGCCCATAGCGGCGCAGGGCCTCGACGTGACGGGACTCGTCAGCGGCGTCGCTGTAGTTGATCTCAACGGTGAGGAGCTTGCGAAAACGCGAAAACATCTGTTTCAAGCCAGGCTCCAGGGGCGAGAAGAAACGCAGATGCACCGACGAGACGGCGAGACCATCTGCTCGTGCCCGGTCCACCGCTTCTTCGATGGCCCCTAGGGTTGAGCCCCAACCGATAACCAACAGGTCGCCACTGTCGTCCCCATGTACCGTGGGCGGTTTCAGGGTCTGTTGCAAAGTGGCCAGTTTGCGACTGCGCATCGTGAGTCCCCTTTCATTGGCCTCCGGCTCATAGGCCACTTTCGCACCACTGGTATGGGCGAGTCCCGTTGCCACGTACTCCCCTCCCCGTTGCCCGGGAATGGGGCGCGGCGACAGTCCGGTCTTGCGATCCCAATCGTAGGCAGGAACATTACGCTGCCAAGGCGCCTGATCCACCGGCAGTCCGAGCCACTGTGAGCGCAGTCTTGGGCGTGGGAAGGGCTGTACTCCTGTGGCTAAATTTGCATCGGTGAGCAGAATGACAGGGATGCGGAAAGTCTCCGCCAACTGCCGCGCCGCAATCACCAGATGGAAGCATTCCTCGATGGTGGCCGCGGCCAATACGACCTTCGGGGCATCCCCTGGGGCACCGAACAGTGCCGCTAGCAAGTCGCCTTGCTCCACCTTGGTGGGTAATCCGGTGGCGGGCCCTCCCCGCTGTACGGAAACGATCACCAGCGGTATTTCTGCCATCACGGCAAGCCCAATCGATTCCATCTTAAGCGCCAGACCCGGACCCGAGGTTATCGTACAGGCTGTCTTACCGGCGAATGAACTGCCGATGGCGAAACCGATGGCGGCGATTTCGTCCTCTGCCTGATGAACGAAGCCGCCCACCTCGTTAAAAACCTCGGAAAGATAGTGGGAGGCAGAGGTTGCGGGGGTGATGGGGTACATCGCTACCAGCTCCATGCCTGAGGCCATGACGCCCAAGGCCAGGGCTTGATTGCCGTTCATCACCACCAAAGGTGCCCGCTGGGGATGAGTCGGCACATCGTAGCGCGTTTCCAAGTGGGCTTGGGCGAAGCCAAATCCGGCTTCGACGAGCTGGCGGTTAAGTGCCTGCACATCCGCGCTCTTGTTGGCGAAGGCCAAGGCGACTTCTGCGAAGGCTTTATCGAGATTGCGGCTATAGATCCAGCACAGCATACCCAGCACGAACATGTTCTTGCCGAGCCGGGGCGTCGACGTGATTTTGCGGCAATCCTCTTCGATGGGCAGTTCCTGGACCACCAGGCCTTGGCTGCGGAAATACGCGAGGGCGTCCCGATACTGCCTGGCGATTTCGGGAGAGGCATCGTGGCCCCATTTATTTTCTAGCAATACCATCGTGCCTTGTTTGTAGGCGCCACTGTGGATGCGACCGTAGAGGACTTGTTCGTTCAGGGCCACGACAACATCAGCCGCATCGCCCATGTTGCTGATGTGCTGTGAGCCGAAGCGGATGCGGATGCCGCTTGCCCCTGCGCGTGATCGGGCGGGGGGTTTGATCTCGGCGGGGATAATTTCGACAGTCCACACGCCGTTACCCATTTTGGCGCTGACGGCACCAAAGATCTGCCCGGCTTTCTGCGCCCCTTCTCCGGAGTCGCTCACAATCTCGACGATATGTTCGTCGATGACGAGCGGGGGTTTGTCTCCGGCGGATCCGCGTTGGACGCTCCCAAGGGCCGATGGGTCACCTGCTATCGCTCTTAGAAACCGCGGGTCCCGTCGCATAGGGTTCCTCCAATCGCTGGGTTCATGAGGCTGGACTGAGAGCTTGTGAAAACACCTTCTGCGCGACCTGATACCGGCGTTGGGCAGTGTCGGCCTGCTCGCCTAGCTAGCCAACATCACGCGGCTTCGCGCCATCCGCCTGGGGCTCGCGCGGCTCGCGCCGGCTTGTCCAAAAGCTTTCAGATGATCGACGAATCCCTGGGCCACGCCTACAGCGGCGTTCCTAAACGACCCTTGACGCAGCCGCCATGCCAACCCTGTAGGCATGCCGATAGGGGTTTGAATTTATTTAGGAATCCTAAACTAAAGTGACTCCAGAAGGGTTCCTGAGCGCACCGTTTAAGGGCACCAGGTAACCGATATGCTACACAACGGTGCGCAGCAAACCGCCCCTATATTAGTCACCGTTTGGGTTGCAGTGCAACATGCGAGGGATCGAATCCATCCCTCGGGTCATCCATCATGCTTTCTTGGTGAGAGTCAGATGCTGCTTCAAGAATGTCACGAGCGCCGGCAGCGCAAGGCGCACGGTGGTGAGCAACCGGAGTGTACAAGGGACTACATGAGGATTGCGAGCCGCCGTGCGACGCAGCTCAGAGGTTGTGAAAAAACCTGCTACGCAACCCGATAGCGGCGTTGGGCGGTGCTCGCTCCTCGCCTATCTATCTGATATGTCTCTCGGCTTCGCTCCGTCCGCCTGGCTCTGGGGCCGCTCGCGA
>CAZUZO010000060.1:0-18657 GCA_964624765.1 uncultured Thiotrichales bacterium
TCGCCTATCTATCTGATATGTCTCTCGGCTTGGCGCCGTCCGCCTTGCTCTCGGGCTGCTCGCTACGGTTTTTTCACAACCTCTCGGTTGAAAATACCCAGGGAATACATTAAGTTTTTATGTCCATTAAGTCGCTTTAGCGCATCCTCGATCAGGCGGGATAGCGAGCAAGCTCGTTACCCAGCCATAGATTAACAGATGCGTACAGGCCGGGCCGTCGCTCACCATGGGCCCGGACCCGATCGGGTTTTCGAGTGCTCTGCAGAGACAACGATAGTCCGATGGACTTTTAGTTCGAACGATTCATGGGAGGTCACAGACATGGCTGAATTGTTTTCCGACGCGTGGATGAAGGCATTCATGGAGGAGTGGAACAAGGATTCGGAGCTAACCGAGGGTCTGGAGAAGATCGGCTTCAATTCGGTGATCGCGTACGGGTTTGACGGTGAGGAGGACCCGCGTGGCATTCTGGTGGTGGAGAATGGTAAGGCGACCTCGGCAGGATCCTACACCGGCCAAGAGCTTAACTGGGATCTGCGAGCAAGCCCCGACAGCTGGGCCAAGTGGTTCAAGAAAGGGATCGGCATGACGGGGCTGGGTTTAGCGTACACCTCGCGCAAGCTGAAATTTAAGAAAGGCGACTACATGGCGATGGTCAAGGACCCACGTATGGCAGGACCATTTATCAAGAGTTTTGCGGTCATGGCGCGAGTGGCCTAAGGCTGGCCGAGGCGGTGATTGGTTGATTAATATATTAGAACCTATTAATATTCTGTTTAGGGGCATCTGTGGAATTTAGCGATGCATAAACGTTCTTTAGCCTTGATCCGCCTCATCACCCTACTCGCCCTGTTGGTCACCATACCGGCCCTAATCGTGTTTTCAGGCTTGGCAGGCGCCCAGGGCTCCCCTGCAGCAGTCCAGCCCTCCAAACCTGAGAATGTCATCGAAGTGAGAGCCATTCGGATGCGCCCAACGGTCACCCTTGGCGGCACCGTGGTACCGTTCAAGGAGGTCACCTTGGCCGCTGAGCTCCCCGGTCGAGTGAAATTTCTTTCCGGAAAGGAAGGCGATTTCTTCGAGAGCGGTACGCTGCTAGTGGCCTTGAATGATCAGGAGCTCCAGGCCCGGCGTAACGCAGCCCTAGCGGCGTTGCGCGCTGCCGATGCGGAGCTGCGTAGCGCGGGTGTGGTCTTTCATCACGAGGTTTGGAATCCCCAGGGTGCACCCACGACCAAGGCTCCAGGCGGCATGGGGCTCCCCTCCCTGTTTGACCAGATGTTCACCACCCCGATGCAAAACGTCATGGGTTATCAGTATCCGGGGGTCGAACGCTACGCCAACTTGTATACCCATGGCACCCGCATCGAGCAAGCGCATAGCGCATTCCTGCGGGCAGAGTCGGAGATTCAGCAGTTAGACGCCAAGATCCGGGATAGCAAATCCATCGCGCCGTTTGGCGGGATGATCATCACTAAGCTCGTCGAAGAAGGTGACACGGTGCAGCCGGGACAGCCCATGCTGGTATTTGCCGATACTGAGGTGCTGCAGGTCGAAGTGGATATCCCGGCGCGACTGATGTACCGAGGGTTGCGAGAAGGGGATGTGGTGGATGCGCGGCTCGATGTCGGCCATCGCCGTGTCAAAGCCCGCGCGGCACAGATTTTTCCTATGGCGGATCCGCAAAGACACACGATCAAGGTCAAGTTCGACTTGGCACCCGGATCGCCCGCTGCCCCCGGTATGTACGCCGAGATCATGGTTCCCGATCCCAGCGCACCGGCGCGGGACATGGTGGTCATTCCGCGTTCCGCGGTGATTCACCGGGGCAGCCTACCGATGGTTCACGTCGTGACCCCCAGCGAGGAAAGGGAGCTGCGTCTGGTACGTCTCGGTGAATCTCTCGATGACAACTATGTCAGTGTACTCTCGGGCTTAAAGCCCGGAGAACGGGTGCGCGCAACTCCTCGCGGTACCCGCGGAGGTTCATAAGGTTAGGCGTCAGGTTCGACGTTGAGAGCTGCCTATGCCACAGCCAAGACCTGCTCCCGCCTGACCAAGCCACTCCCCCAAGGCTTTCCAACGACAACGACATCCAAGGCAACCAGCCAGCGCTATGAACGACGAGGCAACGCGATCAGACAAACACGACCAGGCTGAGGCGTTGGCCACGGAGGAGCTAGGGCTCGCCGGGCGTATGACCCGGTTTTTCATCGACTCCCCCCTCTCTCCACTGCTTTTTCTGGCCATGCTCGCTCTCGGTCTCCTCGGTCTTGCCGTGACTCCGCGCCAAGAGGATCCGCAGATCTCGGTCCCGATGATAGACATCTTCGTCCAGTTTCCGGGCGCTTCCGCCCGGCAGGTGGCGGGGCTAGCCATCGATCCCCTGCAGCGCATCATGACCGAAATCCCGGGCGTGAAGCATGTCTATGCTGCTAGCCAACGCGGCCGAGGTATCGTGACGGTCGAATTCGACGTCGGGCAAGAGCTGGGGCCTTCGATCGTCAAGGTTCACGACAAGATCCAATCCAACCTCGACAAGATCCCGCCCGGTATCCCACTTCCTCTGGTCAAACCCAAGGGCATCGACGATGTGCCCATCGTGACGCTCACGCTGTGGTCCAAGGACGTCGATGATGGCCGGCTACGCACCCTCGCTCTCGACGTCTTGCAGAGCCTGAAAGAAATTCCAAATACCGGCTTCAATTTCATAGTCGGGGGTCGCAAGGAGCAGGTCAGGGTCGAAGTCTACCCCGAGCGTCTCTCGGGGTTCGGTGTTAGCTTTGATCAAGTTGCCGAGACCATCCGCACAGCCAACAGCGAGCAACAGGTCGGCAATGTTGAGGCGGGCGATACCCACTTTACGGTGGTGACGGGGGCGTTCCTACGTACCGCAGACGACATTTCCAGATTGGTCGTCGGAAGCCACGCCGGAATACCGATCTATATTCGCGATGTGGCAAGAATCTTTCAGGGACCGGAAGAAGCTAAGCAGCTGGTGGCGTACTACACGGGGCCCGCTCGCCAGTGGGACATCGACGCCGAGGGAGAACCGGCGGTCACCATCGCCATCGCCAAGAAGATCGGCTCGAACGGGGTCACCGTTGCGAATGCGGTCTTGGACAAAGTGGAAGCGTTGCAGGGACATCTTATCCCCAGCAACGTCTACGTCAGTATTACGCGCAACTATGGCGAAACCGCAAATGACAAGGTCAACGAACTTATCTTTAAGTTGTTTATGGCGACCGGATTTGTGTTCTTGCTGGTGCTGTTTGCGTTTCGTGCTTTGCGCCCCGCAATCGTCGTGGTGCTGGTCATCCCGGTCGTCATTCTTATCACCGTTTTCTCGGCCTTGATTCTGGGCTACACCATCGATCGGGTTAGCCTATTCGCACTCATTTTCTCTATCGGTATCCTCGTGGACGACGCCATCGTGGTCGTCGAGAACATTTACCGGCGCTGGCTCGAAAAAGGCCAAACCGACATCGAGACGGCGATCGACGCTGTGCGTGAGGTGGGCAATCCCACTATCCTGGCCACCTTTACCGTTATTGCCGCCTTGCTGCCAATGGGCTTTGTGCGTGGCATGATGGGGCCTTACATGGAGCCCATTCCGGCGTTGGGATCGGTAGCGATGTTGTTTTCTTTATTCGCTGCCTTCATCTTCACCCCGTGGCTTGCCATGCGGATGCGGCCGGCCATGGGGTACCTGAAACGAGCCCATGTCCGGGAGCAGAAGGGCAGCGAGCGGCTCGAGCGGTTTTTCAGACGCGTTCTCGATCCCCTCATCGATAGCCGCATCAAACGCGGGGTGTTTCGCCTGGGGCTCTGGGGTGCATTTCTCGCCTCTCTGGCGATGTTCTACACCACTCACGTCACGGTCAAAATGCTTCCGCTCGACAACAAGCCCGAGTTTAGCGTGGTCATCAACATGCCCGAAGGAACGGCGCTACCGGTCACCGATAACCTTGTTCGGCAACTGGCGCAGATCATTCGGACCGGAATACCAGAAGTCACGGCGGTACAAACCTATAGCGGGGCACCAAGACCTTTCGACTTTAATGGTATGGTTCGGCACTATTACTTGCGTGAAGAGCCTTGGCAAGGCGAGATTCAAGTGCAACTGCTGCACAAGCGCGACCGTGACCGCTCGAGCCATGAGATAGCACTGCAAGCCCGCGAGCTGCTGACTCCCATCGCCGCCGCCAGAAACGCTCGCATCGCGGTGGTGGAAATGCCCCCCGGTCCGCCGGTGTTGCAGTCCGTGGTGGCCGAGATCTACGGTCCGGACGGCAAGACGCGGCAGCAAGTGGCGGCCGATATGACAGACTTTTTCCGCCAAGCCGAGAATCTGACGGATGTCGATAATTACATGCAGCGCCCTCACTCGTATTGGCATTTTCAGGTCGATACGCAAAAGGCGGTACGGCGCGGCGTGTCCGTTGATGCCATCAATCGTAACCTCGCGATGGTTATGGGCGATTACAGCCTAGGCGCCATCAAGGAAGAGAACGTGCTTGAACCAACGCATATCGTCATTCAGGTACCGTTGGCTCTTCGTTCAGAGGTGTCACGTCTTCTGGACCTGCCGATACCGACGGCAGGCGGCGGCACGGTGCCCCTCGGGGAGCTTGGCCGCTTCGTGCGCATTCTTGAGGACCCGATCATTTACCACAAAGACCTGCGCCCGATGGAATACGTTGTAGCGGAGACAACAGGAAGGTTAGGTGCACCGATCTATGGCATGATGGAAGTCCAAAAACTCTTGGACGAATACCGTACACCCGATGGCGTGGAGATGAAGGGCAGCTACATTGGCCCACCACCGGATGATGACCGATCCGGATTCGAATGGGGAGGCGAATGGACGGTCACCTACGAAACTTTCCGGGACATGGGTCTGGCATTTGGAGCCGCACTGATCCTTATCTACATTCTTGTGGTCTGGGAATTTGGGAACTTCCGGATTCCTGCACTCATCATGGCTCCCATCCCGCTCACCCTGCTCGGCATTTTGCCAGCCCATGCATTGCTCAATGCCGAGTTCACAGCGACGTCCATGATCGGTTGGATTGCCCTGGCTGGCATCATCGTGCGCAACTCTATACTCCTGGTGGATTTTTCGATCCATGAGGTACGGCGCGGTACCTCGGTTCGTGAAGCGGTGATCCTGTCCTGCAAGACGCGAACCCGTCCTATCATAATCACCGCGCTGGCACTGGTGGCCGGATCGAGTGTCATACTGACGGATCCGATCTTTCAGGGAATGGCCATCTCCCTCGCCGCCGGAGTGTTGGTGTCGACGATTCTGACACTCATCGTGATTCCTCTCGGTTGCGTGCAGGCAGGTCACTCGCTCATGGAGGTGGCGGGCAGGCACGATGGTGCTGCTGAATCGGCTCTGGGTAGTCCATCGACCCTCGTGGAAGAGCCGACACTTGCGGCCCACGGCACGCCAGCACCTGAGGTCAGCCGCGCTTCCCTAGGCTCAAGGCTGATGGGTTTTTGGAGCAAGCTGGTCGGTGCTATCGCCATGGTGTTTTATCTGCTCCGGGCTGTATTCATCGTATTGTGGGAGGCATTGAAAGGGCTGGCGAGAGCTGTGTCACGGCCATTTACTCGACGCACCCCAGGAGGGAGCGGAGCCGGCAACCCATCGGGCTCCAGTCCCCCGCCTGCCCCGAACAGGGGCGGGCCCTCGGCGGTAGAGGTAAGGAGCAACCCGAGCGCTGGTGCCTCCGAACCAGCTCGCAGCTCCTCCGCTCCGGAGGCACAGCAGCAGGCAGAGACAACAACTCAACCGCTGAGCATCCCGAGCAGCGAGCCACAGGAACAGGGCCAGCCCACTGCGGAGACAGTCCCAGAACAATTACCGTCCGCACCGACGAAACCGGTAGCCAAGAGGCAGCGCCGCGGCACATCGTCCGCTAGCCGATCTGGGCAGTCGGATACCCCCCAAAAAACCTCCAAGACCAGCGATACTGTTTCAGCGAGCAAGCGGCGGCGTGGGATTAGGGTGAAAGGTTCCCTTTCCGAAATTCAAGATAGGGGTTCAACTCCTAGCGATAATTGAACAGTACGGGAACGATTCCATCGCGACAGAGCGAATCAAGCGCTGTAAAGTCGAGTTGCATCAATGATAATATCTTTATGAGGTAATGTGGTGGTGCGATTTGTGCTTCTCTTGGAGGCTGCGTTCATCTAAAGGTGGAAGCTAGCCGTGTAGATAAGGGAGAATATATGGGGACGTAAGTAGCTATTCATCTATTCGTCCACCGGGTCCTAGGCTTGGGATGGCTTGGGGAAAGGAATAGGTTGGTGGGGCTGGGCGTGTAGAGGCTCGGTTAAATCCATGATGTATCATCGTCTTATAGGACGGCAGCTTGCGGCGTGGATGCCAGGGTCTGCCGTTTTGGTTGTATGGACCGTCATCGTTGCGCTGGTAACAACAGGGCCCCTCCCGGCTGAGGATTTCGGATATCCCTATGCTTTGAATAATGGGGTTACTCCCCATTGGGAGGCACGTGAGCAGCATTACCCTGAGCGTTGGATGGAACGTCCGCAGCCTGTCCCACATGACCAAAGGGAGCCAGAGGGCTATCGGATGCGGGCATGGCAGGATCGTGACGAGCCGCCCTACGCACCGCGGCGTGGCGGTGATGACTTCAGGTACGGTGCTAGCGATGGTTGGAGGGAATCCGTGCAGCGAACGCAATCGTCCGGAGACGGGTCGACGCGCCGATTCCAGGAACCTTATTCGGATACAATGAATGACCGCTGGTCGGGGAGGCAACCGACATTTCAGCGCCCGCCCCGTGACTATTATGATGACTACGAGCGGCCAAGGTCCCACAGAGATCCCTGGGCCGACGACTGGAGGGACACGGCCACACCCCGAAGCGAACCCTGGTATGGCGAGGAGGATTACGATTGGCAACGGCACTATGGGGAGCCATCGCCCCTCCGAGACCGGCGCGACCTGACGGAACGGAGTCCTTCCGACGGGGTTTATCCCAACCGATCACGGGATCCGTGGGAGGCAAGTTATACACCGGATTGGAGCACGGGAGACACGAGTTCATATTATGATCCCCAGCCCTTTGATCCCTGGATGGAGCCCGAAGTGAGGAGGGACAGCTGGGGCCGCGAGATGGAAGAACGTCCCTGGGGGCAGCGCCGGCCACCGGCTTCGGACAGCTTTCGTTCCTCCCGCAGCGAAAGGCGGCGCTGGGAGGACGACAGAGGACCTCCGGAAGCCCCCTATCGCTACGAAGGGGAGCTGAGATCCTATGGAGGGAGCCGGTGGCCCTACCCTGGGTTATACGGTGGCTTGCCACCGGCTTTTGGTATGCCGTGGCCTGGCATGACACCCTGGGAAAGGTTATTGTGGGCGGCCGGCTGGCCAGGATGGATTTGGTAGGGAAAGTCACCCATATGGTAGGCCTTGGAAACCTCAGAAGCTGTTTTAGAAACTACTGCGCTGGCCATAGCTGCGTTGCGTAACGACTCGCCGTCCTCGTGTACTCCCTTGTACACTCCGGTGGCTCGCCTCTGCGCGCCTCGCTCTGCCGGCGCTCGCGACATTTTTAGAACAGCTTCTCAGGGCTATAGATGAAATGAGTGGCAGAGAGCGGGACGCTCGTGAGCCCCAGTAGTTAGCAGTTTCACGAGGTGTGGTATGCGCAGATCGAGAAGATACTTGGTTTTCGTGTTCAGCGGTCTATCTGCCTTCCTTGCGTTGTCTTCCAATGTACTGGCGGCAGCAGGCGCAGAATTCTCAGCACTCAATGTTCAGATCCTGCCCGACAAGACTGAGATGATCGGAAAACTTTACGTCGGTAGAGGTCAAAAACGCCAAGAGATGGGGGAAGATCAAAAACAACGCATCAACATACTGGATTTGGAGCGCAATGTGGCTTGGATACTGAACCCAAGTCGTCGAGAGTACATCGAGTTCAAGGGGCCCGCACAAGAGAATATTCCGAGCCGTCCACCGCTACCTGGCGAGCCAGGAAGCCTGTGCGGAAAACAGAAAGGGCTAACGTGTAACGAGGTTGGCGCCGAACGGATCAACGGGCGTAACACCGAGAAATGGGAAATCGTTGTCGCTGAGGGCGGTCGCGAGATGCGTTCAGTCGTGTGGGTAGACCGCGGCCTCGGAGTGCCTGTCAGGGAGGAGCTTGAGGGGGGTTATGTGCGCGAGCTTCGGGATATCCAGGAAGGCCCTCAAGATCCCAGTCTTTTTCAAGTACCTGCCGAATATAAGCGCATCGAGTTGCCAAAGCCGCCAGCTACAGGCACTGGTAGTCCGGAGCGACCGGCACCTGGAGCGGGATACTAACAGACCCATGGCCTGAGAGGTTGTGAAAAAACCGTCGAAAGCGGCCCGAGAGCCAGGCGGACGGCGCGCAGCGACGAGACATATCAAGTAGATAGGCGAGGAGCGAGCACCGTCCAACGCCGCTATCGGGTCGTGTAGCAGGTTTTTTCACAACCTCTGAGAGGCTGTGAAAAAAGCCGTCGAAAGCAGCCCCAGAGCCAGGCGGACGGGCGCGACGCGACCTATATCCGATAGCTAGGCAAGGAGCGAGCACCGCCCAACGCCGCTATCGGCTGGTGTAGCAGGTTTTGTCACAACCTCTGAGACCCGATCGTCTAGCTTACAGTCTAGAGCCGGCATGATGTTAACTGTGATCGGCAATCTTAAAGGGGGCTCGGGCAAGAGCACCGTTGCCTTCAATCTGGCCGTATGGTTGGCGAAGGCCCAACAGAAGCCCCTATGTTTCGATCTGGATCCACAGTCGACATTGAGCGACGTGGCTGAGGTGAGACGCGAGGAAGGACACCAGCCAGAAATACGGATTTTTCGGGCAGCAGATGATCCAGTGGAGCTCATCAAGCACCACAAGGGGGAGGTGTTGGTCGACGTGGGGGCTGCTAACCTGTGGGCTATGCGCCAAGCCGTCAATATGGCCGATCGGATTCTTGTGCCGGTCACGCCAAGTCAGGCCGACGTATGGTCCACCCAGCGTTTCCTCGGCATCGTCACCGAATCCGTTAAGGAGGGGCGTGTCCCGCAGATTCTGGGGTTCATCAATCGCGCCGATACCCATAGCTCCATACGGGAAACTGCGGAAACCGAAGAAGCGCTCTCGATGCTACCGGGTCTTGTGGTGCAGAAGGTTCGGTTGGGGCAGCGAACAGCGTTTCGGCGCTCATTCAGCGAGGGATTGGCTGTTTTCGAGCTGGAGCCAGCCGGCAAAGCGGCCCAGGAATTTAATCGCTTGGCTGAGTTGTTGTTCCCAAGAGCCAAGCACAAGCGTAGCAAACTTTCGAACCGTTGATCGGCGGGCCTGAGAGGGGAGGTTGGCTAAACGATGGCGCCCCCTAGCGATTGCACGATACCGTAAATGGGCATGCATAGGAGTCAGCGATGTCGCAGAATAACAGCGAGAGTCGACCACCCTCCTCGGTGCTCCGCGAGCCGTCGACGGCATACCTGGAACGCATCCACCGCCTCCCCCCGCTGCGGCCCATCCATTTGCAGATGCCTATCTGGCAGCGCAGTGCATCGACCGCTTCACCCGCAATTTCGCGGGAAGCTCACGCCGATAGGAAATGGTGGTCTATTGCCTTTGGGGCAGCCGAAGGCTTGGGCGCCAACAGTGTGCTCCAGAGCAACCCTGAGGAAACGATGACCATGGCCGGAGATCATATGACCTGATGAGCCAACCAGTGGGTAGCCAGCGATCTTTTCCATCGACGCGTTTACGGCGTATGCGTCGCGATGATTTTTCGCGCCGCCTCGTGCGCGAAGCCACGTTGCGTGTGGATGATCTCATTTGTCCCCTGTTCGTACTGGATGCACAGAGCGGTCGGCAGCCAGTCGAGTCCATGCCGGGGGTGGAACGCCTCGGTGTCGACGAGTTGATCAGCGAAGCACAGGAGCTTGCCCGCCTCGGCGTGCCTGCAGTTGCGCTCTTCCCGGTAACTCCCCCGGAGAAGAAATCGCGCGATGCGCGCGAGGCGTGGAACCCTCAAGGTATTGTTCAACGTACGCTGCGGGCACTTAAAAGGAGGCTACCCGAGCTGGGGGTCATCACGGATGTCGCACTCGATCCGTTCACCACCCATGGGCAGGATGGGATCATCGATTCAACCGGCTACGTACTGAACGACGAGACGATTGCCGTGTTGGTTAAGCAAGCCCTTTCTCACGCCGAGGCCGGTGCGGACATCGTCGCCCCGTCGGACATGATGGATGGTCGAATTGGCCAGATTCGCCAAGCCCTCGAACACTCCGGACATCGCCACACCCGGATTCTCGCCTATTCGGCGAAATACGCGTCGGCATTCTACGGCCCGTTTCGTGAAGCAGTGGGCTCCGCAGCTAACCTCGGCAAGGGAGACAAACGTACCTATCAAATGGACCCAGGGAACACTGACGAGGCCCTACAGGAGGTGGCTCTCGATCTCGCAGAGGGAGCTGACATGGTGATGATAAAGCCTGGGATGCCTTACCTGGATGTGGTGCGGCGCGTGAAGGAGCGATTTGCTGTACCGACATTTGTGTACCAGGTCAGCGGCGAGTACGCCATGCTCAAGGCGGCGGCTGCTCGGGGTTGGCTAGATGAGCGGAATGCGATGATGGAATCGCTGCTGGGGATGAAACGGGCCGGCGCTGATGCGATCCTAACTTATGCCGCTAAACAGGTTGCCGCTTGGTTAAACGACAAGGCGAGCTAACTGGGAGTCTCGTGTGTACGCCGGGGCAGGCCAGCAGGTCGCCTCTCAAGAGCGTTTTTGACGATAGGACGTGCCACGCCGGTAGGAAACGATCTCAGGTTAAGATCGGACGTTCGCATTGCGGTTATGGGTTGTCATCCATCGCATGCTCCTTAATCTTACGTGTGAGCGTATTTCGTCCCCAACCGAGCAGCTTCGCGGCCTCCTGGCGCCGACCCCCCGTGTGTCTGAGAGCCGACTCGATGAGAATGCGCTCGAAACGAGGAACAGCGATGTCGAGCACGGGCATTTCAGCACGGCTCAGACGTTGCTCCACCCAACGCCTCAGTAGCGTTTCCCAATCGTTCCCCCCCACCCCAGAGCCCGAAGCACCTCCTCGCAACTCGGGAGGCAGATCATCAAGATGAAGCTCTTTGCCGGAGCCCATCACCGTAAGCCATCGACAGGTGTTTTCCAATTGACGCACATTGCCGGGCCACGCAAGTTCTGTAAGATAGGCCTCGGTCTCTGGTCGCAGGCTTTTCGGCTCAATGTTCAGTTCCCGTGCCGCCGAATTGAGGAAATGACGAGCAAGGATAGGAATGTCCTCACGCCGTTCCCGTAATGCCGGGACATGGATTCGGATGACATTCAAGCGATGAAACAGATCCTCGCGGAAACAGCCCTCGCGGACGCGCCGCTCAAGGTTCTGGTGGGTTGCCGCGATGATGCGCACATCCACGCAGATCGGCAGGTGGCCGCCTACTCTAAAAAACTCCCCTTCAGCAAGCACCCTGAGCAGTCTCGTCTGGAGCTCCGCAGGCATATCCCCGATCTCATCCAGTACCAGAGTGCCTCCGTCGGCTTGCTCGAAGCGGCCACGGCGTTGGGTCTGCGCCCCCGTAAAGGCCCCTCTTTCGTGCCCAAAAAGTTCCGACTCCAACAGTTCTCGTGGAATGGCAGCGGTGTTCAGAGCGACAAAAGCTCTTCCTGCTCGCGGGCTATGGCGATGCAGAGCTCTCGCCACGAGTTCCTTTCCGGTTCCTGATTCACCCGTGATGAGGACGGTAACGTTGGACCGGGAAAGACGGCCAATAGCACGGAATACTTCTTGAATAGCCGGGGCAGAGCCGATGATCTCGTGTGCTGGAAAGGGGCATTCGCCAAACGTTGCCGGACCTTCGGTGCGGCTATGTGCCACGGCTCGCCGTACCAGTTCTAAAGCTTCGTCGATATCGAAGGGCTTAGGAAGGTATTCAAAGGCACCGCCTTGGTAGGCGGCCACTGCACTGTCGAGATCTGAATAGGCAGTCATGATGATCACAGGTAAACCTGGACATCGCTGGGAAATTCTATCCAAGAGGTCCAAGCCGTCAACACCCTCCATACGAATATCAGAGATAATAACGTCGGGGCGTTCGATGGAAAGCTTCTCGATAATCCCATGCCCACTGGAAAAGCTCGTAACGGTCATCCCCTCCTGGGCCAAAGCCCTGTCCAACACCCAGCGAATGGAATGATCATCATCGATCACCCAAACAGCGCCTCTATTCATCGTCCTTTCTCCCCGGTAGGAGAATGCTAAAGGTGGTAAGCCCAGGTACGCTACTGTATTCAATCAATCCTCCGTGTTGATTGACGAGCGATTGGGCGATAGACAAGCCGAGCCCGGTTCCGCCCGCTTTCCCGGTCACCATAGGATAGAAAAGAGTTTCGCGCAGTGTTTCGGGAACGCCAGGCCCATCATCGATGACGTCGATTCTGACCACCAGCCTATGCCGTTGATGACCTATGGTGAGCCGCATGTGAATGCGGGTGCGCAACGTGACAGTGCCCTGTGTGCCCACCGCCTGCACGGCATTGCGGGCAACGTTGAGTGTCGCCTGGATCACTAAATCGGGATCGGCATAGACGTCAGGAATGCTCGGGTCATAATCCCGCACTATAGACACTCCCGGGGGGGCTTCTGCCTCCAGCAAGGCGCGAACCCGCTCTGTGATTTCATGGATGCCCACCCAGCGCATTCTGGGTAGCGTGCGCGGCCCGAGCATCCGATCCATCAAGTTCTGGAGCCTGTCGGCCTCACGAACGATGATGGTGGTGTATTCTTTTAACGTCTCATCCACCACCTCCCGTGACAATAGCTGCGCAGCACCGCGCAAGCCTCCGAGAGGGTTGCGAATCTCATGGGCAAGCCGCCGGATGAGGCCGCGCGTCAGCTCGCTCTGACTCAGTAATTGCTCCTCCCGCGTAATGTGGCTGTGCCGGTCCTGGCGCACTAACTCCACTAACACGCTGGGAGGATAGTGGGCGTCACGCAAGGGTGTTACCGTGCAATCGACCACCACCGACGCACTCGACCCTCCCACACGTAATCGCATCTCGCGCTCGGTGACCGCGCTACCGGCCTGGAGGGCGCGAGTGAGGGTTCCCGCACATAAACCGGTCTTTGGAAACAACAGGCTTACGTGGAGGCCCCGAAATTGTTTCGCGCTCATCGCCAAGAGCACTTCGGCAGCGGGGTTCATGTTCACCAAGTGGAGGTTCTCGGTGAACAACAGGACAGCCGTTCCTAGGTTATCGATGACACATTGACTATCATTTGCAAACGACATATTGGTCACGTGAGGGCGCATGATTACTGTTCAGCAATAATCGAGCCACGACAGCGATATTGTACCCTCAGCCATGGTCTTCGCCACGGCATCTTTTTCGTCTTTCCCTCTAGGCCTTAGCTGCAGTCCTGCATGCGGCTCGAATGCCGTAAACGCCATCCGTATCGAAGTCAGACCATTCTTACTCGGTATGCACCAATAGAGTGCATCCTAATCAAAACCACAGTGCATCACCGACTGATGAACTACCAACCGAATTCCCGGCCCTGACGCCACGGAGGCACCCATGTCACCCTCCGCCGCATCCCTGGCGTGTGAGATGATGCCCTTAGGGTCAGCTTTATCGCAACCTGGTCGCAAGGATTCGGCAGGATCGTGACGCGACTATTTGAAGCCACGCGGAGTAGCTCACTGCCTTCGGGGCAGCTAGCGCCTTCAAAGGAAGGCCCCCGTTTCGAGCCGTATGGATGGGCCGCTCTTAAGATGATGGACGTTTTGCTATCGTGCGGCGAAGGTGAAAGGTAATGGTAGGCGTGCGTGCGACTTCCCCACCAAAGGCGTCCATAATTACGCCTTGCAATCTATGGGTACCGCGGTCGATATTCTGCAGGTGGAAGATGGGCGTATGCCCTCGGGCGATGACGTGATGGTCGTCGAGTAATACCTGGAACTCATCTCCTGGCCTAAGATCCCGTTGCAGGCTCAGTACGACCGAGACATTGCCCTGATTGTCCCAGATGGTCTCATGATCGCCCGGTTGTTGTACCGAAAAACCCTCATAGTGATCGGGCTCAAGAGAGGGGGCGGTTTGGGTATCTGGGTCCAGTGTTCTCGGCAGCCGAGGTGGTGAGTAGGTTTGCACAGGGTCCAACCTGATCTCTTCGGCACCTGGCACCGCCTGGTCCGAATAGATCACTTGGCCTTCGGGCCCGATCGACTTATAGATATCCCCAAGCACTGACAAGGGATAAAGCAGCAGGAGTAACCAACCGATCTGGAACATGCTAAAAAGCATAGCGGATGGTCATGGTAGCGACAAGCATACACCACCCCAGAGAGGCTCTAGCAAGGGCGGGGGCATGACAGGGCGGGCAACGTTGTCGATGATAGACTTCCGCTCGAGTCAACCCAACCGGTTTCGTTCAGGATCAAAGGATGGGGCGAGTAACAACCGGAGTGTACAAGGGAGTACATGAGGATTGCGAGCCACCGTGCAACGCAGCTCAGGCAAGCACAGTGGTTTTTCCCGTGAAAATCCCGATTCTCATTTTCGGGGATGGCCAAATCCCTCGGCCATGACGGTTTAAAACAACTTCTCAGCCTCCTTGCCCCTCGGGGTCGTACCCCGAGGGCAAGGGTCATCAAACCGCCGAGACGATGACCAAAGGCAAGCCTCGTCACCACTAGAGGCTGTAGTACATATCGAACTCAACCGGATGGGTGGTCATCCGAAGACGTGTGATCTCCCCCTGCTTGAGATCGATGTAGCCGTCGATCATGTCGTTCGTGAAAACACCGCCAGCAGTCAAGAACTCCCGATCTTTGTCGAGGCAATCGATGGCCTGGTCGAGGGAGTGGCAAACCGTCGGGATAGCCTTTTCTTCCTCTGGCGGTAAGTCATAAAGGTCCTTATCCATCGGTTCTCCTGGGTGGATCTTGTTCTGGATACCGTCTAACCCCGCCATCAGCATGGCAGCAAACATCAGATAGGGATTGCCGCTGGAGTCGGGAAAGCGTACTTCGATACGCCGTGCCTTGGGGCTCGACACGTAGGGAACCCGGATTGACGCAGAACGGTTGCGTGCCGAATAGGCAAGCAAAACCGGTGCCTCAAAACCGGGCACCAGCCGCTTATAGCTGTTGGTACCCGCATTGGTGAAAGCATTCAGCGCCCGCGCGTGCTTAAAGATGCCGCCGATATAGTAAAGTGCGAGTTCCGAGAGGCCCCCGTATTTGTCACCTGAGAATAGATTGTGCCCATCTTTACTTAGGGATTGATGCACATGCATGCCGTTGCCGTTGTCACCCACCAACGGCTTTGGCATGAACGTGGCGGTCTTGCCATAGGAGTGTGCCACATTCATCACCACGTATTTGAGAATCTGCATCTCATCGGCTTTGCGCACCAAGGTGCCAAAAAGCGTTCCAATTTCGTTCTGACCCGCAGTAGCCACTTCGTGGTGGTGGGTTTCGACGTTCAAACCCATTTCCTCGAGCGCAAGGCACATGGCGGACCGAATGTCTTGTAAGGAGTCCACCGGCGGGACAGGAAAGTAGCCACCTTTGACCGAAGGGCGATGACCGATATTACCTTTGTCGTAAACCTTCTCGGAGTTCCAGTCAGCCTCTTCGGAGTCAAGCTTGTAAAAGCATCCGCTGATATCCGCTCCCCAGCGCACGTCGTCCAACACGAAGAACTCAGGTTCCGGTCCAAAGAAAGCGGTATCCCCGATGCCAGTGGAACGCAGATAGGCCTCAGCACGCTTCGCGAGGGATCGCGGATCACGTTCATAACCTTGCATCGTGTTCGGTTCTAGGATGTCACAGCGCAGGATGAGTGTTGTTTCGTCCGTGAACGGATCAAGTACCGCAGTGGCAGCTTCAGGCATCAATACCATGTCGGATTCGTGAATACCCTTCCATCCTGCAATGCTCGAACCGTCAAACATCTTGCCGTCCTCAAAGAAATCGGCCCCAACCGAACGAGACGGAATGCTGACGTGCTGCTCCTTGCCCCTGCTATCGGTAAAACGCAAGTCGACGAACTTGACCTCTTTGTCCTGTATGAGTTTTAGGACATCGTCTGGGGTCATTGGCAAAACCTCCAAAGTTTATGTACATGATAGAAGGAGCCTCGAAGCACGTAACTCAAAGGCTGTTTGCAAAAATACCGCCCTCACCACGACAGATCTCCGCGCCAAACCCTCAGCACAAGACATGCCACATCATCCTTATTCCGTCACAGCGAAGAAACGCGGTGACTTGCAAGCTTTCGGTCAGATCGAGCTTGGCCATGTGGGATAAGCGTTAAGAGTGGTCTCGAAAATGCCCGCCGCGCCCGAGCCACAACGACCCATGTCTCCGATCAGCAACAAGCCTTCCTATTTGGTCGATAAAGATTGGTAACCATATGCACCAATATCGTGCGCTCCAACAAGTTGTGTGCCCTCATAGTGCATATCAAACGTTCGGTCAAAAAGCCATCCAAAAGCACAGTGCCGCCTAACCGCGATAGCGACCCGCGACCACAAAGTGGCGATCCGAGACGACTTGCACATCCAGATAATCCAGCTCGACCACAGCAATCTGCTCGATCACCTCGTCCACAGTGTAGGCCGCCAACAGCGACCGCTTGAAGTCCCTCGCCAATATGGCCGGCACATCAGCCGCATAAGCGCGCATCAGCCTTGCCACTTCGGGATGCCCAGGTGGGCGCACGAGGTCCATGACTAAGATGGGAGCATCGATTGCGGAGAGGCGTTTGATGGCGGTCCATAGCGATTGGGGATCGGCAAGGTGATGAAGTAGACTGTTGGAAATCACCGCGTCATAGCCTGAGCGGGGCAGACAGATTTGCGGTAAGGTACATTGAAATAGATCGATGCGTTCAGAGAGCGAAGCTTCCAAGACGCGTTCACGGGCGATGTGCAGCATCGGCCCTGATCCGTCGACCCCATGCAAACGGCAGGCACGATAAGCGCGGGCGAAACGCATGAGAATGTCCGCCGGTCCACAGCCCAGATCGACGACGTAACCCTCGAACGGTAAAGCCCCGAAACGTGACCTATAGAAATTCACGAACAGTGCGTTGGGCTCAGAAAAATCCGCAGCCGCGTAGGCTTGAGCCTGAGCAGCGTCGTCCATCAGTTCCGGCTCCGGGAGGCGGTGCATCAGTCAGCTCGGTAGCACAGATTCCAGGGCAAAGAGATCCTGTACCGACTCACGAGCCCGAACGAGATGGGCGCGGTGACCATCGACCATAATCTCTGGGGCTCGCGGCCGGGAATTGTAATTCGAGCTCATGACAAAGCCATAGGCACCGACGCAACGCACTGCCATCAAATCCCCCGGCCGGATGTCGAGTGGCCGTTCTCGACCGAGGTAATCAGCGCTTTCGCACACGGGTCCGACCACATCCAAGGGAGCCGCCGCAGGGTCAGGTGCACGCCGCTTTACGGGCACGATTTCATGCCAGGCACCGTAGAGAGGAACCCGCAGCAGGTCATTCATGGCAGCATCAACGATGGCGAAATGGTGCTTCGCAGAGGTTGTTTTGCGGTAGAGCGTGCGCGTGAGAAGTATCCCGGCATTGCCGGCGATAGCCCTACCGGGCTCCAGAACAAGTCGCAGGGAGTGACCGACTAGCAGACCTCGGACGGTGTTCACGTATTCGAGAGGCGCGGGCGGGGTCTCATCCCGGTAGCGAATCCCCAGCCCACCGCCTACGTTGATGTGCCGCAAACGAAGGCCACCTGCGGCCAGCTGTTCGGTAAGCCTCAATACACGTTCCAAAGCATCGACGATCGGCGCCAGTGACGTCAGTTGGGATCCGATATGGCAATCGATCCCCTCGATGACGATGCGCGCCATACTCGCCGCCTTCGCATAAAGGAACGCCGCCTGCTCTAGAGGGATCCCAAACTTGTTTTCTCTAAGCCCAGTGGCGATATAGGGGTGACTCAGGGCGTCCACATCCGGATTCACCCGCAATGCCACCGGCGCGTCTTGACCAACCTCGCAGGCCACCCGGTGCAACGCCTCCAACTCGGCGCTCGACTCAACGTTGAAGCAGCTTATGCCCACGCTGAGCGCACGACGCATTTCTTCATCGGTCTTACCGACCCCAGAGAAAATCACCTTGGCTGGGTCGCCCCCCGCGGCAAGCACCCGCTCTAACTCCCCGACAGAAACGATGTCGAACCCAGAACCAAGGCGAGCCAACACGTTCAGCACTGCTAAATTCGAGTTAGCCTTAACGGCATAGCAGATAAGGTGATCGCAATCGGCAAGTGCCGCGTCAAAGAGGCGCCAATTCTGCTCCAGCGCCTGGCGCGAGTAGATGTAGCACGGCGTTCCGTAAGTGCTGGCGACCTCGGCCAGGTCCACATCCTCGCAGAAAAGCCGATCGTTCCGATAGGTGAGCGTTTCCATGACGAGCTTGTCCACTGCCCTCAACGAGGACCACTCAGAGCTTGTGAAAAAACCGTCGCGAGCGGCACGAGAATAAGGCGGACGGCGCCAAGCCGAGAGACATATCAAATCGATAGGCGAGGAGCGAGCACCGCCCAACGCCGCTATCGAGCCGTGTAGCAGGTTT
>CAZUZO010000061.1:0-18525 GCA_964624765.1 uncultured Thiotrichales bacterium
AAGGACACGCACAAGGGGTCTACGTCTTGGATTTTTCTGGTGCCGGCGCAAAAAAATGTGAGTGGGCCCGACTTCTTTCCGGGCAAACAGAGAGGAGGCAGGTTGATTTCCCATCAGGCAGTCGGCAGAGCATGCATAGCCCGGACTAACGATGCAAAGCGCTCAAGAGCGCATACTTAGGCACGCATGGATTGCCACTGCTGCTACTTCTAGCACATCCATTAATAGGTTACCTCTCTTCTCTACCATGTTCGTCACGGATGCGCCGATCCTCGCAAAGAACAGCGCCTCCGGCTTTACCGTCCTGAGCGACGGACCGCCGGAAGAAGTCGCGCTCAGTCAATAGGCCGCACGTTCCGCTTGGCTGCCTCGCTCTGTCCTTCCGCGATCGGGGCGGCTGACTGCTCCCACAGCAGGCTACGGATGCGATCCGGCGCAACGGGTTCGGCAGCAAGGACTATGACGAGTCGCAGGCCGTCGCTGTGGTAGGGATCGCCGGTGAGGTTCATGCGCGGCTGTGACGGCGTGCCGGCCGCACAGCCCCTGACGAAGCCGAAACGATCCACGAAGCCCGCCGTCACTAAGCTGTGTAGCAGGTACTCGCGGGTCGTGTCCACCTCGGGGTCGATGATGTGGGTCGTGAGCGTCGGTGACTTGGGCGTGACCTTCACACCGATGTCACGGCTGATCTGCCCGATCCATACCGGGCGATCCTCGAACCGGCACGGCGCCAGCCAGAGCCGCATGTGGCTACGCTGGGCGATGGAACACCGCGCGCGCTGCAGCGCGAGGTCCTGCCTGCGGCCGAACACATAGAGACTGCTGACGGGCGCCACCGGATAGGCCGATCCCTCGATCGCTGCGCCGATCTCGCGGCGCACCGTGCGAAAGTCGATGCGGTGGGTAAACGACCAGCCGCTGCGCGACAGCGAGTTCAGGACATCAGACGGCTTGCCGACGATCACGATGTTGAGGGGATCGCCCTCGCGCCGTCCGTCCGCATCCGTCGCGCAGCAGGGAAGCTGCTCCAGCGTGGAGCGAAACTCGTCCACCGCGAGGTCGGGCAGGGACTTGCCCGGGTAGATGCGGGCAGTGTCGAGGCGCTCGTAGTCGAAGTCGCCGTCCGGCAGGGGCAGCGCGAAGTCGAAGCGCAACTCTCTAGGGGCCGCGGCTGCGGAAGCTCCTTGGCCCGCAGCGGCTGGGGGCTTCCCGCTGTCGAGCAGGTACGCGTCGCCCTGCAGGCGGATGTCGACGTAGCGACCGCCTTCCACCCTGGGCAGGTACATGAAGCCCTGAGTCACCGTCCGCGGTGCGAGCTGCGAGCGGATCGACTCGTCCCGAAGAAACTGCGCCAGCTGCACCCGCGCATCGCTCGGCACTTGGTTCTGCACGAGCAGCGCCACCTCCTCGGCCGCGTAAAAATCCGGATCGAGCATGTTCCGGATGAACCAGAGCCGGCGGTCGGAGCCATTGCGGACGCTGATCCAAAGCGCCTGCAGGTCGTGCCGGGCGAGGTCGACACCGAAGTGCCGCCGGGCCTGATCGTCGATCAGGATCGAGACCGAGACGCTGACCTCGCCGATCGTCCTGGTCTTCACGTCGCGCAGCTCGTCGGGCGCGGCAAGGCGATCCGGTGCATACGTCGTCGCACAACCGACCGCGGTCAGCACGAGCAGTGCCAGCAAGCCAATGCGTGAATCGGCACCGATGCTCCTCGCTCCGTATTTCACAGCTGGTCCTCGAACAACTGTACGACTCATGTCAGCCAGGGTCAAACACGCATGGACCTGGGCAGTTTTATCACCCTGGCGCGATGCGTCTTGATTCACGCGTGCTGGCATCAAACTCCCAGCCACTCGTGCACACCCAGGGTCGGGTCCTGTTTCGTGTACTGGCCCATTTTCCATTCCGGTGGCCTTAGCCGGAACACCCTCCTGCGATTCGACTCGCCGTTCGACGATGGAGCGCGAACAATTAAGCGATCTCCATGATCGTCCATGCCCCGGAGCGACACGCCTGGCGGATGGCCGAATCGGGGTTCCTCGGAGCGCACGGAGATTGCCGCCAACATGGGGACTGGCTTTTCTTTGCGAACAATCTCTGGACCGAGGGGTTGGGATTCGACTCGCGCAAGCATCTTCTCCAGGAACGTCTCGCTGCCGAGAATAGCGGCTCGCTGCATGTGGTGATGCGGATCGTCCGCGCCGATGGCGTCCCGTACGATGGGCAGGCTCGATGTGCTAGGCGTCTTTGAGAATGGAAGCGATCCAAGCGCGCTCTCCACCACCAGCCATTGTGGCGCTACGACTTCGCCCATCAATGCGGGGAATGAATGCTCCTAAACGAATCCTTCGCAGACTCTACCCAACCCCCTCGAACCGATTGAGAGCACGTCAATAGCGCAAGCTGCAGCAGATAAGCATGCTTTCAACAAGGATTGCCCGGTACTGCCCCGGCAGCAGATGCCCAACACGAGCATGGCGTCGCTTGAAGGCTCGCGTGTAGACACCATTGACTGCGCGTATTCCCTGCGAAAGATTGGGTTAGCACGTCTTCACGAGCAAATGGTCGTGATTGCTCATCAAACACCACACCGATACCTACCCATCGCCACGCACGCTGAGCTAGGCGGCCAACATTCTCGACAGACCCGTCGCGCTCCTCATCGTCGCAGAGAACCCGCCACGGCGTGGCCACGTGCCACGCCGTGACACAAAGCCCTTTCGAATTCGACCCGGGGCGGGCGAGCCATGGACGCAATGCATCAGAAAAGCGGACTTAATACACGATACACGACCTGCCCCTACGATCTGTATACATTTCTGTAGACTTCATTAATATGATTCAACAGGTTTTCTAAAGCGATTAGGTCGCTGTCTTGCAATGTATTTCTTGTCTTGTCATCTCTTATCGCGAATTCGATTCCACCTATCAGGCATTCAAAATCCCACTGGTACAACCCGATAGATCTTGTGCCTTTGTAGTTACAAATCCGTGAATCTAATCCGAAGCATTCAGTGAACAAAAATGAAATATTTTTGAGAGCCAATAACTTGTCGCCTTGTATTTTTATACTTGTCTTGATGCTTTTTTTGCCAGGTTTCATGACCACTTTCTTGTGATGGGGGCTAACAGTTTACTCGATGGTGCGCAAAAATAAATCACGGGGAAACGCGGGCAACCCAGGAAACTGGCCCAGATCGCAGATTGCACATTTGCTAGCCGACGTGAGCGTGCCCCGGAAGCTGAGCCTTACTTGAACGTGCATTGTGAGACCCCTGAATGCGCTGCGTTAGGGGCGTTCATCTCGACCGTTTGCGAGTGTAGTAGTCTCCTCGGATTTGGTGGGCTGTAGGAGGGCTGCCCAACTCGGTGTTCAAAGAGTCCCCGGACAACTTCTAGCGAACCCCAAGCCTCAGAGTCCTAGCTTTAAAAGACCTCTTTAGATCTGAATCAAGGTGCTGCCTCGAATCTACTTTTATACTAGACATTATCGGCAACCCGAGTTTATGCCGCAGAAAAGCTCATGGACGGGGCAGTTTCCGATAATGTCTACTAAATAAAGCAGGAGCGTTTTTGCCCGCGGAGAACAGCAGCCGGTGAACGAGAGCAGCGTCTCAGCTCCGCGGCCTGATGTAAGCCCACACACGCTCTGAGAAGCTTCGGAAGATGTTGCGAACAGGTGTCCGAGAGGGTGTGAAAAAGCCGTCGCAAGGGACCCGAGAGGCGGGCCGACGGCGCGAAAGCGAGAAACACAGATAGCCGAAGGAGCGAACACCGTCGAACGCCACTATCGGTCAGCGCGGCCGGTTTTTTCGCAAGCTCTGACGCAGCGGTGACGAAGTAGTGGAACCAGTTGTTGTTTGCCGCAAGCCGCGAGTGAACAAATAGGTAGCGAAACGATGACCACGATCCCCATAGGCAAGGGGACATCTGCCGTTAGGCGGCCAGTTCGACTACGCAACCACGTAGGATAAGGAATTAGGAGTCCCATCCCCATACGCAGGCGATAACCCATCATGCAGCAATCGATTGTCGTTAAGATCCGAGGTCATTTGGATATCAGCCTTACGAATCTACTGGCAGAGACCTTAAAGCCAAGACTCAATGGACTTGTCACCTACTTTCTCGATCTAAGGGGTACGGAGGAAATCCGCGACTCAGGGCTGGCGTTGTTACTGATGGCGCAGAGGTATGCACGCCGCATGGGAGCGACTTTACACGTCGTCACCCTTCGACTGGAACTGATTGATCGGTGCAGTCGCTTGGGTATCCATACCAAGCCGAGTTGTGACCTGGGTGACGGTCGACACTCCCAAGAAATCATCGAACTTCAGCACACACTATCCTGCAGCCCTTGAGCAATACCTGCAAGTTCCTGTGCAAAACCAGTTTCAGGCCGAATTATTTGGGACGCTGAAGAGCAGGGCAGGATCCACCTTGAATAGCGCGCGACGGTCCCATCAAGCAAAAGCCCCAGGGCGAACCCCAGGGCCTCTGTGTCAGCAGCGGAAGTGGCGGCTTAGGTGCTGAGATTCTGGTACACGTTATCTCGCCCCCCGTGCCCGCCGAAAGCACCGGCCTGCACGTTCTGCCCTTGAGCCGTAAAATCCTCGTCGGTCTGGATATCGGGGTTGGCAACACCCAGGTCAAAGCCCTTGTTGATCAATTTCGCGGAGTCGTAGTTCGACTGATGACCTTCGGCTGTCGCTGTTGCATCACCGCCCGCTTTGAATTCTGCACCGTAGCTCATGTCACTCTCCTCGATCTTTTCGTTTGCTTGAAAGGGTTGGAAGCGCGCTCGCAAATGCAGAGAGCAACGGCCGTGCCAGGCCTTCGGCAGCTCAGAAATATGATCATAACTATATGATCTGTATAATTTTTATTCTAGAATCTAGTAGTCTGGTGGGCTCCACAAGCTTTTCTTGAGCGTCGATCCCACGGACGTCACGAAGGATATGTCCTTTTTATAAGACAATATGTCTACTATATTAGACTTCTCCCTCTAGGCGCCTACCAGGATCGGCCCAAGCAGGCGGATCAGCAAAGGGCTCATGGCCACCAGATACATGCCAGCGTAGGCAAGCACGCTCACCACACTCAGAACAAGGAAAAATTGGGCGAGTCGGGCCCTGTGATGGCGGCGGTATTGACGGGTCTGTTCCATTTGTCAGTCGCTCGTATTTTGGAGGAGCTCTAATCTACACCATTAGTGTGACATTCTCTTTAATATGATGTTAATCCAAAACGGATCGTTTTCCGCTGCCGCCGCACAAGACCTGATTTCAATCCTCAGACATGAGGCGGGGGACAACTCCAACCTATGAGCAGGGATGAGGGTCTTCCGGGAAGGCTCGACCGACGACAAGGACGCAACCCCCGACATCGACATGGCGTCGCGGCGTCTCGCAAACGATGACGATCGGGCAAGCCAGGCCGATGGGGAGTCCCCCGCCCTATCGCGACATGGGGGATCGGTGCTTACCGAAGGCGGGCGGGGAGAAGGCCGGTAAGCGGGCCCAAATCGGCCGCCACGGCCCCGATCTTAGGACTGCCCCTAGCCGTTCGCGGGACGTGTCAAGGACGCCTGCAAGTCGAGTAAATTCCGGGTCCTTAACGTACCAACTAGAACTCAACGCCAAGTCAAGCTCGGCCAGCAGTGCCGCCGATATCAGGAACCGGCAGCGACCAGCAACGCCTCCACCGTATCGACCACGTTCTCTCTCGTGAACCCGAAATGCTCGAACGCCACGCTCCACGGCGCCGACTCACCGAAGCTATCGATGCCAATAACCTTTCCCGAGGGCCCCGTATACCGACACCACCCCTCGGTCAAGCCGGCCTCCACCACCACCCGCGCCGTGACCGTGCTCGGGAGGACCGCTTCCCGGTAAGCTTCATCTTGTCGATCGAACACTCGGGTACAGGGCATTGAGACCACGCGGACACGTCGGCCGCGCTGCGTCAGCGTGGCGGCCGCACTGGTCGCCAACGGCACCTCGGATCCGGTGGCGATGATGATCGCTTCCGGTGTCCCTTCGCAGTCGCGACGCACGTAACCGCCGCGGCCGATATCATCGATATCGACAGTCCCCACCCCCTCATGTGGCACCGTCTGACGAGTAAATATCAGACACGTCGGTCCGTCGCGGCGCTCGATCGCCGATTTCCAGGCCACGGCAGACTCTAGCGCATCGCAGGGACGCCAGAGCCACATGTTCGGCATGCGCCGGAGATTGGACACCTGTTCTACCGGCTGATGGGTAGGACCGTCTTCCCCCACGCCGATGGAATCATGGCTGTAGACGAAAAGGTTGCGGATCCTCATGAGTGAGGCCATGCGCAGCGCATTGAACGCATATTCGCAGAACATGAGGAAAGTGCCCCCGTAGGGGATGAAGCCACCGTGCAGGGCGATACCATTGTTGATCGCCGACATGGCGAACTCGCGCACCCCATAGAAAATGTAGTTGCCGCCGGGGTTATCGCTGCTGAGGGGACGAGAACCCGACCAACAGGTGAGGTTAGAGCCGGTCAAATCCGCCGACCCGCCGATAAGCTCCGGCAGCGCCGGCCCGAAGCCATTGAGCACCGCCAAGGAGTACTTGCGCGTGGCAGCGGCCGAGGGATCCTTTGCTGCCACGGCTTGCAGAAACACCTGGGATCGCTCGCCCCAGATTGCCGGCAACTGCCCTGCCATACGGCGCTCGAATTCATGGGCGAGATCCGGATAGGCCTCGCGGTAAGCCATCAGGCGATGGGCCCACTCGCTCTGCAGCTCGGCACCCCTCGATCGCGCGTTCCATGCCGCGTAAATGGCATCGGGGATGACGAAGGGGGGATGCGGCCAACCGATAGTCTCCCGCACCAAGGTGACCTCATCTTTGCCAAGCGCCGCGCCGTGGCAGGCTTCGGTGCCCTGCTGATTCGGCGATCCCCAGCCGATGATGGTCTTGCAGCAAATCAAACTCGGGCGATGAGCCACGGCGCGCGCTTCATCGAGCGCTTGGCGAACCGCCTGCGGATCGTGGCCATCGACCGCCGGGACCACGTGCCAGCCATAGGCGTCGAAGCGCTTTGGCGTATCGTCCCGAAACCAGCCGCCGACCTGCCCGTCGATGGAAATACCATTGTCGTCATACAAGGCGATCAGCTTGCCAAGCTGCTGCATACCGGCAAACGAGCAGGCCTCATGAGAGATCCCCTCCATCATGCAGCCGTCACCGAGGATCACGTAAGTGTAATGATCCACGATGACGTGACCGTCCCGATTGAACTGGGCCGCCAGGGTCCGCTCCGCCAACGCCATGCCCACCGCATTGGCGAGTCCTTGGCCAAGAGGGCCGGTAGTGGTCTCCACCCCCGGCGCTTTCCCGTACTCGGGATGCCCAGGGGTCATCGAATGGAGTTGCCGAAAGCGCTTGATTTCGCTCATCGGCAAGTCATAGCCGGTCAGGTGCAGCAAGGCATAGAGGAGCATAGAGCTATGCCCGTTGGATAACACGAAGCGATCCCGATCCGACCAGTGGGGGTCTGCCGGGTTATGCTTGAGGTAATCGTTCCACAGCACCTCAGCAACATCGGCCATCCCCATGGGTGCACCGGGATGGCCCGACTCGGCTTCTTGCACCGCATCCATCGCCAAGGCCCGGATGGCGTTGGCAAGCTCTCTTCGGCTCAGGGACATCGTGAAATCTCCTTCCACTGCTCGCCGCACTCCAACGCAGCGGCACCTAGCAAACCGATCCCTGACATCGGCCCCGGACGGCACGATAGCCCACGACAACCCCTATTCCCGCGCCAGCAAGCGCGAGCGTCGATGCGATGTAGGGTTGCTGAGCGTGGCGAGAACGTCACCCTCCCCTGAGAGTAAGAAGCTGATTCAAAAATGTCGCGAGCGCCGGCAGAGCAAGGCGCGCGGCAGCGACAAAATCGTCGGGAACGATTTTGAACCGCTGGAAGCTGGCCCCGAACGGGCGAACCCCAAGGATAGGGGCGAGTCAGAACCCCAGTGTACAAACGAGTACATGAGGATTCTGAGCCACCGCGCAACGCCGCTCAGGCACCCGCCGCAGTTTTTAAAACAGCTTCTAAGAAGCCATGCAGGGGAAGCCATCACTTACACATCCGCGAAGGGACTAGACGGGCTATTGTTCTTATGGGGCGGCTGCTATCGCCACTACCGCCAGGGTTATTGTTATCTGCGGAACAAAGCCTCCACCATCTGGTTCTCGCGCCGCTCGTGATCGTAGAGGCATTCTGCCACTTCGGCAACTTCCTTCAGGAGTTCCGGTTCGCTAGCATCCGATGCCAGTTTGGCGCGCGCCAGCAACCCCCGAAAACTTGACCGCAGCAGAATATGGTCCCGTTCGAGCATTTGCACCTCGTTGCGGTGCTCAGCCGCCTTGGCCCCGATTGCCTCGTAGAAGCCTCCTGGCCGCATCTCACGGCCAAAGTGATCGCCGAGCACAGTATTGAGCTCTTCTAACATAGCAACCAGATGCACGTGGTCACATTCCTTGAGATCCCGTAGCAGGGTTCGAATGTGCTGATGTTGGTTGGCGAGGTCGGCGTAGATAGAATTGATATCGTATTCCATGGTTGCAGGGGTTCTCTATACCAATACCTTTTGACGGGATAAAGGGTACACCATTCACCACTCCCAAAGCCAGTATTCGAAAATACCCTGGGACTGAGCGATAATAAAAAGTACAGGGTGTCTCGACGGCCACTCGTCAACGCACCGCGAGCCCCCTCATCATAGCGTGCACCACAGGGAAGGCACTGGATCTTTTGCCGTGCCATGAGCTAGGAGGCTTCCCATGCTATTGAAACACATTGCCAACAAGCACCTTGTCGAGGTTTTGAGTCTGAACGACCTCTTCGATCCGGGCCATCCAGCCTTGGTAGGTCGATACAACCGCGGGGAAGAAATGCCGGACCCCCAATGGTTCCCAAAGTCCGAGTTGGTGTTTCCCTCCGGAGAAGCCTTGCCTCGTTGCTGGTTACAAGATCGCGCGGCAAGCGCCGGGGGTAAGACCCTTTGACCTATGCGCCAGCGAGGGCCGACGGCGTGGCATAGCTGACGGCGCATTCTGTCTCTAGACTCGGCGCCCCGAGTGAGGCTCGACGGTCATGTCTGGCCGCACTGCTCCTCGGCATAGCCTGCGAAACGACCCATGAGAAGCTGTTTTAGAAATTACTGCGCTTGCCTGAGCTGCGTTGCACGGTGGCTCGACACAAAATCGCCCGGAGCGATTTTGAACAGCCACTGGCTGGCCCCGAAAGGGGCGAGCCCCAGGGATGGGGACGAGTAATCCTCATGTACTCCCTTGTACACTCCGGTTGCTCGCCACCGTGCGCCTTGCTCTGCCGGCGCTCGTGACATTTTTAAAACAGCTTCTGAGGCATCGTAGCATCCATGTATATCGGTGACTATCTCGCTCGGCGGGCACTCTATTCGCCGGAAAAAATGGCCATCATCGATGCCGGCAAGCAGCCGGCATTGCGTCTCACCTACCAACAAATGAACGAGCGCGCGGATCGTTTTGCCAATTGGCTGCAAAGCGTCGCCGGCATCAAACAGGGCAACCGCGTGGCGATCCTCGCGCGGGATGGCATCGAACACCTCGATTGCTTTTTCGCCTGTGGCAAGCTCGGCGCTGTGCACACGGCCCTCAACTGGCGGTTGCACGCCCGCGAGCTCGCCGCCTTGGTAGCGAACACGACGCCGACCGTGCTCCTGTATTCCAGTGAATTCACGGAAACGGTTGCGGTGATCGACTCCCACACCGTCGCGACGCCCGGTCGCGTGGCGCATTATCTGCACCTCGAGGAGGTCGGCATCGACGGCAGCCTCCCCTTCGCCGCCATTCTTAGGGAAACACCGGCCACTCCGGTCAGTTGTGAGTCGCTGACGGAAGAGGATACGGCGTGCCTGCTGTTTACCGGTGGCACCACCGGCTTGCCCAAGGGCGCCATGATCAGCCATCGAATGATCTGCTGGAACGCCTTCAACACCGTCATCCATGACCTTCATCACGACGATGTGTATCTATGCGTTTTTCCGCTATTCCATGCGGGCGGATTATTCGCTTACCTCTCATCACAGGTGATCTTTGGCAACACAACGGTCCTCACGCGGCAATTCGATCCGGCGCAGGTGTTGGATCTCATCCAACAGGAGCAGGTGACGGTCTTCGCCGGCGTTCCCACCATGTATCAAATGCTGACCCAGGCTGAAAACTGGCGGCGCGCCGATCTCAGTAGCCTGCGCTTCTGTACCAGCGGTGGCGCGCCACTGCCGGTCCCCCTCATCGAGCATTACACCCAAGAGAAGGGAGTCCGGTTCAAGCAAGGATTTGGCATGACCGAGTTCGGTCCCGGGCTGTTCGCCCTCGCGCCAGAGGATGCCCTGCGCAAGGCGGGTTCCATCGGGCGACCCAACTTCTTCATCGATGTGCGGGTCGTGGACGAACAGAACCAACCCCTCGGCCCGCGTCAGATCGGCGAACTGGTGCTCAAAGGCCCGAGCAGCTTCTCCGGCTATTTCAACGCTGCCAAGGAAACCGCCGAAGTGTGGGACGACGCAGGTTGGTTCCACACCGGTGATCTCGTTTACTACGACGAGGAGCACTACTTCTTCGTTGCCGATCGCAAGAAAGACCTTTTCATCTCCGGAGGCGAGAACGTGTATCCGGCGGAGGTCGAGGCGGTTCTTTACCAGCATCCAGCGGTGCACCTGTGCGCCGTGGTGGGGGTTCCCGATGCCCGTTGGGGCGAGGTCGGCAAAGTGTGCGCGGTCCTCAAACCTGAGCACAAAGCCAGTAGCGAAGAGCTGCTCGGCTTCCTGCGCGAACGGCTAGCGGCCTACAAAGTTCCCAAGAGCGTCGAATTCATGGACAGCCTTCCGCTGTCCGGTATGGGCAAGGTGTTGCGGCGTGAGTTAAGGCAAAGGTTTGTCACCCGCTAAGAAATGGACCGCCTCGTGGTCTTCAGCAGATGCTCATGGAAGACCTGATTAAAGGCCGCTGGCTTTTCGATGAACGGCACATGTCCGGTGTCCTCGATCACCACCTCCCGAAATGTGCCGCCGGCGTCGGTGTATCGCTGTAGCACGGCTCGCGTCTGACCGATCATCGGCTGCGGGGGGAATACCTCCCTGCCCGGCCAGGTCGGGATCAAACCTTTCGCTCCGAGGGCACCTGGACAAGAGGCGGCGGCATCGGAAACAGCGAGGTCGTGACTCCCGCGGATCCACAGGAGAGGCAACTTAGGGTTCATTGCGTACAACCGATCGAGGGCACCGACATACTTTGGCGAGGTGGCGTTCGCCAACCCCCACTGCCCCGGCGCAACATAAGGCCAGTTGGTTGAGGCCACCGAATCCCCCGGGAGATCTTGCGGCCCAAGATGAGTCTCGAGCGTGGCGGAGAGCAGATCCTCCTCCCGCTCCGGAATAAAGGGGGGCTTATACACCAGAGCCCGCAGCGCCGCACGCGGCGAGAAGGGACTCTCCAAGCTGCGATCCCCGGCGGCAATTCGCTCGATGAGTTCGCGATTGGCCAGGCCACCTCCAGAACCCGCGAAGTCCGGGTAGCAAGGTGTGCCTTCAAGATCTTTAGTCCCACCAAACCCATAGGGAGACCCGGGACTCACCAGAACCGCGCTCAAGCACCGCTGCGGGTAGCTCATCAGCATTTTCCAGAGCACCGAGCCTCCCATGGAGTTCCCCACCATATGGGCCTGCTGAACCCCCAAATGATCCAGCAACGCCACCGCATCTTCCATCAGATCCCGAGTGCCTCGGGTCGCATCGATCTTCTGCTGCGGATCGGCCTCGCCGTAGCCCCGTTGATCGGGCGCAATGCCGCGAAAGCCCTCGGGAAGAGAACACATCGTTGCTTCCCACCAGGTCGCTGAAGTCAGATTGCCGTGCAGAAACAACACCGCAACGCCGCCTTCGGGCCCCGCAAACAGAACACGCGTCAGCAGACGCTCGGTCTGCACCCATTGCGCTGTGATCCCATCGATGGTCGGCACTGGCATCCCTATCACCCGCTAGTTGTCGACATAGTCGTAACGCCCATCACGCCAAGCGTACACCACATACCCAGGCGCCGTGACATCTCCCTTACGATCGAAACCGATGGTACCCAACACCGTATCGAACTGCTCGTTCTTTAGGGTCTTCACTAACTGAGGCAACTTGGTCGAACCCGCTTTTTCCACTGCCTGAGCAAAAGCCTGGATGGCACCGTACGTATAGAGCACATAACCCTCAGGGGTTTGCCCTTGGGCGAGGAACCGCTCAACCACCGGTCGCGCTGCCGCATTGCGCGTTGGATCCGGACTAAAGGTCATCAATGTCCCTTCCCCGGCATCGCCCGTGATACCCCAATACTCATCGGTCACCAGCGCGTCCCCGGCCATGAGAACTGCCTGCAGGCCCTGTTGCCGGGCTTGGCGCACGATGAGCCCCGCCTCGGTATGGTAACCGCCGACGTAGATCACACCGATGCCGGCCGCCTTCATCTTGCTCACCAACGCCGAGTAATCTTGGTCGCCGGCACTGAAGGCTTCGTACAAAGCCTCCGGCTGCCCACGCTGACGCAGCTGCTTCCTGGTCTCATCCGCCAGACCTTTACCATAGGCGGTCTTATCGTGCAGGATGGCAACACGCTTGTGGGCGAAGTGATCGGCGATATAGTTCCCCGCCACGACGCCCTGCTGATCATCACGCCCGCAGGTTCGAAACACATTGTCGAACCCCCGCTCGGTTAATTGCGGATTGGTGGATCCCGGTGAGATCTGGAGGATCCCTTCCTCAGCGTACACCTCAGAGGCCGGGATCGAAGAGCCGGAACAAAAGTGTCCCACTACCAGCACGACCCCTCTGCTCGCCATCTTATTGGCCACCTCACGGGCTTGCCGCGGATCGCAGGCATCATCACCCACTACCAGTTCGATCGACTTGCCGCGCACCCCCCCTGCGGCATTCAGATCGGCCACCGCCATCTCTGCCCCACGACGCATCTGCTGGCCAAAAGTCGCGTACTTACCGGTCATCGGCCCCACCACCGCGACCGTCATGTCGGCAGCGGCGCTGGATGTAAATCCAGCGGCGAAGACGACCAGCAGGGCACTCAAGATTCGCTTCATCAGACCCCCTCCTCCTCGTTGACGTAATCCTCAGACGCTGGTTTAAAAATAACTACGCTTGCCTGAGCTGCGTTGCGCGGCGGCTCAGAATCCTCATGTACTCATTTGTACACTGCGGTTCTTTCCCGCCGCGCGCCTTGCTCTGCCGGCGCTCACGACATTGTTAAAACAGCTTCTCAGCGACGCATTCAGCGGCCACTATCTCGGCCGCTCTCGGACACTCCAAAACCCCACGCGTTCATAAAGCCATGGATATTGACTCGCGAATCGCTTAGCCCGCGTCATGCGATAGGCTGTCAGTCCAATACCAACCAAAACCACCCAATCGAGGATCAATGCCCAGGCCATCATGTTTCCTTGAAACAGGGCATGGATCAAGAACCGGCCGGCAAAGGCCAGAAACAGACTATACAGCATCACTTGCCATTTCGGTCCCCAGGCATTGGCCACCGCTTGACCGGTCAGAAAGGCTGCGCCGCCCATTAGGACAACCGTCACTCCCAGAAATACGCCAGGTTCCGTGCCAAGCAACGAGGCCACTCCTTCATCCATCCCAGGACCCTGATCTCAAAGCTTGTGAAAAAACCTGCGGCGCTCCCCGATAGCGGCGTTGGGCGGTGCTCGCTGCTCGCCTATCTATCTGATATGTCTCGTCGCTGCGCCCCGTCCGCCTTGCTCTCGGGCTGCTCGCTACGGTTTTTTCACAACCTCTCAGGCTCCGACACCGCCCTCCAGGTAGGCCGCCCTGATCTCGCGGTTGGCAAGCAGCGCTTCCGCCTCTCCGGTGAGAACGATGCAGCCGTTTGCCATCACGTAACCGCGGTGGGCAAGTCTTAGGGCATGATAGGCGTTCTGCTCCACCAAGAACACCGTCACACCCTGCTCCCGATTGATCGTTTCGATCATCGCAAAGATGTGCTGGACCAGTTTGGGGGCGAGGCCTAAGGAGGGCTCATCCAGCAGCAGCAAACGCGGTCGGCCCATCAGGGCACGTCCAATCGCCAGCATCTGTTGCTCGCCACCGGAGAGCGTCCCGCCGCGCTGGTGCCTGCGGCGCTTCAGGACCGGGAAAAGCGCGAATACCCGCCGCAAATCTTCTTCGCTCTGACTGTCGCCGAGGGGTGTCGCACCGACCAGGAGATTCTCCAACACGCTCATGCGTGAGAAAATGCGCCGCCCCTCTGGAACCTGGCCGATACCGCGGCGCACAATCGCAAACGAGGGCAGACCGGTGATGTCTTCCCCGTCCCACACGACCCGTCCGCGGGCCGCCCGAGGTGCGCCACAGATGCTCATCAACAACGTCGACTTGCCGGCGCCATTGGCACCGATCAGGGTCACGATCTCGCCCTTTGCCACGCTGAGGTCGATGCCGCGCAGGGCGTGAATGTGACCATGGTAAACGTGAAGGTCGGTTAAAGACAGCATCGAAATTTACTTGCGCCAAGACGGGTGGGCGGGGACGACCTGCCACCGTACAGGCTCCATGGCTTAGGGCCGAACCAGGTCTTTCGCCACCTCCGGTGGCAGCGGTTGGCTTTCATCCTCCCCCAGATAGGCCCGAATCACCGCCCCATCGCTTCGGATGGCTTGGGGAGGACCCTCGGCGAGCTTGCGCCCGGCGTCGAGCACGATGATGCGTTGTGAAACCCGCATCACCACGCTCATGTCATGCTCGATGAGCAGCAGCGCGATACCCTCTTGGTCACGCAGCGACTGCAACAGCTCGCTGAGCGCCAGCGATTCACGAGGATTCAATCCGGCGGCAGGCTCATCCAGGCACAGCAGTTTGGGCCGCGCGCACATCGCTCGCGCGATCTCCAGCCGCCGTTGATCCCCGTAAGCAAGACTCCCCGCATCCCAGTCGGCCTTATCGATCAGCCCTATCCGCTCCAGCCAGTGGCACGCGAACTCCACCGCCGCTCGCTCTGCGCTCCGATAGCGGCGCAATCCGAGCAGCCCGGCAACCGAGAACAGGGACGCACGCATCAGCGGCTGGTGCTGGGCAACGAGCAGGTTCTCCAGTACCGACATGTTCGCGAAGAGGCGGATATTCTGGAACGTGCGCACCACGCCGGCGCGGGCTATCCGGAATCCTTCCAGTCGCTCCAGGTATACCGGGCCGTGGGGAGTACTCAGGGTCAAACGACCCACATCGGGACGATAGAAGCCGGTGATGCAATTGAATACCGTGGTCTTACCCGCGCCATTTGGGCCGATGATAGCGGTGATGCCCCGAGCGCCTAACTCAAAGGACAGGTCGTCCACCGCCAGCAAGCCCCCAAAACCCATGGACAGGTGCTCCACCTTGAGCAGCGGCCCCTCGGCAGCACCCATCGCAGCGCGCTACCGGCGACCGGCCCCGAGCCCGAAGCGGCTGAGCCGTAGGGTCGGTTCCCGATGTGCCAGCATCCCTCGCGGCCGCCAAGCCATGATGAGTACCATGACGGCACCGAACACCAACATACGAAATTCCTCGAGCTCGCGACCCAATTCCGGCAGCAAGACGAGCACCGTTGCCGCGATGACCACCCCAATCTGACTCCCCATCCCACCCAGCACGACGATGGCCAGAATGGTCGCAGATTCGACGAAGGTAAAGCTCTCCGGGCTGATGAATCCCTGTCGGGTCGCAAAGAAAGCGCCCGCAAGGCCGCCGAACATCGCGCCGATCCCGAAGGCGGTCAGCTTAGTGTTGCGCGGATTGATACCCAGGGAACGCGACGCGATCTCGTCCTCGCGTAGCGCCTCCCATGCTCTACCTAAGGGCAGTTTGCGCAGGCGCCAGGCAAAAAAGTTCGTGATCAGCGCCAGGCCAAGAATCAGGTAGTAGAGGAAAATCACCCGGTGAAGCCCCGAGAATTCGAGCCCGAAGGCCTGGTGAAAGGTGATGCTCCCCTGCTCTGCAGCCGGACCGAAGGGCAGTCCAAAAAATGTGGGACGCGGGATCCCCGAAAGCCCATCAGGGCCTCCCGTCACCGGATACCAGTTGAGCAGTATGATGCGGATGATCTCGCCGAAACCGAGGGTCACGATAGCGAGATAATCACCCCGTAATCGCAGCACGGGAAATCCCAGCAGGATCCCGAGCAGCCCCGCTAACAAACCAGCCAGGGGCAGACAGACCCAGAAAGACAGATCAAGGTGCAACGCGAGCAGCGCATAGCTGTAAGCGCCCATCGCATAAAAAGCAACGTAGCCGAGGTCCAAGAGCCCCGCCAGCCCCACCACGATGTTGAGACCCCAGCCGAGCATGATATAGATCAGCACGCCCGTGGCCACATCGATCACATAGCGGCTGGCAAAAGGCAGAACCGGCAGCAGAAAAGCCGACACCAAGACGAGGCCCAGCAACGCCGCTCCATAGCGCCCCATCCCCTCGCGAAAACCGGCTGTCAGGCCTTGGCCTACCGTTGAGGGGGAACCCAACGACAGCGCAAAAACCAGCACCAGACGCCCGAAAAACACACCGGCGACACCGATGGCCACCCAATCGAAGCGCGTGATCAAGGCAAGCTGCCCGCCCTCGGCCACCGTACCAACGCCGATCAGCGGCAACGCCAGCACCAAGGCGACCAATGCCGACAAGGCCGCATCCTTGAACAGGGCAGCAGGCGCCCTAGCGCGGCGACTCACAGTGACACCCCCTCCGATGCACCTAGACCTTCTCGACCTCCGGCCGACCGAGCAACCCGGTCGGTCTGAAGATGAGCACTAACACCAAGATGCTAAACGCCGCCACGTCCTTGTACTCGGTGGTGAAATAGGCAGACCAAAAGGCTTCGACCAAGCCGAGGATAAGCCCGCCTAACATGGCACCCGGTAGCGACCCGATCCCCCCCAGCACCGCCGCCGTGAACGCCTTTATCCCAGCCAGAAAGCCGATGAAGAAATCCACCACCCCGTAGTACAAGGTCACCATCGTCCCTGCCACCCCAGCCATCGCAGCGCCCAATACGAAAGTCAGCGAGATGGTACGATCCACATCGATACCCACCAGGCTGGCCATCAACCGATCCTGGGCGCAGGCCCGCTGTGCTCTTCCCAGGGCGGTGCGCCCGATTATCCACGCAAAGCCCACCATCAACACCAGGGTCAACACCCAAATCAGCAGTTGGACATAGCTGATGCGCACCGCGAAGTCTGCATCCCAAAGCAGCACCCATCCTCCCTCGATGATCGGTGGCAAGGTCTTTACTCGCGCGCCCTGGGATAGTTGCACGTAATTTTGTAGGAAAATCGACATCCCGATGGCCGAGATGAGCGGCGCCAAGCGCGGCGCCGCGCGTAGCGGGCGGTAAGCCACGCGCTCCACACTCCAACCATAGGCCGCGACAAAAAACATCGTAGCGGTCAAAACAACCACAAGCGCCACGGGTACCGCTGTAATGCCCAACAGACCAACGAGGATAAACCCAATGATCGAGATAAAGGCACCGATCATATAGATTTCGCCGTGGGCAAAATTGATCATGCCGAGAATCCCGTAGACCATGGTGTAACCGATGGCAATGAGGCCGTAGATCATGCCAAGCGTGACACCGTTTATCAGCTGTTGCAGAAAATAGCCCATGGTCAGTCGCTCACCGAGATCTTCGCGGCCACACCCACGGCGGCACAAGCTTTCAGGACTTGTAACCTATCCAATAGCTCTCAGTATCCTGCATCCCTGGGCCGTCATTCGTGGCGAGCACGCAAAAGCGCCGCAACCGGCGGCTCAACTCACCACGCTCCAATAGGTAATGCCGCGGGAAGTGCGGCCTTGTCTGCAACAGATTACGATTAAAGGTGTGATAGATGAATAGCCCCCCGCTTCTCAGGGCGGCGCTCCATCGCGAGAACAACCGACGATCGTGATACCTCACCACCAGAACCATATCGAAGTAGTTGGCTGGAGGAAAGAACCGCTCCAGATCGGCCGCCACTAACGCAACCGACAAGGCCCTATCACGCAACCGCTCTTGACAATACGCCAACCCGACAAGGCTGCCATCCACGGCCACCACCTCGTTTCCGAGTTCTGCCAGGAACAGCGCATTATGTCCGACTCCGCAAGCGACATCGAGAACCTTGCCTTTACCCTCCAACAGGGTGCGGTAGTGCCTCAGAAGTGGGTCGGGCTGAAAGTCAGGGTTTGGATTCGCGAGTCGGTACCGATCGTTCCAGCGCGCGATGTCTTGTTTCATCGATACCCCGAGCCGAACCCCGGCACCGCCAAGGGCCCAAAACGAGGGCAGATCAGCCCACCGATTGAACGAAGTCCCCGCCTCAGAGGTTGTGAAAAAACCTGCTACACAACCCGATAGCGTCGTTGGGCGGTGCTCGCTCCTCGCCTATCTATCTGATATGTCTCGTCGCTGCGCT
>CAZUZO010000062.1:0-18453 GCA_964624765.1 uncultured Thiotrichales bacterium
CCCGAAGGGGCGAGCCCCAAGGATGGGGCGAGTAACAACCGCAGTGTACAAGCGAGTACATGAGGATTCTGAGCCGCGGCGCAACGCAGCTCAGGCAAGCGCAGTAGTTCTTAAAACAGCTTCTAAGTCTCATGCGTCGTTTTCGGCCTTTGGGAGTGGTGGCCATGGTCATCGTTTCGTCAGGGTGGCTCTTCGCAGCATCCCTTCGGCGCCCCCAAGGCAAACGTAATCGAACGGCCGAAACGATGACCAACGCGGGAGTGGTGTTGCAGCTTCTTAAAGCTTCTTAAAGTATACACACAACCGCCTCTAGCAACCGGTGCACGTCTTTCATCCCAGCCCTTAAGGTTGCCTGAATATCGTCCATACGCAAGGGGCCCTGCCCCAGTCCCGCAGCGGGGTTCGCCACAACAGCGCACGTTGCGTAACAGAGGGCCAGCTCGCGAGCCAACGCGGCTTCCGGCATACCCGTCATCCCAACCATATCGCATCCATCCCTTGCCAGCCGCGCGATCTCAGCCTTGGTCTCTAACCGCGGCCCCTGGGTCGCCCCGTAGGTTCCCCCCTGAACCATCGGCAATCCGGCTCTTTCACCGGCGCGCATCAGGCTCTGCCGCAGCTCTTCACAATACGGCTCGGTGAAATCCACGTGCACGGCAGGATTGGGGCCCTGCTCAAAGAACGTGTGTGCCCTCCCCCAGGTATAATCGATAAGCTGATCCGGAATCATCAGTTGCCCTGGTATGAGACCCGGCCGAATAGCACCGACCGCAGCGACCGCGATGATCCGACTTGCACCGGCCTGGCGTAGCGCCCATATATTGGCTCGATAGTTCACCTGATGCGCCGGAATGCCATGATTTTCACCGTGCCTGGCCAGAAACAGCAACTCGAGGCCTGCCAAACGACCCCGAACCAATGCGGCAGAAGGCTCGCCATAGGGCGTCCCAACAGCCTCACGGCCCTCAACTTCCAAGCCTTCGAGGGCATACAAGCCGGTACCGCCGATCACTGCAAGTTCTGCCATCAAGCCCCCAAGTTCAATTCATTAGCAAGGGTATACCTGCCGCATCATCGCTGGGCAAGATACTTGCATCGGCCCGCAGAAGCCGGAATTGAGTCGCCAGGGATGGCCATGGTCGACCAAGCAATATCTTGACACCTGTCGACTTCTCTCGATCGCGGGCATGCCGGCCAACGTTGCGGTGAGAACGAATTTACCGTGACTCAAGCACCGTTCACAATGGGCGCGTTTCGCCCGGTGACACCGATCATCCTCTTCCTTTAACTGCCAGCATGCGAGTTATCAATGATCAAGCAGATTCGAGGGCTCTTCTCAAACGATCTCGCAATCGACCTCGGCACCGCGAATACACTCATTTATGTGCGCGGCCAAGGGATCGTGTTGGATGAGCCCTCTGTAGTCGCCGTTCGGCAAGGCAATAGCCGATCCGGAGCAAACCGCAGCATCGCCGCGGTCGGATCCGAAGCCAAGCAGATGATCGGGCGTGCTCCAGGCCACATCACCGTTGTGCGCCCACTACGTGAGGGTGTCATTGCAGACTTCACCGTTACAGAGAGAATGTTTCAGTATTTTATCCACAAAGCGCATCAGAATCGCTTTCTGCGACCAAGCCCTCGTGTGCTGGTCGGGGTACCCTGTGGTTCCACCCAGGTAGAGCGTCGCGCCATACGCGAATCCGCGATGGGCGCCGGCGCACGCGAGGTGTTTCTGATCGAGGAACCGATGGCGGCCGCCATCGGTGCCGGAATGCCGGTCAGTGAAGCCAGCGGATCGATGGTGTTGGATATCGGTGGAGGCACCACCGAAGTGGCTCTGCTTTCCCTCAACGGCATCGTCTATGCCGAATCGCTGCGCGTGGGCGGCGATCACTTCGATGAAGCCGTCATCGCTTACGTACGCCGCAACTATGGCACCCTGATCGGCGAAGCCACGGCGGAGCGGATCAAACAGATCGTGGGATGCGCCTATCCTGCAAATGAACTGCTCGAAACCCAAGTGCGCGGACGTGATCTATCGGAAGGCATTCCTCGCAGTCTGGTCATCAACAGCAATGAGATCCTGGAAGCTTTTCAGGAACCTCTCTCCAAAATCATCAGCGCTGTCAAGACGGCCTTGGAGCAAACTCCGCCGGAGCTCAGCGCAGACGTGGCGGAACACGGAATGGTACTCACTGGCGGCGGCGCATTGTTACGCAGCCTCGATCGCCTTCTGATGGAGGAAACGGGGCTTCCGGTGGTCGTCGCGGACGATCCACTCACCTGTGTCGCGCGCGGTGGCGGTAAGGCTCTGGAGATGCTCGACGAGAAGGGAGCCGACGTCCTGTCTCGAGAATGAGGCGGGTCAAGCATGGTTTGCGCTTCCGGCAGCTTAGAAGCCGTTTTAAGAATTACTTCTTAGGGAGATGGGGATGTTGGCCGCGATGCGCCAACGAGGGTGTCACCCATCCCTTACCGCATGGATACCCGGTATGTTCCTGAGATAACCCTTGTAGTCCATTCCGCAACCAAAAACATAGCGGTCGTCTACCGTAAGCCCGGTGAAGTCCGCGTGTTGCAGCCCAGGCTTTCGCGCATGTTGCTTCTCCACCAGTACCGCACTGTAGACTGCCCGAGCACCCTCTTGCCGGCACAAATCGATGATAGCCCCGAGGGTCACACCCTCATCGAGGATATCATCCACGAGCAACACTACGCGATGCTTCAAAGGGCTCATGGGGCGCGCACGCCATTGCAGCTCACCGCCGGTCGTTCCCCGGCGGTAGCGCGTCGCGTGGACATAGTCCAGCTCCAGCGGGAAGGCCAGTCTGGTCAGGAGCTTGCCGGCAGGGACCAGTCCCCCCATCATCACCGCCAAGACGACTGGATTCATTTCCCCCAGCGTCAAAGCGATGGCTTGCGCCATCCGGTCCAGTGCCTCATCCACTTGGTGGGCCGAATACAGAAGCTCCGAATCCCGTAACACCGTCGTCACCCAGTCCATACACTCATTGCCCTCGCTGGGAGCCAAACGGCATTTTCTTCACAACCTCGCGGTGCACAATGGACTCGACACTCGAATTCGCTCTCTCTATTGGCTGAGTTCCTCCCGCTCAAGCCCTTCCAGATCGTCTAACACCTCAAAATCATCAAACTCCGTATCATCGAACTCATCGAACTCATCGAAGTCCTCCAACGGAGGGTCTCCATCGTAGCACAGGTAAAGCCGCCGCTGTAAATAGGCTTCTCGCATGAATACATACGGGTCCAAAGCCTGTTCGCGAATGCGAATGGCGCCGCTCAAGTTGGTGCGGGTATTGAGGGCGTCGAAAGCGCCGAGAGAAGCGAGGGCGGCGGGACCGATATCGGTCACGAAAAGCCGGGCAAAGGTCAGCAATGAGGTCAATATGTCGCCCGGAATCGCCGTCAAGTCGCGCACGGTCGTCGGTCCCCACAATGGCAGCACCAGATACGCACCTTCGGGAACCCCCCACACGCAAAGGGTTTGCCCGAGGTCTTCTTCGTGCCGCGGTAGGTTCATGCGCGAGGCAATGTCGAACAGTCCGCCAATGCCCAAAGTCGTGTTCACCAGCATTCGCCCCATGCCCTGGCCACCCTGAACAATTTTTCCCTGAAGTAGGTTGTTGAGAATCACGCCGGGATAACCCAAGTTGTCAAAGAAGTGGGTAACACTGGCTCGGATCGGGTCGGGCGTGACACGGGCATAGGCTTCGGATACGGGTCTGATGAAAGATCGATCGACAGCCATATTGAAGCGATCGACGTCCCGGTTAAAAGATTCCCAGGGATCCTGGCGTGGCACAGTGGAAGGATTACTCGCGCAGCCCAATAGGGCCAATGAGAAGTTCACCACGAGCATGCCGATGAGCCGACGGGCGGTGCTTCTAATCGCTATGTCGCTCACCCTAGAGACACTGCGCCTCGACTCGAAAGCCTTACGTGCTTCACTTTCATGTGTCCGCCCGTGCATGTTCGTCAGCAACCACCACATCGGTCATGAGTCAATCGGCGGTCAGCTCCACGATTTGTTCTTCAAGCCGAGCGATCAACAGGTCAAACCCGCCCGTTCGCAGGATCGAGGAATACTCTGCGCGCTTGACGGAGAGATCGCTCACACCATCGGCGAGGATGTTGACGATACGCCAGGCATCATCAACGCGGTGCAGCACATAATCGAGCCGCACCGGCTCGGCATCGGGCACCACCAGCTCGGTACGTACTAACGTTCGCCCTGATCTCAAAGGCCGTTGCACGATGGTTTGGAAACGCTCGTCCGAATAGCCAGTGAATCGATCGGCATAGGTGGCGAGCGTCAGTTCACGGAAGGTCCTTTCCATCGTCGACCGTTGCGCGTCGGTGAGGGCTCGCCACTGCATACCCCCCACCACGGTGGCGGATATCGTAGGAAAATCGAAGCTGCTGGCCACGACCGGCGCGAGCCGTTCCCGCCGACCGGGAAAACCGAGGACGTTTGCCTCCCGCATCACGGCCAGCAGCGCCTGGTGCAGCGTTTCCACGGTGGCTACCGCATTGCCCCGCTGGTCGGGTGGCTGCGAAACCGAGGGCTGACCGACGAGCCCTCCTATCGGCAAAACGATCGCCAGCGCGATGACGCCTAGAATTGCCGGTAATCTCACCACGGGTTCTCAGAGCGTGTAGCAAAAACGTCGCGGGCGGCACGCGAGCAAAGCGCACGGCGCCAAGCCGAGAGACATATCAGGTCGATAGGCGAGGAGCGAGCACCGCCCAACGCCGCCATCGGGTTGTGTAGCAGGTTCCTTCACAAGCTCTCAGTCCTGAGGTAGACGCGCCCCTTCCACCGCGAACGTTCCCCGCGCCAGAAGCGAACAGCCGAATGCCATGTCATGGCCAGATAGAGGACCCCCACAACGGGTAGCAGGAGGGCCAGATAGGGCGGCAACGCGTAAAAGCGCAGTGTTGGCCAGTAGCTCGCGGCCATAGCCATGAACGCCATCACCGCCGCACCCATGAGCCACGGCGATGCTGAAAGCATAGCCAGCACTGGACCCACAAAGGCCATCGTCATCAAGGTCGTACACACCAACAACCACCCGATCGAGTACTGCAGCTGCGTGAAAGCCGTGCGTACGACCATATTCCAGATGGGCCTCAGCCCGCCCACGGGGCGCTCGCTGGTAGCCGACCGCGTCAATCCGATCCAGGTGGGGAAGCCGAGGCGCTTGGCCCGACGCGCCAACGCACAATCATCGATCAACGCATCACGGAAGGCATAAAACGCGCCTATCTTCCCCAGCACATGGGTCTCAAGCAACATACAGCCGCCCGCCGCAGCCGCAACCCGCGAGGCCCCTGAATTCACCCGTCGAAACGGGTACAACAGCTTGAAGAAATAGACAAACGGCGGTAATAGGAGCCGCTGCCAAAACGTCCCGGTTGGTAACTTCACCATGAGGGAAACCAAGCCACCGCCTTGCTGCTGGAGTTGGCGCCTGAGCGCCACAACGAGCCCAGGTGACAGGACCACATCGGCGTCCAAAAGCAGCGTCAAGGGACGGTCTAACCAGTCCTTTCCTTGTTCCAGGGCCCACAGTTTGCCGGTCCACCCCTCAGGGATTGCTCGGCCAGGCACAAGAACGAGATCGGCGACACCGCAACCGCGGACCACGTCGGCTGTCCTGTCAGTCGATTGATCGTCGACCACCACGAGCTTTAATCCAGCGCCCTGCCCCCCCAACCCAGACAGGGTCTTGGCAAGCACGTTGGCTTCGTTACGCGCCGGGACCAAGACCACCACATCACGGAGATCGCCTCTTGCATCATCCTCGGCGCTCTCTAACCGCTCGGCGATACTCCAGGGACGCCAGGGCAACACGAGGACGGTCAGCCAGATCAGCCACCCGCCCCAGACCAGCCCTTCAACCCAAGGCATCGACGGCAACCTCTGGCGCCTTAGGTGCGCGGCCCGAAGCCGCGCTGCGAGCGGTGCCCTGCTCGTTGTCGTTGCAAGCGTAGCGAATCGGCAGCTCTGGAACCATGGGATCACGGGTGTCAGGACCCTTCAAGAACACCTTGAGCGTCTTGAAGGGGTTGGCCACGGCATCGCTAACGGCGGTCGGTTCGAAGCCACAATGCATCATGCAGTTCGCGCACTTAGGGTTATTGCCCAACCCATACCGATCCCAATCCGTCTCCTCCATCAAGGCGCGGAAGGTGGGCGCGATACCTTCTCCCACCAGCAAGTAGCAGGGCTTTTGCCAGCCAAAAACATTGCGCGTCGGGCTGCCCCACGGGGTACACTGGTAGGCCTGATTGCCGGCCAGAAAATCAAGGTAGAGGCTGGACTGATTGAACTGCCAGCGACGCCCCTTCCCGCTTCGGAAAATGCGACGAAACAGCTCCTTGCTGGCTTTACGGTGTAGGAACACCTCCTGCTGTGGCGCGCGCTCATACTGGAACCCCGGGGCGATTGTGATACCTTCTACGCCCAGGGACATGACATAGTCGAAAAACTGTGCCGTTTCCTCCGGAGATTCGCCCTGGAACAACGTGCAATTGACCGTGACTCGAAAACCTCGACTGACCGCTAAGCGGATGGCCTCTACCGTCTTATCGAATACCCCATCCTGACACACCGAGGCATCGTGCCGGTGACGATGGCCATCGAGATGTATCGAGAATGTCAGGTAGACAGAGGGGGAATAATCCTGGATCCGTTTCTTAAGCAGAAGTGCGTTGGTGCAGAGATACACGAATTTCTTACGTTGAACGAAACCCCGCACGATGCGAGGCATATCCTTATGGATAAGCGGTTCCCCCCCCGCGATGGACACCGTCGGGGCGCCGCACTCGTCGATGGCCGCCATGCACTCTTCATAAGAAAGGCGCTGGTCTAAGATTTGCTTTGGATAGTCAATCTTGCCACAACCGGCACACGCCAGGTTGCAACGGAACAGGGGTTCCAGCATGAGCACCAAGGGATAGCGCCGCTCGCCGCGCAGTTTTTTCCCTAGCACATAAAGACCCACCTTAAGCTGCTGTCGCAAGGGAACGCTCATGATTTTTGCTCTCCTAGGCTCTCGATCACGGATCCCCATTCATGCTGTGTCTGTGCCAAAATCCCTGTCAGAACGGGTTAAGACCGATCGTCGCAACAGTGATACATCTGTTATCAATGGGTATCAACCTGTAAAATCGCGGTAAATATGGATGACGAACTTTATACGATGCGTGCTATGACGTCCACCAATCCCAGTCCCCTACTCGAACGTATCGATACCCCCGAGGATCTGAGGAAGCTCCCGCCATCCCAATTGGAGCCGTTAGCCGTAGAGCTGCGCCAATTCCTTATCCGCTGTGTTTCCCAATCAGGCGGCCACTTCGCCGCAGGCTTGGGAACAGTCGAGCTCACCATCGCACTGCACTACGTGTTCCAGACTCCCGAGGACCGATTGGTCTGGGATGTCGGCCATCAGACCTATCCTCATAAGATCCTGACCGGTCGCCGCCGGCAGATGCCCAGTATCCGCCAGCAGGGAGGTATCGCACCCTTTCCCAAGCGGGCCGAGAGCCCCTTCGATACCTTCGGTGTTGGACATGCTGGAACATCGATCAGTGCCGCGTTGGGCATGGCCATTGCCGCGGAACGGCAGCGATCGGAGCGGCGGGTCGTGGCGATCATCGGTGACGGCGCCATGACCGCTGGGATGGCCTTCGAGGCGCTCAACCACGCCGGCGACCTGAAAGCCAACCTGCTGGCCGTGCTCAATGACAATGACATGTCGATTTCCCCCAATGTCGGCGCGTTGTCAAATTATTTCGCACGCATTCTCTCTGGCCGGCTCTACGCCACGGTTCGTGCCGGAAGTAAGAAGGTATTGAGCCGTATGCCGCCGGTGTGGGAATTGGCCCGGCGAGCCGAAGAGCATGTCAAGGGGTTGATCGTCCCCGGCACCTTATTCGAGGAACTGGGCTGGAATTATATTGGACCGATAGACGGACATGACCTGCCCACGCTGGTTGCGACCCTACAGAATCTGCGCGCTCTCAAGGGGCCCCAGCTGCTCCACGTCGTCACCCGCAAGGGTAAAGGCTATCCGCCTGCGGAAGCCGATCCGGTCACCTACCACGGGGTCGGGGCCTTCGATCCGATCACCGGGATAGTGCCCTCTAGCCGCCCTGGGCGGCCAACGTTCACCGAGGTGTTTGGCGATTGGATCTGCGATATGGCGAAACAGGACCAGCGCCTGGTCGCGATCACCCCCGCCATGCGTGAGGGCTCGGGACTGATGCGCTTTGCCAAGCAGTTTCCGCACCGGTATTTCGACGTCGGTATCGCCGAGCAGCACAGCGTCACGGTAGCCGCTGGGCTCGCCTGTGAAGGTTTCCGGCCGGTCGTCGCCATCTATTCCACGTTTTTGCAACGCGCCTACGATCAGCTCATCCATGATGTCGCGATCCAAGACCTGCCCGTGGTGCTGGCCATCGATCGCGCCGGCGTGGTGGGCCCTGATGGACCGACCCACGCGGGAAGCTTCGACATGAGCTACCTTCGCTGTTTGCCAAACATGGTGGTCATGGCGCCGGCGGACGAGAACGAGTGCCGGCAAATGCTGTACACAGGTTTCATGTTAGGCAAACCCAGTGCTATCCGGTATCCCCGCGGTCACGGTCCCGGGGCAGCGATAAACAAGGCGATGACGGCGCTTCCGCTGGGCAAGGCGGAACTCCGTCGTAATGGCAAGACCGTTGCGCTACTGGCCTTTGGGGTGATGCTGGCCCCGTGTCTGCAAGCGGCGGAGCGCCTGGGTGCCACGGTGGTCAACATGCGTTTTGTCAAGCCACTGGATGAGGCCATGGTGCTATCCCTGGCAGCCACTCATGAGGTATTGGTCACCGTTGAGGACAATGCCGTTGCCAGTGGCGCAGGCAGCGCGGTTAACGAATGTCTCATGGCCCATGAAGCCCTCGTGCCCGTCATCAATTTGGGTCTCCCGGATCGTTTTCTTTCACATGGCACTCGGGAAGAATTACTGGCCGAGGTCGGGCTCGATGCAACCGGAATCGTCCGCGTAGTCGAAACCCACTTCGCTCGACGTCCGTGTTCCCAAGCCGCCGGGGCGGGACTGCGGTCCTGATCCAAACCACGCTCGGGCGATGCAATTTTGAGGACCTAGGAAACCGATGGACTAGGCCCCCTTAACCCATCGAGGCCCAAGTGTCGGTTGACGAGGGCGAGGGTGCGCAGGGCGCTAAAGTAGCGCCTACCTAGACGCAACAGGCGAACAAGCTCAGACGGGTTGCGCAACGTCATCGCCACCAAGCTTGTCGGCCGGATCCGTCCCCAGTCGTCTACTTCGTGCAGCAAGCGTCTCGGCATGGCCATCGCCGCCGTATCAGCGATAACGCGTACCACCAAGAACGGCTTCCCCCGTTGCTTGGCGACCGCGGCCACCGCCCCGCTCTCCATATCGGCCGCCAGGGCGCCAGTGGCCCGAAACAGCGCGGCCTTCTGCGCTGGGTCATCCAATACCTTACGCGTCGATGCCAGAGGGCCCTCTACGAACGCGACATGACCCATGAGTCGCGCTCGCAGAGATGCCCGCCACCTCAGATCGACGGGATAACGGCCCTGTCCTGGCACCACAACGGCTTCAGCCAGCAACAAGGTTCCGGCCGATAACGCCGGGTCGAGCCCGCCGGCAGCGCCCCAACTCACCAGTGCCTGAGCGCCGGCAGCCAGCAGCGCGTGCGCGGCGTCCTTGGCCCGTTCGGAACCGATGCCGGACCACACCACCCACACTTCAGGGGAAGCGGGCACACACCCCTTGGGAACCGGGCGCCCACGCTTCACCAACGCCCGGAACTCGCCAGGAAGGGCCACGACCACCCCGGTCACCGTCAATGGCGGCTAGCGCGCAGCCGCTGATAGCGTGCCAGCGCCCAGAGCGGAAAGTACTTGGTGTAGCCGTGGTATTTCAGGTAGAACACCCGCGGGAATCCCGGGGCGGTGAATTCGTCGCTGTGCCACAACCCGTCGACCTGTTGGGTCATTTGCAGGTACTCGATGCCTCGATATACCGCCCGCGAAGCCACCTCACCGGCAGCCATCAGACCTAACAATGCCCAGGCGGTCTGAAACGCTGTACTGCGCCCGGCCGTACCCATGAGCGCCCGTTCAGCATAGCTATCATTGCTTTCGCCCCACCCGCCATCAGCGCGCTGAACGGCCTTGAGCCACTCTACGGCGCGCTGGATGTAGGGCGCATCGGCGGGTTCTCCCAACACTTCTAAGGCCACCAGCACCGACCACGTGCCATAGATGTAGTTGGTACCCCAACGGCCGAACCAACAGCCTTCCGGTTCCTGCTCGTTGCGCAAGAACTGCAGCCCACGCGCGATCGAGCCAGCGTATTGGACGGGATCGGCGAGTTTCAAAAACAACACACAACGCGCTGTAACATCGCTCGTAGGGGGATCGAGCAGCGCTCCATGGTCAGCAAACGGGAGCTCGTTGAGGTACGTGAACGTATTGTCGACGTCAAAAGACGCGAATCCTCCGTTACTCGATTGCATACCGCTGGTCCATGCCGCCGCCCGCTCGATCCGGTTTCCATACCGCGTGGTGCCGCACCGCGCCATCGCCCACCCAACCATCGCGGTGTCATCGAGATCCGGATAGTGGCCATTGCCGAATTGGAATGCCCATCCCCCGCCCTTGAGCGCCGGCCGCTTCTCTCGCCAATCTCCTGGCTCGTCCAGCAGCTGGCGAGAAGCCAGCCAATCGAGACCGGCAGCCACAGGATCGGTTAACTGTGCGGCCTCCTGCACACCGCAGCACGCGATCGCCGTATCCCAAACCGGTGAGACACAGGGCTGACAGTAGGCCAGCTCGGATTGGCTGACGAGAAGCCGCCGTAGAGCCTCGCCGGACATCACCCGGTACGGGTGATCCGCAGCGTAGCCCAGCAGGGCCAGCGCCTCATAGGCGTTGACCATGGCAGGGAAAATGGCGCCGAGACCATCGGTGCCATTGAGGCGGGCCACCACCCACTGCTCCGCGCGTTGCATCGCACGCCGGCGCACCCCACGTGGCATGAGGTGCTCGAGCCTCCGCGCCGTGCGTTCGAGCAGGAGAAAAACCCGATTGAGGGCGGAACGAACTGGAAAATAGTTGCGTTCCTGGTCAGGCGGCATGGTGAAAAGCTCAGGCACATGCACATCCCGTGGGTTACGCGCCTTAGCCTTGAGGCTGCACAGAATGGATAGCGGGACCATCACCGTTCGCGACCAGTACGATACCTTGCTCAAATGAAAGAAAAACCAGCGCGGCAAGAGTACGATCTCCACCGGAACGAACGGTACCCCGCGCCAAGGAAGCTGGCCGAACAGCGCCAGCGCGATACGCGTGAAGACATTGGCCCGCGCCGCACCGCCTCGTTGAAGTATGGCTTCACGAGCACGTGCCATGTGGGAGGCCTGAATGCTATCCCCCGCGAGCTTAAGCGCATAGTAGGCTTTTACCGAACAACTGAGATCAAAGGCGCCGCCCTGGTAGAGTGGCCAACCCCCGTGCTCTGCCTGGCGTTGGCGTATGTAGACAGCGAGCTTTTGCTCCAGGGCTGTGTCGATCTCGTCCATGAAATGCATCATGAGGATATATTCGGACGGAATTGTGCAGTCAGCCTCCAGCTCGTAACACCAGTACCCCTCGGGATGTTGGTCCACGAGCAGGGCACCGAGTGCCCGGCTGACAGACTCGCCCAGTGCGTCGGGCCGTTGGGCGCGCGGTGTCGGCTCGGGTGCAGTCTGTTCATCGAACAACCGGGCGGCTTTTAGAGCTTGTCTGTTCATTGGGTTATTAGTTCCTTATACCACCGACACAACTTAGAAGCCGGTCGATGAGGGGCCCGGCAGGGCGACAGTGCGCTGTGGCGCGACACAAAATCGTTCTGCACGCGGGTATCGCCGCCGTGCATTTTGCTTATTCGCGGAAGGCCGATGACAAGCCTAAGAAGCTGTTTTAAAAATGTCACGGGCGCCGGAGTCGCAAGGCGCACGGTGGCGAGCAACCGGAGTGTACAAGGGAGTACATGAGGATTGCGAGCCGCCGGGCAACGCCGCTCAGGCACGCGCAGTAATTTTTAAAACAGCTTCTAATAGCCAGGGGTGGGCAGACCCATGGGGCTCGACGCCGCCGGCAGCCTCCTCGTGTAGAGCTGGAAAATGCCGCGCAAAATGACATCGTTCGAGACCGCAAGGCTGGTTACGAGTACCGTGCCTTGCACCGCCCGCCTCGAGATCTTCACCTGTCGACCGGTTCTGAAATCCGGGTGCTTGGAAATATTGCGCAGCGTCAGGACAGCCATTCCCACCGCCCACAAGCAAAAACGTCGAATACCCTTCTCGCCCCGGGGAAAATGTAAAGTGTAAGTCAGCGCATTCAGGAGATGCATACGGGCGATTCCGATGAGCTCGTCTAGCCCCCTCCCGAAAGCATTGCTGTAATGATCGGGGGAGAGATCTTTGAGATCGAAACCGGCTCTGAGAAAAACATCGCGCGGCAGCCAACAGGCACCCCGTTGCCGATCCTCCCAAATATCCTTGAGAATGTTGGTCATCTGTAGACCCTGTCCAAAAGATACGGCAAGCCGGGACAAATGCTCACGATGCTCTCGCATCTCGGTCAGGTGATCACAAAACAACTCGGTCAACATCTCGCCCACGACACCGGCAACGTAATAACAGTATCGATCCAGTTGCCGCAGGTTTGGGAGCCCCGCCAATGTTTTGTTCTGCTGAAACTCAGCCATACCCGAGGCCATGATTTGCACACACCGCTGCAATGCCGATCGCTGGACATCATTGAATCCATGCGTGAGCCGAATAACTCTGGCGGTGTTAGAAACGAGCTCTCGCTCGGCCGGCAGCGTGGCATCGGAAAGCTGGGAATGCAACGCTACGGCAAACCGTGAAGCCGAAGACTTAGCCGCAACGACACGCGCGAATTCCTGCGCAAACTGACATTTCTTCTCCCAGTCGAGTGCCGGTTCATCCTCGATCGTATCTGCGATACGACAAAGCAGATAGGCATTGCCGACGACACGCGACAGGGATGACGGGAGTTGAGGTATCGTGAGGGCGAAGGTACGAGACACGCCCTGCAAAATAAAATCCTGGAAAGCTTCGTCGGTAGCAACCTGACCTTGGTCTATGCGCTCATCCATGCCGTCTTTCTGAGAAGCCGTTTTGAAAATGACGGGGTTTGCCCTCGAAATGGTTGTCAAGACTTGTGCCCGTAAAGTTGACTGCGTTGGATCAGACTAAACACCTTCGTGGCGCCAGCCCTCCGCGGTGCCCTCTCCTTTGCGTGTTGCTGGTGACGGCGAGACAGTGGCCGAAGCCAGCGATAAGCGTTACATTCTCGCACCCCCAAACCGATTAGCCAAGTGACGATGGGAAAAGCGGGCCTTAGGCCGCCACCAAGCTTACTCAAACAACGATCTCATCGCGTTTCACAAACACAACGCTACTGCAATTTTTTGCCCAAAACCGACCATCCCTGGGAAACGCCAGTCGACGTTGCACGTGCCAGCGGTCACACCCATCGCTAGGTTCGCCGTGGTCACGGCTGATATACTACCCCCGCGATTGCGAGCCGTAGGAGGGACCATGAATTATCAGCACATTAAATTACCCACCGGGGGCGAACCACTCACCGTCGAGGCGAATAAACTGGTCGTCCCCGATAACCCTGTGCTGGGATACATTGAAGGAGACGGTATTGGGTCGGATATCATGCGTGCCTGTCTGCGTGTCTGGGACGCAGCCGTTAAACACGCCTATGGGGGGCGCCGCCGGGTCCATTGGGCCGAGCTCTACCTCGGCGAGAAAGCCGCTGAACGGTATTCCGGTGATTATTTCCCACAAGAGACCCTCGACGCCTTAAAACAGCTCGTCGTGGCAATCAAAGGCCCCCTCACCACCCCAGTGGGAGAAGGTTTTCGCTCGCTCAACGTGTCCCTGCGTCAAGCGCTTGACCTCTACGCCTGCGTGCGACCGGTCCGCTACTATCCAGGCGTTCCCTCACCACTGAAAGCACCCGAACAGATCGACGTCGTCATTTTCCGCGAAAACACCGAGGACGTCTATGCAGGCATCGAATATCCCTCAGGCTCTGATGCCATGCGTAAGCTCGAGCGCTTCCTTAAACAGGAAATGGGCGCCAATTTCTTCGACGATGCCGGGCTCGGTGTAAAACCTATCAGTCCCTTCGCCACTAAGCGCTTGGTTCGCAAAGCGATCCAGTATGCTATCGATCACCAACGAGAAAGCGTTACTCTCGTCCACAAGGGAAACATCATGAAGTTCACGGAGGGCGCTTTTCGAAATTGGGGCTACGAAGTCGCTCGCCAGGAATTTGGACAGAGCACCATCACAGAAGAGGAACTGTATCGTGACTATGGCGGTAAACGGCCACAGGGCAAAGTGGTTATCAAGGACCGCATCGCCGATGTGATGTTTCAATTGATGCTGTTAAGACCGGCAGAATTCGACGTGATCGCCACTCCGAACCTCAATGGCGATTACCTTTCCGACGCTATTGCCGCAGAGGTCGGTGGGATAGGCATCGCTCCGGGAGCCAATATTGGGGACCATATCGCTGTCTTCGAGGCGACCCATGGCACCGCCCCTAAGTATGCCAACCTGGACAAAGTCAATCCTGGATCGCTGCTCTTTAGCGGAGTGCTCATGTTCGAGTATATCGGTTGGAACGAGGTGGCCGATATCATTCGGGATGCCTATCCAAAGGTCATCAAACGCAAGATCGTCACCTACGATTTTGCCCGGCAAATGGAGGGAGCCATCGAGGTTTCCACCAGCGGGTTTGCGGATGCCCTGATAGAACAGCTGCAAGAAACGGCTTGACAGCCCAAGAAGCTGTTGTAAGGACTGCTTGCACCTGCGATACCGGTGTTCGCGCGGGCAAGATTGGGACCTATAACCCGTCTCTCGTTCGACAGGGCGCATCCGTGACTTACTTCGCCGGCCGGGCGCCCGATGATACCACAAGCAGAGCCCAGCAGCGTGGAGACGAGCACCCATCCGTTTGATTTGCTGATCGTTGGAGGGGGCATCAACGGTGTCGGTATTGCCCGCGATGCGGCGGGGCGTGGGCTGTCTGTGGCACTCTGCGAGCAGGGCGATATCAGCGACTCGACCTCCTCGGCGAGCAGCAAACTCATTCACGGTGGTCTAAGGTACCTGGAGCATTTCCAGTTTCGCCTGGTGCGCGAAGCGCTCGCCGAGCGAGAAATCCTGCTGCGTACCGCCGCTCACCTCGTCACACCGCTGCGGTTTGTGCTTCCCCATGCGCCTCAGGTGCGTCCGACCTGGAAGATCCGAGCCGGATTGTTTCTTTATGACTTTCTCAGCAAAGACAGCAGCCTACCCAAGTCCGAGCCCATTTCGTTCCAGCCAGGCTGGAATGGAAACGCGCTCAGGCCCGAGTATCGACAAGGGTTTGTATACTCCGATTGCCTCGTAGATGACGCACGGTTAGTGCTCCTCAATGCCAGAGCGGCGGCTGATCTCGGCGCGAAAGTGATGGTCGGCACGCAGTGCCTGCAAGCCTCCATCATAGGCCGTACTTGGCGTGTTACGCTCAGGGAGCGGGCCACAGGCAACCAGTTGGTCCTGCACGCTCGGGCATTGGTCAACGCTGCCGGGCCATGGACCACGCAACTCGCCAAATGCTTCCAAGGTTGGAAATCCACAGCCCGCATCCGACTGGTGAAAGGCAGTCACATCGTGGTCCCGCGCCTGCACCCCGGCAATCACGCCTACATACTTCAGAACGACGATGGGCGTGTGTTGTTCGTCATTCCCTACGAAGAGTCCTTCTCCCTGATCGGCACGACCGAGATCGCCTTTGGGGACCCGCCAGGCCCGATCACCGCTTCTGCTGAAGAGGCGGTGTATCTTTGCCAGGCGGTGGCGCGCTTCTTCAACCATTCACCTTCGCCGCGGGACATCGTATGGCAATATGCTGGGCTGAGGCCCCTTTACGATGACAGCCACAGCAACCCTTCGGCGATCACCCGCGATTACACCATCGAGCTCCAGTGGGTCAACTCAGCGGCACCTCTGCTAACCGTCTATGGCGGAAAACTCACCACCTACCGCAGGCTTGCGGAGCGCGTCCTGGGGAAACTCTCCAGTGTTTGGCCAGGCCAAGGCCCACCCTGGACCGAGTCGACGCCCCTACCGGGGGCCGATCTCCCGCCGGGCGGGATGCCTGCGCTCATATCCGATCTCGCCCTGCGCTACCCTAATCTGCCGATACCGATATTGAGTGCCGTGGCTCGACGCCACGGCACGTTGGCGGGGGAAGTCCTCGCGGGAGCCGACGACCCGGCGTCCTTAGGTGAACATTTCGGTGCCGGTCTGTTCGCCCGCGAAGTGGATTACATGATCCACAACGAGTGGGCCCGCACAGCTGAGGATTTACTCTGGCGCCGGACCAAGAGCGGGTTACAGATGGGGGAAGAGCAAAGAAGAACCGTTAGCGACTATGTCGCACGCCAGGTCGCGCTGTAGCATGCTCTCTCAGTTTGCTTCTCGTTCAACAATCGATAACATGGTCCAGCCCTTGGCACGCCACATTGTCCGATCACAACGCTGACCGAGGGGAGCGCTCCGGCAACGCCACACTGGTTGAGAGAAAACCGTCGGTAGGTAGGGTGGGGAATCCCAGCACCGCGGATCAGCGGGCGACGAAAACGATCGCCAAGCCACAAGTCTAATAAACAGCTGTCTTCGAGGAGACATTATGGAATATCGCATCGAACGAGACACCATGGGAGAAGTGCAGGTTCCGGCGGACCGTCTGTGGGGAGCGCAAACCGAGCGTAGCTTTCAGAACTTCAAGATAGGCGCGGAAAAGATGCCGCTGAAGCTCATCCACGCCTTCGCGCAACTCAAAAAGGCCTGCGCCACGGTCAACCGTGACCTGGGCAAGCTGGAGCAGCAGAAAGTGACAGCGATCGTTCAGGCCTGTGAAGAAATTCTCACAGGTCAGTATGATCAGGAATTCCCGCTATCGGTGTGGCAAACGGGCAGCGGCACCCAAAGCAACATGAACTGCAATGAAGTCATTGCCAACCGAGCCACGCAGATTCTGGGCGGCGATTTCACCCAGGAGAAGCTGGTGCACCCAAACGATCATGTGAACATGTCACAGAGCTCCAACGATACGTTTCCGACTGCCATGCACATCGCCGCTGTGATTGCCGTCGAAAACGAACTCATACCGGCATTGGAGACGCTGCGACACACCCTCCACGGCAAGGCTGAGCAGTTCAAAGACATCGTGAAAATCGGCCGTACTCATCTCCAAGACGCCACACCGCTAACTCTGGGGCAGGAGATCTCCGGCTGGGTAGCCATGCTGGACACCAGCCGTACGCAGCTAAAAGATGCCCTCCAACACGTTCGCGAGTTGGCCATCGGTGGGACGGCGGTCGGAACGGGGCTCAATGCCCATCCCGAATTCGGTGAGCGAGTGGCAACCGCCATCGCGAGCGATACAGGTAAGCAATTCCTGTCCGCGTCGAACAAGTTTCAGGCCCTCACCTCTCACGATGCACTGGCCTTCGCGAGCGGCGCCCTCAAGGCATTGGCTGCCAACCTCATGAAGATCGCCAATGATGTACGCTGGCTAGCCAGTGGGCCGCGCTGCGGGATCGGTGAGATCGCGATCCCGGCCAACGAGCCGGGCAGCTCGATCATGCCGGGTAAAGTCAATCCCACGCAATCCGAAGCCCTAACCATGGTCGCCTGTCAGGTATTTGGCAACGATGCCACCATCGGGTTCGCCGCCAGCCAGGGAAATTTTGAGCTCAATGTTTTTAAGCCGGTCATCGCCTACAACTTCCTGCAATCGACACAACTGCTAGCGGATGCCATGCAGTCCTTCAACGATCATTGCGCCATCGGTATCGAGCCCGTGATGGAGAAGATCCACCACAATCTGTACAACTCACTGATGCTGGTGACGGCGTTGAATCCTTACATAGGCTATGAGAACGCTGCGAAGATCGCGAAGACGGCCTTCGCGGACAACATCACCCTCAAGGAATCGGCCATCAAGCTCGGCCTGTTGACGAGCGAGCAATTCGATCAGTACGTCGTTCCCGAGGAAATGGTGGTACCGAAGTCCTAGCTGATCGGCTATCGAGAAAGCGTGGCGAGGGGGCGGACGGCGGGCAGCGAAGACCTGGCCATAGTCATCGTTTCGTCGGGGTTGCTCTTCGGTAGGCACGATCGGCGCCCAAGCCTTCGGCAGCCGAACCCCGGGCGCGCAAGGGTGTGTGCAAAGGCGCCGGACCCAAGCCGACAGGGACGTCTTCACGGCGTCCCTTGCGGCCCGGGGTCGGCTGCCCCAAAGGCAAA
>CAZUZO010000063.1:0-18167 GCA_964624765.1 uncultured Thiotrichales bacterium
AGGACGCATGGCGCCTCTGACCGAATCGTCGTCGAGTGCGCCATGGCGCGCCCGCGTCGAAATTTACCCGCCCATTTCCCCTGAGGAGGAGGCCATCAAGCAGGCCGTCCGCGCGCCGATCTAGAACCGGCAGCCGGTGGGTTACCGGCGCGACTTTCTGGATGATTACCGGCCCAAAGAGACCTGCGCTGACGTTCCAACAAGGAGGTGCTCGGCATGCAAAAGACCGAGAAGGCTCTCCACGCTGCATCCACCCTCGTGTAACGGGTGTTCTGGCCACGCCGCGGATCCGCAAACCCCTCAAACGTTGCGCGTAACGGCTTCAACAGAGCGTCAAACCGAGGCAACCAAAGGGAGCGCGCATTGGGAAGGTGCCGTCACATTACTCACTCTCCCTACGGTACCCTCCGCAACTCAAGATGAGAATGGCTGCCCTATCTGAGCCAAGTTGACACCACTCAGTAATATCCCTATAGTCGGCGCGACTCGACGCTTTCGAGACGCCATGCAATCCTTCCATGGACAGCGCTCATCGGTTAACAAGAATGATCTATCTAGGGCACTAATCGTTGTGCCTTAGACCCCCAGAGCTTGTCCCTTTTCCGTCGGTCGATCCGTTGCCATCGGGCGTCCTCGATCGCGAGGTCGGATGGATGCCGGCTGCAGCCCGTTTCCCTGAATGTCATCCAACCCGAGTCATCGTAGCTTTACTCAATACCGCTTGCAGGAGGAACCAAATATGAACTGGACTGACCAAGCCCAGGCCATGATGAATACATGGACCGAGGCGCAGAAACACATCTGGGAAGGTTGGTACGATTTGGCACGTAATGCGCCAGGCCTGGGCGGCATGCCCAACGTCTCGGATCCGCTATCGTGGCTGAAACAGGGAATGGGGGCCTGGACCAAAGGTAGCGGCGATACTAGTCAGTGGACTGCCAGCAACATCTTCGGCAGCCAGGCCACGATGATGCGTAGCCTCGAGCTGCTTACCAAAGCTTGGCAGACCGTGGCTCCGAACCTAGAGGCCGGAAAATCCTGGCAGCCGGATCTGCAACGCTTCCTCGACCAATGGACCCAGCAGATGACGGTTCTACCGGAGCGAGCCATGGGAGCCGGCAAGAATGTCACGGATCTGTGGACCTCTTTCCTCGGGGAATGGGGAACGGTTTTGAAGCCCTGGGTGTCCTCCCTCAGCCAATCGGGCATGACAGGGCACGTCGGCGAGATGCTACTCGGCGGAACCTCTCCGCTAGCCCGTATGCTCACCATGCGCGAGGACATGGAGCCGGCGTTTGAAGGGCTGTCGGAGATCCCGTCGATCGGTGTCGCTCGCGAGCAACAGGCCAAGATCCTGCGGGCATTCGACGCCTTCGTCGATCTGCGTAAGTCTAGCACTAAGTATCAGGCTGCCATGGCCAAGGCCATCGAGCAAGCTGTTGAACGCACCATGGAACACCTGGCTGGGCTGGCCCAAAAGGGCGAACAAATAACCAGTGTGCGGGAGCTGATGCGGATTTGGGTGCGGGTCGCCGACCGATCCTTCACCGAGCTGTACAACTCGGAAGAATTCACCGCCGTACAGAAAGATATGTCCCAGGCTGCCCTGAGTTACAAGCTTGCTCAGCGGGAGGTCCTGGAGATGGTCATGAAGTCGCTGGACATCCCGACCCGTACCGAGGTGGATGACGCCTACCGCACCTTGCACAACCTGAAGAAAGAAGTTCGTGAGTTGCGCAAAGCGCTACACGCCGCGAAGTCCCAGGGCGTGTTGGAGCCCCCTAAGGAGGCCGCCACGGTCGAGAAGGCGGCAGCCAAGCGCAAGACCACGGCTAAATCCTAAACCTCGCCAAGGGGCCAAGCGCGTGCCGGATGGCCGCCTAGAACCGTACCGAATAAATAGCTTTCAATTGAACAACATTAACGTGCCGTTAGCCAGCTGCTAGAGGAGGTAACCATGTTGACCTACCCTGTTCGCATTCATCCAGACGATGCGGTCAAGGAGATCGCGGAGATCAATCGCAAAGTCACCAAAGGGCTCGAATACTTAAGCAAGCTCAAAGAAGAAGACGTGGATATCGGCAGCACGCCGAAGGACGTCATCTATACCCAGGATAAGCTGAAGCTGTTTCGCTATCGAGCGGTGGTGGACAAACCCTTCGAAACACCGCTGCTCATCGTCTACGCGTTGGTCAACCGCTACCAGGTGGCGGATCTGCAGCCGGACCGATCCCTGGTGCGCAACCTGTTGAAGGAAGGCATGGACGTGCACCTCATCGAGTGGGGTGATCCGCTGCCCGCGGACAAGTATCTCACCATCGATGACTATGTAAATGGCTACCTCGACGATTGCGTGGATTTCATGCGAGAGCACTACAACGTCGACAAGATCAACATCTTCGGTATCTGCCAGGGCGGCACTATGTGTACCTGTTACACCGCCCTCCACCCTGAGAAGGTGAAGAACCTCGTGCTCACCGTCACGCCCATCGATTTCCATGCCGGCGAGGACGAGGCTAAGCCGCACCTCGGGCTGCTGTTCAAGATGGGCAAGGGCGCTGATATTGACCTGATGGTCGATGCCATGGGCAATGTGCCGGCAGACCTCCTCAACGTATCCTTTCTCATGGTGTCGCCCTTTGCGTTGAACTTTGGAAAGTACAACGACATGGTCGACATCCTCGATGATGAGAAGGCGCTGCTGAACTTCCTGCGCATGGAGAAGTGGCTGTTCAATGGTCCTGACAGCGCTGGTGAAGCATACCGTGAGTTCGTGAAGAACTTTCTCCAGGGTAACAAGCTGGTAAAAGGTGAACTCGAGCTGGGCGGTCAAAAAGTGGATCTGAAGAATGTGACGGTGCCGGTGTTCAATGTGTACGCCACGCGGGACCACTTGGTACCGCCGGCCTGTACCACCGCCCTTGGTAAGCACGTGGGAACCAAGGATTACACGGAGATGGCCATCGAGACCGGTCATATCGGCATCTACACGGGCGGCAAATCCCAGGCGATCCTGGCCCCGGGGGTTGCCAAGTGGCTAAGGGAACGCGCCTGACAGCTTCTTTGTTTGGGGGGTTGGCGTGGTGCAGCCCCCCGGCACCTCTCCTTAGTACTGAAGGCGTCCTTCTTGCAGAGCCCCTCATCGGTGAAACCGACGTGAAGCCGCCTGGCATGGATCGCGATATAGCCCGAGCCTGTGCCTATTACCCCTCTAGCCAACAACCGATCTTTCCTGTGTTCTCAGAGGTTGTGAAAAAACCTGCTACACGACCCGATAGCGGCGTTGGGCGGTGCTCGCTCCTCGCCTATCTACTTGATATGTCTCGTCGCTGCGCGCCGTCCGCCTGGCTCTCGGGTCGCTCGCGACGGTTTTTTCACAACCTCTCACACCGTCTGGCACCATCGTCTGCTTCTTTAGAGAAAAATCTGCAAAGACATGATCTAGGGCAAAGCGATTCTTACCCATCTCTTGACCGCCGGTGTCCGACTAAAGGAGAATGTTGCAGTGCACTACGGTCTGTGACTGTTAGGCACCATCAACTTCCCCTCTATCTGGCGAAATCGCGCCGACCAGGCGGCCAATGGAGCGAACAGGTCAAGGGGTGGAGCGGGCGGATAACAACCAAGGATTTCGGCGGCAACCATGATGACAATGAAAGAACGCATCCAGGAGCTGCGCGCCAAACAGGCAGAACTGCATCAAGGCGGCGGACCGAAGCGCATCGAGAAACAGCACGAAGCCGGCAAGCTCACCGCGCGGGAACGCATCGATAACCTTGTCGATCCCGATAGCTTCCACGAATTACTCCTGTTTGCTGAACACCGTGCCACGTTGTTCGGTATGGATGGGCGCCATTTCCCTGCCGAGGCGGTGGTGACGGGCACCGCGACCGTCGAGGGTCGACCCATTCACGTCGCCAGTCACGACTTTACGGTGGCGGGTGGATCGGCGGGAGAGGTGCACTGTGACAAGATCGTCGAGATGATGAAAAGTGCGCTGAAAACCGGTACGCCTTTCGTTCTCTTCAACGATTCAGCCGGCGCTAGGGTGCAGGAGGGCATCGACAGCCTTGCCGCCTACGGGCGAATCTTCTATCACAACACCTTGGTATCTGGGGTGATCCCGCAGATCTCCCTCATCTGTGGCCCCTGTGCAGGAGGCGCGGTCTACAGTCCCGCACTCACCGATTTCATCATTCAGACGCGCCAAGCGCGGATGTTCATTACGGGACCGGATGTCATTAAGCAGGTCACCGGCGAAGAGATCAGCATGGAGCGTTTGGGTGGGCCCGATGCCCACATGCGCCAATCCGGGGTGTGTCATTTCGTCGCCGACGACGATTACGATGCCATTCACATCTGCAAGCGATTGCTCTCGTTTCTACCGTCGAACAATCTGGAGGGGGCGCCGAGAGCGCCCTTCGAGGAGACCATTGAGCTCGATGAATCGCTCAACACGATTCTCCCAGAAGACCCGAAGAAGCCCTATGACATCAAGGACATCATCCTGCGCGTCGTGGACAATGCGGACTTTCTGGAGGTCCACCGGGAATTCGCGCAGAACATCGTCATCGGTTTCGCGCGCGTCATGGGGCGAACGGTCGGCATCGTCGGCAATCAGCCGAAGTTCATGGCAGGCTGTGTCGACATCAATAGCTCCGACAAGGCGGCGCGCTTCATCCGTTTTTGCAATGCTTTCAACATCCCGTTGGTGACCTTCGTCGATGTGCCGGGATTTTTGCCTGGGGTGCAGCAGGAATACGGCGGTATCATCCGCCACGGCGCAAAATTACTGTTCGCCTACTCCCAGTGCACGGTGCCAAAGCTCACGGTCATCGTGCGCAAGGCCTACGGCGGTGCTTATGTCGCCATGTGCGCCAAGGACCTTGGCGCCGATCGGGTGGCTGCCTGGCCGAGCGCAGAGGTGGCGGTGATGGGCGCGGAAGGGGCGGCGAGCATCGTCTTCCGGCGTGAGATCGAAGAGGCCGAGGACCCAGATGCAAAGCGTCGCGAACTCATCGAGCACTATCGCGCCACCTTTGCAACGCCGTATATCGCCGCCGCTCGGCGGCTGGTGGATGACGTCATTGAACCCGCCGAGACCCGGCTGTTCCTGGCGCAAGCCCTGGAAGGGATGCACACTAAGCGGGAAACGCGCCCGAGCAAAAAACACGGCAACATCCCGTTGTAGACGCGACGATTTCGAAGATGAAGGGATCGGGCGTAGGGACTCTTCCGCCAGGACTCGGACAGAGAATGCCGCTGGGGGAAAAACCAGACCCTACCGAAAGGAGTTTCCCATCTATGTTCTGCCATGCAGCCATTAGGGGCGTCTAAACCATGTCTGAAACGATGACGTTGGGTCTCCAGATCACCGCCGTCGGTGTCGGAACGGTGTTTGTCGCACTGATCATCATGGGTCTCGCAGTTAGCCTAATCGGGCGCCTATTCAGAGATAAACCACCGGTCCCCGCCGCAGCCACTGCACCCCTACCGGATGAGTCATTGGATAGTGTGGATAAGCACGTACTGGTCCTCCTTGCTGCAGCGGCGGCGGTAGCCGTGAAACGCCCGGTTCGTATTCGTCGGGTCCGTTTCATTAGCCATAAGCATATCCCGGCAGAATGGGCTGCCACGGGGCGAGCGGAGCATATCCGGGAATCGCTCCATTGACATTGGTTTTCATAGTAAGGGGGGAAGGTCCACCATGAAAATGCGGATCACGCTAGACGGCGTCACCTACGATTTGGACGTAGAGTTTGTGGAAGAAGGCGGTGAAGTCGTCCCCGCTCGACCGGCCGCACCGTCGCCCGCCGGCGCGCCGAAAGCTGCCGCCAAACCATCGGCGGCGCCCAAGCCCGCGGCTCCGCTTCCCGAGGGCGCTGACAAAACCGTCACCAGCCCCCTTTCGGGCACCGTGTTCAAGCTCCTAGTGAAGGTCGGCGATAGCGTCGAGACCAACCAGGATCTGCTGATCCTGGAAGCCATGAAGATGGAAACCAACGTTGTGGCAGCGGGACCCGGAACCATCAAGAACGTTCATGTCGCCGAAGGCGACGCCGTGACCCAGGGACAGCTCCTCATGGAGTTCGAGTAGGTGCCAGTGCTGCTGTTCTGCTTGGCGGACCTCTACACCACCGTAACAATAATATCCTCTGCCGTAGCCCGCGGCTCATGTCGTCACGGGGAGCTATGATCCATGTACGAAACCCTCGTCGATTTCCTCGCGCAAACCGGCTTCGGCCATTTCCAGTGGGGCAACGGGGTGATGATCCTGATCGGTTGCCTGTTCATCTACCTCGCCATCAACAAGAAGTTTGAACCCCTGCTGTTGGTGCCCATCGGCTTCGGTATGGTCGTCGGCAACATTCCCTACGACACCTCGAAATTGAGCATCGGCGTCTACGACGGGCCGATGAGCGAGGCTGAGCTCCACTACTACCGGGTGGAGCGCGTCAAGGACGTTCTGAAACCCACCACGCCGATCCACGATACCCAGGAGGGAAAACGGCTCGTCGAGCACGGTGAGGCGATCATCGCCAACGAGCATGTCAAGCTCACCTACTATGGCGAGGTCAAGGAGCCGTCGATCATCGATGTGGGTCAAGGACGGCGCATACTCGCGCTCGAGCAAGCCGAGGACGATCGTTATCCGACCATCGTCGAGCCGAAGACCCTGGATCCCGCCAATGCGGGTTTCTTCTGGTGGCTGTTTCGCGGTGTCGCCTGGGGGATCTTCCCGCCGCTCATTTTCTTGGGGGTTGGTGCGTTGACCGATTTTGGTCCCATGCTCAGCAACCCACGCACGCTGTTGCTGGGTGCGGCGGCGCAGGTCGGCATTTTCGGTGCCTTGCTGGTGGCCCTGGTGCTGGGTTTCACGCCGCAGGAGGCGGCCTCGATCGGCATCATCGGCGGCGCGGACGGGCCGACGTCTATTTTCGTCTCGGCCGTGCTCGCCCCCGATCTGCTGGGGGCGGTGGCGCTGGCCGCCTACAGCTACATGGCCATGGTGCCGATCATCCAGCCTCCCATCATGAAGCTCTTGACCACCAAGAAGGAAAGGCTGATCCGCATGGAAGCGCCCCGGGAGGTGTCGCGGCGCACACGCATTATGTTTCCTATCGTCGGTTTTCTGCTGACAGCCTTCATCACTCCAGCGGCCTTGCCGCTGCTCGGTATGCTGTTCTTCGGCAACCTGTTGCGCGAGAGCCTGGTCACCGACCGACTCTCTAAGACGGCGCAGAACCAGTTCATCGACATCGTGACCATCCTGCTCGGGGTGTCGGTGGGGGCCAAGACCCAAGCCTCAACGTTTCTGACTTTGCAAACGATCTATATCTTCATCCTAGGCATGGCGGCTTTCGCCATCGCCACCGCCTGTGGCGTACTGCTGGCCAAGCTCATGAACAAGCTGAGCAAACATCCCATCAATCCCCTGATCGGCGCGGCCGGCGTCTCCGCGGTGCCGATGGCCGCTCGGGTGGTGCACAACGTTGGCCAGAAAGAAGACCCCCACAACTTCCTGCTCATGCATGCCATGGGTCCCAATGTGGCGGGCGTCATCGGCTCCGCCGTGGCGGCAGGCGTGCTGCTGTCTGCCTTGACCTAGGGAACGGGCTACCTTCTACCCGGTGAGGATCAGGACCGCGCGGGCGCTGCGACTGTAGCGCCCGGTGGGATTCTGCTTCACAACCTCTTTTTTCCGTGGCATACTCCGCCCGAACAACCGGTCCAACAACAAGAACCGTGGAGGAGTTCCGCCGTGAGTGACAGACCCTTTAGAGTCCTCGGCGTCCAGCAGATCGCCATCGGTAGCCTCGATAAAGAGAAACTCAAGGCACTTTGGGTCGATGCGCTGGGCTTGCAGGTCAGCGGTAATTTCAAGAGCGAACGGGAAAACGTCGACGAAGACATCGTGGTGGCGGGTTCCGGTGCGCTCAAGCTTGAAGTGGACTTGATGCAGCCCATCGATCCCGAGAAAAAGCCCAAGGTGCAAGACCCGCCTCTGAACCACATTGGACTTTGGATCGACGACTTGCCGGCCGCCGTCGAATGGCTGGGCTCCCAGGGGGTTCGTTTTACCCCTGGAGGTATCCGCCGAGGCGGCTCCGGCTATGACATCTGTTTCATCCATCCGAAAGGAAACGATGACGCGCCGATCAGCGGACAGGGTGTTCTGATCGAGCTCGTACAAGCACCACCGGAAGTGATTCAAGCCTACGGGGAGTAATGCTGGCTGGTGCGCAGTGGCGGCGGCTGTCGCTGAAGCGGCTGCGCACGGCCCTAGACCCGGTGAGTTGAGGCACTCGCGTCTAAGCTCCCGCAGCGCACCGGTGCTCGCCGCCATACTCCGCACCGCATTTTTTCGATCATCCGCGCTGAGCTAACATCTGCGCAGAAGGGTAGCTATGCGGGGTGGTAGCTAAGATCTGCCCGAAGGCGGTGGGTTGCGACGCTCAACACGTATTACAGATCTACGGGATGAGGTGGAGATATGCTCTCTCCGAAGCTAACTGAAATTTTGCAGGAACGCCGCAAGAAAGTTATCGCCGCTGGCGGCGAGGACAAGATAAAGAAGCGGCATGAGAAAGGCTTGCTCACGGCCCGGGAACGGCTGGAACGTCTGTTCGAACCGAATACCTTTCAGGAGATGGGCATGCACATTCACCACACCGCCCGTCATTTCGACATGGAAAGCAAGGAGTTCCCCGGTGATGGCATCGTGTCCGGGACCGGCTATGTGGGAAATACTGCGGTAGCTGCCTTTAGCCAGGACTTCACCGTCGGCGCCGGCACGCTAGGTAAGATGCATGCCCGCAAGATGGTGGATGTCATGCGGTTTGCGCTGAAGATGGGGATACCGGTGGTTGCTTTCAAGGATTCCGGCGGGGCCCGTATTCAGGAGGGGGTGGACGCTCTCTCGGGCTATGGGGAGGTGTTCTACCAAAATGTGCTGCTCTCCGGGGTGGTGCCGCAGATTGCCGTGGTCTTAGGGCCCTGTGCCGGGGGTGCTTCCTACTCGCCCGCGTTGATGGATTTCATCATCATGACCAGGCAAAACGCCTTCATGTTCATCACCGGGCCCGAGGTGATCAAGGCGGTGACGGGTCGCTCTGTGAGCATGGATGATGTGGGCAGCGCCGTGGTGCATGCGACGGTCAGCGGCAACGTGCACTTCGTCGCCGACAACGACGATCATGCCATCCAGATCACGAAGCAGCTGCTGAGCTACCTGCCGCCTAACAATACCGAAGATCCGCCCCATCGGCCGACGACAGACATCGTCTTGTCGCGAGACGAGGGCATGAACGCCGTCATTCCGGAAGATCCTGGCGAGCCGATGGATGTGCGGCAGGTCATCCGGCGCCTAGTGGACGGGGGCGTACTGCTGGAGGTGCACGCTGGATGGGCCAAGAATTTGATCGTCGGTTTTGCTCGGGTCGAGGGCATCGTCATCGGCTTGCTGGCCAATCAGTCCATGGAGCTGGCAGGCGCGCTGGATATCAATGCGTCCGACAAGGGCGCTCGCTTTATTCGCTTTTGTAACGTATTCAACATCCCTATCGTCAATCTCGTGGACGTGCCGGGTTTTCTGCCGGGAATCGAGCAGGAGCGAGGGGGGATCATTCGCCACGGGGCGAAGCTGCTCTATGCCTATGCATCGGCCACCGTTCCTAAGATCACGATCATCCTGCGCAAGGCCTACGGGGGCTCTTATCTGGCGATGTGCAGCCAGGAAATGGGCGCGGATCTGGTGTTTGCCTGGCCCACGGGCGAGATTGCGGTGATGGGCGCAGAGGGGGCCGTCAATATCCTCTATCGCAAGGAATTGGAGGCGGCTGAGGACCGGCGGGCGAAAGTTGCCGAGCTGGTGGCGGACTATCGGTCCGAATTTGCATCGCCGTATCTTTCGGCTTCCCGTGGCTACATTACCGATGTTATCGAGCCCGCCGAAACCCGCTCGGTGTTGGCCCTTGCGTTGCGCAAGACTCTGAGTAAGCGGGAGCTCAGACCTGCCAAGAAGCACGGTACTATCCCTCTCTAGGCCTCGATGCCGAAAGGCCCTCTTGAGGGCGACGAGAGAGTTGGAGGGTGCGCGGCTTCATCGAGACCGGTAAAGCAGGCGTGGGAGCCGAGCCCGGGGGGGTTCAATCGATCAGTGGGAGGAGTTTAAAAACATGGGGGCAACCATTCTTCTCAGCGTGCAGGTATATCTGCTGGCTATTTTTATCGCATTTCTCGTTGCCTTGCTCATCCGCGGGGTGGTCAATACACTCTCCGGCTTCAAGAAGACGCCAGCGACTGCTCAGGCGCCGGTGGTACAGGCTCCAGTTGATTTTTTGAGGGCGGACATCCCCGCCATCGCCGCCGCTGTCTATGCGGTACTGGGGGCGCATCGCATCGTGCATATCGAGACTGCGGGTCATGGCGTCGGCTGGACCGCCGAAGGCCGGCTGGCCCATCATACCTCCCACAACATCGCGCGCCAGCCGAGGCGCTAAGGCGAATCATTTCTGACAATCCCTAGAGGACTCGACCCATGGAGAAGAAATTCAGAATCACGGTCGATGGCAGACAGTATGACGTCACCGTAGAGGACATGAGTGAAACGCCCAGCTACACGATTCCCGCACCGGGTGATATGAACGTATCACCGACCCTACCGTCCGCTTCAGCGCCGCCGCCCGCCGCCTCCCCTGGGGCGGCCGGGCCAGGGGACGAGGTGAGCCCCCTCGCGGGAGTGGTGATCGCCATCGAGGTGACCCCCGGCCAGGCGGTTAAGGAAGGTGACAAGGTGATGACGTTGGAGGCCATGAAGATGAAGACGGCCGTCATCGCCCACCATAATGGCCAGGTGAAAAACATCGCGGTCAAGGTGGGTGATGCGGTAGAGGCTGGCCAAGTCCTTCTCACCATCGGCTAGATCGAGGGTACCTTCATGCAATCGGTCGATTTCTTCAGCCTGGATATGTTCCAGGGCATTGCCACCATGGCTGCCTCCGAGCCGAAGATCGTGATTACGCGGATCGTGTTGATCTTTGTCGGCTTTGGCTTGATGTATCTGGCGCGCAAAGGCGTCCTCGAGTCGCTCATCATGACCCCCATGGGACTGGGGATGTCGACCATCAACGCCGGGGTGCTGTTCTGGGACAAGGAAACTGGCGAACAGGGAACCCTGTTTCTCAATCCGCTGGTGGAGGAAACGGCTGAGGTGATGTATTGGTTGCAGACCGACTGGCTGCAGCCGGTGTATACGCTGACTTTCAGCAACGGCTTGATCGCCTGTTTGGTACTCCTGGGGGTCGGCACGCTGCTCGATGTGGGGTTCGTGATGGCGCGGCCGTTTCAGAGCATGTTCATCGCCCTGTGCGCCGAACTGGGCACTTTCGTGGTTTTACCTTTGGCTATAGCGGTAGGGCTTTCGCTGAATCAGGCGGCGGCGGTGGCCACCATCGGCGGCGCCGATGGACCGATGATCCTGTTTGCTTCGCTGATCCTCTCCCCCGAGCTTTTCGTCCCGATCACGGTGGTGGCGTATCTATATCTTGGGTTGACCTACGGCGGCTATCCCTACCTTATCAAACTGATGGTGCCAAAGCATATCATTGGGCTTCGGATGCCACCGGAGAAAACCCGCGAGATTACCTCGGGGGAAAAGGTTGTGTTTGCCGTCATCGCATGCACGGTGCTGTCCTTGCTCTTTCCAGTGGCGGCGCCATTATTTCTCTCGCTGTTCCTCGGTGTCATCATTCGCGAGAGCGATCTAGGACATTACGCCGAAACCTTTGGTGGGCCGATCCTGTACAGCGCCACCTTTTTCCTCGGGCTGTTGCTGGGCGTGCTGGTAGAAGCCAATACCATCCTCGACCAACGGGTCGTGCTGCTGCTCATCCTTGGGATCCTGGCGCTGCTGTTCTCAGGCATCGGAGGTCTTCTAGGAGGGTATGCGCTCTATTTTCTCACGGGTAAGAAATACAACCCGGTGATCGGCATTGCGGGCGTCAGTTGCGTGCCCACGACGGCTAAGGTTGCCCAAAAAATAGTGTCTGCTGAGACCCCCGACGCCATTGTCCTGCCCCATGCCCTTGGCGCCAGTATCAGTGGGGTGATCACCTCTGCCATCATTGCTAGCATCCTGATCGCTGTGGTCAGCCAGATACAAGGCTAGCCATGCGTTTGGAGCGCCGACGTCTTTGGTGGGTCCTGGGTGTGGTGGTGGCGCTGACAGGGATCGCGGTCGCTCGCATCCTGGGTCCCCAATTACCTTCGGGCTATCAAACATCGGTTTTTGTAGTGGGTGCTACCATCGCCATTCTCGGTATCTTTATCGCTGCCTTGGGGGCGGGGCGCGAGTGTGCCTCGAAGCCCCCGATCGGCGAAAGTAGTGTGGGGGGCGGGAGGAGTAGGTCGATACGCGAGTGAGAGATATAGGCCAGGCGCGCTGGCACGCGCCGCATTCTGTGGGGATCACGCGAACGTATCGTTGAGAAGACGCTCTAGAATTTCGTTCCAACGCTTCCGCGGGCGACCCTGCCAAAACGCATCGGGGGACAGATCGAACTTCTGTTTCACGATAGCGAAGATCACCACCGCGACGCCTAAACCCAGCAACAGCAGAGGAGGCACTCCTGAGGCGCTGGCAAAAGGTAAGAACAACACCACCAGTATGGCAAAGATGCTTATCCAGCTCCAGGGGATGAGCATCGAGCATCGAATCTCCAGCTGCGGGCCATTCAGTTCGATGCTGAGCAGCATCGGCCAGTCATCTTTAAATACCCGTGCCTTTCGATAGAACTCCATGCGATGGGGGGTTGTTTGCGCTCTTAGGATAAACTCCTCTCTTAGGAGCGCATTGCGAAAGGCGTCGAGCTGCCGTTTGGTGGCGGTGACGACCGCCACGCTCATCGGTCCTCGATGCTCCACTGAGATGGGGGATCGGGGCATCGTCCTCCTTTTCTTCACAACTTCCCGCAACACGGTTTTGTTGTCCACCACGTGGGTCTGACAGAGCGATGATTAAGGCTTGAGTGGTCGGGTTTCCAGCCAGGTGGTGAACACCCTCGGTGTCTGAGGTTGTGAAAAAACCTGCTACGCAATCCGATAGCGGCGTTGGGCGGTGCTCGCTCTCGCCTATCTATCTGATATGTCTCTCGGCTTCGCTCCGTCCGCCTGGCTCTCGGGCCGCTCGCGACGGTTTTTTCACAACCTCTCAGTTCTCGATTCGGGTTCCGTGCCGATAATCGCCGCCAAGGCCTGCGCGATCGTGAATGATCATGGCGCGACCGGGTTGCTCGAAGCAAACATACTCAAGGTTCGTGCCTAGGAACACCACCCTGCCCTCGAGACGATCCGAACCATCTCGACTAAATTCAAAACGATAGGCACGTTGAACCTGAAACCAGCCACGAGCATCTCGTATTAGACGCCACTGGCTAAGGGCTACCATCTGGTCTAGCAACTGAACGTCAACGTCTCGACAGGCAGCAGAGCTCGCGCGAGCCGCCCTTTCGCGGAACTGCATGTTGTTGGACCACGCCCAATAAACAAACGCCGCCAAGATCAGGGTAACAGTCGTTCCGAGCATATTTGCGGCCGGAGAAGAGAGGCACTACTCGACGGAAACGGATCGCTTGTAACCGGATCCTACCCCAACAGTCGTAGCCACGTCAGCAGCAAAACAGCGGCTCAGGCTGCTCTCGGCCAGCCGGTTCGGATCTTTCGCCCTTGCTTCGCTGCTGGTTTATCCGCTCCCGGGGCTCGTTCTCGACGCAGAGCGCTGTGACATCCCGCCCATCGCACGCCTGGTGAAACGATGACAAGGCCCGCTTCCACCAGCAAAGGTCATCAGATAGACTTTTCGGCGTTGGTCATCGTTTCACCAGGAGGTTAGGTTCACGATGCCGATCTACGAATTCTATTGCGTCGATTGCCATACGATTTTCAACTTCTTTTCTCGACGCATCAATACTGAGAAGAGACCCAATTGCCCCAAATGCGGCCGACCGGACCTCGAACGGCGCCTGTCCTTGTTTGCAATCTCCAAGGGGCGAAAGGAAAATGAGGATGGCCCTATCGGGGATATCGATGAGCAAAAATTGGAACGCATGATGGCATCGATGGCTTCCGAGATCGAAGGCGCTGATGAGGATGATCCGAGGCAAGCGGCGCGCGTCATGCGCAAGCTCTTCGATGCAGCAGGGCTGCCCATGGGACCCCATATGGAAGAAGCTATGCACCGGATGGAGGCGGGAGAGGATCCGGACAAGATCGAAGAAGAATTGGGCGATGTTCTGCAACAAGAAGATCCGTTGGTTGCCGGCGGCAAGCGTGCCACGTCCCACCTGAAAGCGCTGCGGCGCGAGTTGCTGCCACCAAAGCAGGACGAGACGTTGTACGACTTGTAGCCGTCAATGGGTTAAGCTGGGCCGACGGCCCATGGCTTTTTGTATTGCCAGGGTTGTTGCTTGGAGCGCAACATCGGCGCCTAAGCCTCCGGTAATCGAGCCCCTCGCGTTTATAACAGCTTCTTAAGCCGAGAGGTAGTTTGTAGGGTGGTCGGCGATCGGCGTGCGCGGCAGGTACGGAGCGGCGCTTGAGCGTTCACTTCGGCCGGTTGCGGCGCTGTTTCCGGCCACACGAGCAGGTATGTCACCGTCAAGGATGAGCTATGTTTATCTCGCCATGGCGATCCTCGCGGAGGTCACCGCGACCAGCCTATTGAAGGCGTCCGAAGAGTTTACCCGACCCCTGCCGAGCTTGATGGTTATCCTCGGCTACGGTTTGGCGTTCTACCTTTTGACCCTGGTGTTACGCACGATTCCCGTCGGCGTGGCCTATGCCTTGTGGTCGGGCCTCGGGATGGTATTGGTCACCGTTGCTGGGGCGGTCTTCTACAAACAGCTACCTGATTGGGCTGCGGTTGTGGGCATTGCCCTGATCGTCTTGGGGGTGGTGATCATCCATGTGTTCTCACGCACGGTCGGCCAATGAGACGGCTCTCGCGACAACTATTCACTGAGGTGGGGCTGGCCGAGCGGGCCGTTGGGGCGCTTGTCATCGCGTCGGTTCCCCGTCTTCATGTACTTGCTTGTACACTGTACACTTCGGTGGCTACTCGCCCCATTCCTGGGACTCACCCCTTCGGGGCCCGCTTGGCGCTATTCAAAGTCGTTCCAGACGATGTGGTCTCCCCGCTGTGCGCCTTGCGGCTGCGGCGCTCGTGACGTGTCAATAACAGCTTCTAAGGAGGGAACAGAAGCCCACGTTGCTGGCCACGCCCGATGGGACATCGATGATACATAGCCTATCGACTTGATAGGTCTTTCGGCTTGGCGCCGTCCGCCTGGCTCTCGGCCTGCTCGCGACGGTTTTTTTACAGGCTCTGAGCCGAGGGCTGTTGGCATGGATCCCTAAGCGGTGGTGGCAAGGAGAGACTGTTGAGACGAGGGCAAAATTCCAACCTTGCTGAATCAGCTCTCGACTCCATGTCGGCGCCAAAGCCCGCGCAGCCGGGGTTCGGCGGGCGTGGTGGGGCGAAGCGGCGCTTTCTGTTGCCCAAGGAGCATGGCGCGTACGCAGAGCTTGGTTTTCCCTTGCTCACGGTGCTGTTACTCGGAGTACCGGGGCTAGGCACCGTAGCTCTGTCGTTAGCCGTGGTGTGCCTATTTCTCATGCATGAGCCCGCTCTCGTGCTGCTGGGCCATCGAGGAACCCGGCTACAACGGGAAGCCGGTGGTTTGGCGATGCGTCTCGTTTCGGCGCTTGCACTGGCTGGCCTCGGTTTCGGTTGTGCCGGGCTATGGCTGTCCCCCTGGTCGGCCCTCTGGGGGGCTTTAGTTCCCATTGCATTTGTCATTGCGTTGCTGCCGATGACAGCGACCCGGCGTGAAAAAACCCTTCCCGGGGAGCTGCTGGCTGCGGCAGCGCTGGTGGCAGGCAGTGTGCCCGTCGCGCTTTCGGCATCGATCACAGTCCCAGCCACTGCGACGGTCAGTATCGTTTGGGGAGTAACGTTTGCGCTCGGCACGCTGGCCGTGCGTTTGACGGTGATGAGTGCAAAAGCAGCCACCGCCTCGTTGCGGACCGTCACCTTACTTCTGACTCTCGGCACGGTGCTGGCGGCGGTGTGGCTCTCGACGCTCCCTGAACCGCCTAGCCGGGCGGCGCTTGCAGTGCTTCCTGGAGCCATCCTGGCTCTCGCTCTCACCCTGTTTCGAATACCGCCTCGGCGATTACGCATCGTCGGCTGGTCCATTGCCGTGAGCAACCTGATGACGCTAGCGCTTTTGCTCCTGTTGTTGTGATGGTGAGCACTGTGGCTACACTTTGCTGTGGGCCCTTGCGCCGATGGTTTGGCTGACAGTCGATGGTAGCGCTTCACCTTGTCGGGGGAGGTTGACGAGCCTCAAAGGTTGTGAAAAGACCTGCTACACAACCCGTTAGCGGCGTTGGGCGGTGCTCGTTCCTCGCCTATCAACTTGATATGTCTCTCGGCTTGGCGCCGTCTGCCTGGCTCTCGGGTCGATCGCGACGGTTTTTCCACAACCTCTCAGAAGCTGTTTTAAAAACTACTGCGCTTGCCATAGCTGCGTTGCACAGCGGCTCGCAATCCTCATGTACTCCCTTGTACACTCCGGTTGTTACTCGCCCCATCCTTGGGGCTCGCCCCTTCGGGGCCAGCTTCCAGCTGTTCAAAATCGTTCCGGACGATTTTGTCGCCACCGTGCGCCTTGCTCTGTCGGCGCTCGTGACATTTTTAAAACAGCTTCTCAGTCAATGCACATGTCTGGCTGTTTTGCTTCACCGAGAGAAGTGTTCGGATGTAACTGCATGTTGAGCCCGCGCAAGGCTGCCCCATACATGCGCACCCCTTCCGATCCGTGCAAGGAGCGGATACAGGCTATGCGTTCGTCCTCCGTAACGACACACCCAAAACGGTGTATTTCGTCCCGGATGGAATAAGGCCAAAGCTCGAATAGGATATCCTGTAGCGCCGCAAACGCCGTGGTATTCATGATATGTCGCCTGCTTTAACATCCGCCCTTGGAAAAATCTAGCAAACCCAGGATGGGTCGCATTGTGACCGGCAAGGCAAGCTAACGATTTTTCAGAGCCTTTACTCGGCTTCGGCGACAGCTTGCCGAGGGACCTTATCCTTGTGTAGGGTGAAGAGGAACACGGCGAGATTTCCAAGATGTCCTGGAGGGGGCTTGCATGTTGGATGAAAAGACTTTAAGTCGTGACGGTGTGCTCAGGCATCTGTTGGCTCAGGCGAGGCGAATTGAAACGCTGGACGAGCTTCTAAAGAAGTGCCTCGAGCCGCCTCTGCACCATCATTGCCAGGTCGCTAATCTGACCTCAACTACCTTAGTGCTGCACGTGCATTCACCAACCTGGGCGACTCGTCTTCGCTATATCGTTCCGGACGTTCTCGCGTGCTTAATGAAATCTTGCGCACTGCCTGCCCGGTGCCAAGTCCAATTGCGCGTGAGGCCTCTGGTGGTGGGTGTTGTAGAGCCGTCTGTCAAACGACCTTTGCGCTTGTCATCGAGGTCGGCAGCCGTGATTCGGGACGTGGCGCTTTCGATCGAGAATCCGGAGCTTAAGCGCGCCTTGCTCAGGGTGTCGCGCCATGGGTGTGAGTGAGTGATCGCAGGGAAGTCCCTCACGATGTTGCCGGTGCCAGCGAGGCAGGGTGCCCGACGGGGATCTTATCGTCTAGAATGAGTTTGCAAAGCGACGATCTGCCCCCGAACGGACGAGTCTCAGGTGAGAAGCTGTCTTAAGAATGTCACGAGCGCCGGCAGAGCAAGGTGCACGGTGGCGTTTTACGCCGCGAGGGACCGAATGCAACGCCTGAGTTCAGGCTTCGACTGTGCCGCAGTGCCCGGTAGGCGGTAGATCCCCCGATCGTTCCAAATTTCCGCATAGCCTCCAGCCGAAAAGAACATCTCCGATGATTCGTCTAGCCATCGGTCAAATGCTCGTTCCCACACGGCATAGGTTACCACGTGCTCACCCAACGCATCGTATAGCTTTACCCTCATCGGTTAGCGGCCTCCTTTCCCTAGGTAATGTGACAAGTTTCCTCTCCAGCAAGTGGGGGAGGTGTGGAGCGGTTATTGCCCAGCGGGCTTTTCTAGGACGACTTGACGGAAGCTTCCTAT
>CAZUZO010000064.1:0-18088 GCA_964624765.1 uncultured Thiotrichales bacterium
GACAAAATCGTCGGGAACGATTTTGAACAGCGGGAAGCTGGCCCCGAAGGGGCGAGCCCCAAGGATGGGGCGAGTAACAACCGAAGTGTACAAACGAGTACATGAGGATTCTGAGCCGTCGCGCAACGCAGCTATGGCAAGCGCAGCAGTTTTTAAAACAGCTTCTAACGATCATCGGCTATCACATGCCTTTGTCCCACAGGCTGGGCTATCTCAGAAAACAAGCAAGAGATACTTGGAATTTTCGGCGATGAAGAACGAACCAGCATTGAATCGGATGTACTTCGCAGAAGATGAGCGCAACAAGGAGGATGGGATGAATGTCGAAGCGCAAAGTGTTGGAGCGACGTTTTGGATCGCGCGGGATCGAGTCGATCCGAACGAGCCGCTTCGCAACTGCGTCAAGAACGCTATTGAGAATTTCCTCTCGGATCTGAATGGGTATCCGACGAGCGGGCTGTATCGGCTGGTCATGGACGAAGTCGAGATGCCTTTGTTGGAGGCGGTGATGCGCTACAGCCGTGGTAACCATAGCAAGGCCGCCACCTTGCTGGGGATCAACCGTGGCACGTTGCGCAAGAAGCTCAGGCAACATAGCCTCGAGTAACCTGTAGGGGGGGCTGGACCGGGTTCCTGGAAGATAACGATTGGCTATTGAGGTGGACTAAGCTTGGGAATTCGGCGTGCGCTGATCAGCGTGTTCGATAAGTCCGGGGTGGTGGACTTGGCAAGGGCCCTCCACGAGCTCGAGGTTGAGATTCTTTCCACCGGTGGTACGGCCCGACTCCTCACCGAGCATGGGGTGCCTCTGGTGCAGGTGGCCGAGTACACCGGCTTTCCGGAGATGATGGAGGGTCGGGTCAAGACACTCCATCCCCGCATCCATGGGGGGCTGCTGGGCCGGCCAGGACGGGACGACGCCGTGATGGCGCAGCATGGCATCCGTGCCATCGATCTCTTGGTGGTGAACCTTTATCCGTTCGAACACGTGATCCGCCAGCCTGGGGGCGATCGGGATCGCGCCGTGGAGTTTATCGACGTCGGGGGTCCGGCGATGCTTAGGGCAGCGGCGAAGAACTTCGCGCACGTGACCGTGCTCGTCGAACCGGCTGACTATGGCCCGTTGCTCGAGGATCTGAGAATTGGGGGAGGTGAGGTCGGAGAGGCCAAGCGGCGTGCGCTGGCCGCCAAGGCGTTCGCTTTGACCGCTCGTTACGATAGCGCCATCGCCGCTTATCTGGGTACGCCGGACGCAGCTAGGGAATCCAATGGTTTGCCCGCGATCTTGAGTCTCCAGTTGGAGAAGGCTCAGGACATGCGCTATGGTGAAAATCCCCATCAACGGGGCGCCTTTTATATCGAGCGGGGGGCACCGTCGGGTACCGTTGCGGCTGCCCGTCAACGGCAAGGCAAAGCACTTTCCTACAATAATGTCGCCGATGCCGATGCCGCACTGGCGTGTGTGAGGGCTTTTGCAAGGCCCACTTGCGTCATCGTGAAGCACGCGAACCCCTGTGGAGTGGCCAGTGCCGAGAACATACGAACGGCTTATGAGCGGGCCTTTCGAACCGATCCCACGTCGGCTTTCGGAGGTATCGTGGCGCTGAATCGTGCGCTGGATGGCGAGACCGCAGAGGCCATTTTGGAGCACCAATTCGTAGAGGTGATCGTCGCGCCAGAGATGGTTGAGGGTGCCCTGCGGGCTCTTTCCCGTAAGCCGGATGTGCGGGTGTTAACGTGTGGCCAATGGCAAAGCGAGACCATCGACGGATTGGACTATAAACGGGTAGCCGGCGGTCTACTCGCGCAAGATTGGGATTCGGGTCGGGTTTCCGCGTCGCAGCTGAATGCTGTGACCGTACATCGCCCAAGTCGCGAGGAGTTCACGGAGCTGCTGTTTGCCTGGAACGTCGTCAAATTTGTCAAATCGAACGCCATCGTTTTTGGGCGGGAAGAAATGACCATCGGGATTGGCGCTGGCCAGATGAGTCGCATCGAAAGCGTCAGGATCGCGATCCTCAAGGCGCAGGCAAGCGGCCTCGATACGGTCGGTGCGGTGATGGCCTCAGATGCCTTTTTCCCTTTTCGCGACGGCATCGTTGCTGCCGCAGAGGCGGGCATCAAGGCGGTGATTCAGCCGGGAGGGTCGATACGCGACCAGGAAGTTATCGACGCCGCCAATGCCCACGGTATGGCCATGGTGTTTACCGGCATGCGGCATTTCCGGCACTAGCCGCGGTTTGGCAGGGAATTCGCTCATGAAGGTGCTCATCATTGGTGGCGGTGGTCGCGAGCATGCCCTGGCTTGGAAAACAGCCGAGTCAGAACAGGTCGAGAGGGTCTATGTCGCGCCGGGTAACGGGGGAACAGCGCTCGAGCGTAAGGTGCAGAACGTTCCGATCCATTCAGGAGATATCCCACGGCTGGTCGCCTTTGCCCACCAGCAGCACATCGACCTGACCATCGTCGGGCCAGAAGCCCCGATCGTGGCGGGCGTCGTGGACCAGTTTGAGCAAGTCGGGCTTCGCTGCTTGGGGCCTAGCCAGGCGGCCGCGAGGTTAGAAGGTTCCAAGGCGTTCAGCAAGGCCTTCCTGGCCAGGCATGCTATTCCGACTGCGGACTACGCTACGTTCACTGAAGTGGAGGCGGCAAGGGCGTATATTCGTAGCCGAGGTGTTCCTATCGTGGTCAAGGCTGACGGTTTGGCGGCCGGCAAGGGGGTCATGGTTGCCTTTGACAACGATGAGGCCATTGCCGCGGTGACCCGGATGTTATCGGGCGAGGCATTTGGCGACGCTGGCCGGCGCGTCGTGATCGAGGACTATTTGCAGGGCGAAGAGGCGAGCTTTATCGCCTTGGTCGATGGCGAGCACATCCTCCCGCTGGCCTCTTCCCAGGACCACAAGCCGCGGGACGAAGGAGACCGTGGGCCGAATACCGGGGGTATGGGGGCCTACTCTCCCGCCCCGGTGGTGACCGATGCGGTTCACGAGCGTATCTTGCGGGATATCATGGCACCCACGGTAGCGGGCTTAGCCGCCGAGGGGATGCCCTACCGGGGCTTTCTCTACGCAGGTTTGATGATCGGGGCCGACGGATCGGCGCGGGTGTTGGAGTTCAACTGTCGAGCGGGTGATCCAGAGACACAGCCCCTTCTCATGCGTTTGCAGACCGATCTCGTGGAACTCTGCGAGGCGGCGCTAGCAGGTCATCTGCACGAAGCCGACTGCCGGTGGGACGAGCGTGCCGCGCTGGGGGTGGTGATGGCGGCCTCTGGCTATCCGGGTCACTATCTCTCCGGCGAGGTTATCAGCGGTCTGGATGCCGCTTTGCCGAACACAAAGGTATTTCACGCCGCCACCCAACAGGAAGGGTCACAGATAGTGACCGCCGGTGGAAGGGTACTTTGTGTCTGCGCTTTGGGCTCGACCATTTCGGAGGCTGAAGCGTTAGCCTACCAACGTGTACGAGGCATCCACTGGGACCATCTGTTTTACCGACGTGATATCGGCTATCGCGCGTTGGCGTGTCACTCGAGGGCCAACACATAGCGCTGGTTTCGATGCCATGTGCTCCACAATCAACGGACCTTGCCCGCTGGTCAGCGCCGACACACTGTTTTTACGCTGGTACCAGCGCGGGAGCGGCAAGGCGCGCTGCTGCGCATCGCCGCTCAGAAGCTGTTTTAGAAATGTCACGAGCGCCGGCAGAGCAAGGCGTGCGGTGGTGAGCAACCGGAGTGTACAGGGGAGTACATGAGGATTGCGATCTACCGTGCAACGCAGCTCTGGCAAGCGCAGTAATTTTAAAACAGGTTTTCAGGCAAGCGCAGTCGCTTTAGGGAACAGGTTTCTTAACCGCGAGCCATGCAACTCATCACCCAAAATCACCTGGAATCGCTGTCGTCTCAGGCCCAGCGTTCGGCGCGAAGACGCGCGAATTGGAACCTGCATCCCAGGCTGGCTGACCCGATTCAGCGTTTCTGTAACGCAATGGAGCCGGGGACCTATGTTCGACCCCACCGCCACCAGCTGTTCGGTCGTTGGGAGCTGTTCCTTGCCATCACCGGTGCGGCCTTAGTGGTGACATTCGGTCATGATGGAAGTTTGCTGACACGGACAGTGATTGGCGTCGACGGCCCCCATTACGGGCTCGAGATCCCTGTGGGAGTTTGGCATACAGTGGTCTCGCTGCGGTCCGGTACCGTGTTGTTCGAAGTGAAGCCGGGCCCCTACGCGCCTCTGACGGATAAGGATTTTGCACCCTGGGCGCCGGCGGAGGGAGAGAGCGCGTGTACGCGCTTCGAACGCTGGTTTCGGGAGGGCTCGATCGGGAGCCATCCACCGAGCGTCTAGTGGCATTCGAGCAGCGGGCGGAACGCACGCGGCTAAGGGGACTGGTGCTGGCCCTGTGCGCCGTCCTTTACATGGGATTCATTCATTACCTGTCATCGATCCCCGGTGATCCGACGATCGAAGCGGACTTGCCTCGGCTATTGCTCCAATGGCTAAATTCCAGTGTCCAAGATCTACTGCATGTGCCACTCTACGCCGTGCTGGCTTGGTTGTGGTGCCGGGCGCTGGGGGAGATGCGTCTCGGCAAGGCCGTCAGTGTCTCGATCGCGGTTGGAATAACGCTGCTCTACGCTGGCTTTGACGAATGGTACCAGGGGAGCATTCCTGGACGGACTGCCTCGCTTACCGATTGGATTCTCGATGCTGTGGGCGTTGCGGCGGGTAGCTGGCTGTATGTGCGGCAGTTAGCAGCGCAGTCGTTGACAGCCCATCGCCCATAGCTTCGATCGGTTAGAGAACGCCCTTGGTGGAGGGGATTGTTCCTTCCAGACGTAGGTCCGGAGCGATGGCCGAGCGCAGGGCCCGTCCGAAGGCCTTGAATATCGTCTCGGCGATGTGGTGCGCGTTATTCCCAAACAGATTGTCGATATGCAGGGTGACCCCGGCATGGTTGACGAACGCCTGAAAGAACTCGTGCACAAGGTCCACATCGAAGGTACCGATGTGAGAGCGAGGGAACTGGACGCGATAGGCTAGGCTGGGGCGACCGGAGAAGTCGATGACCACCCGTGTTAACGCTTCATCCAAGGGGACGTAAGCATGGCCGTAACGGACAATTCCGGCCTTATCGGCGACGGCTTGCGCCACAGCCTGTCCGAGAACGATCCCAATATCTTCGACGGTATGATGACCGTCGACCGGCAGGTCCCCCCGTGCGCGGAGTTCGAGATCAACGAGGCCGTGGCGTGCTACCTGCTCCAGCATATGTTCGAGGAAGGGGATACCGGTATCACATTGGGCGTTGCCGCCGCCGTCGAGATCGATGGCGAGCGTGATGGCTGTTTCGCGGGTCTTGCGTTCAATGGCGGCTTTACGATGAGCCATACTCATGCTCCCTTCAAGGTCGGAAAGCTGCGTGCATGCGCGAGCTACCGGGTGCGGCGCGTTCGCGCGCCGCAATCTCGCCTGGACTTCACGCACTGCGGTGGGGTTGGCGTAGCAAGAACGTCACCGGTCCATCGTTCACTAGAAAGACCCGCATATGAGCCCCGAAACGGCCTATTGCAACCTGCGTATGGAGGGTTTCTGCCTGGGCCGCGAGGTGATTGAATAACGACTCGCTTTGCTCTGGCGACGCTGCGGGACTGAAACTGGGTCGGCTTCCCTTGCGGGTGTCGGCGGCGAGGGTGAATTGGGGCACTAGCAGCAACGCACCTTCCACATCTACGATGCTCTTGTTCATTTTATCGTCGGCGTCGGCAAATACCCGATAGTGAAGTATTCTCTGCAGAAGCCGACGGGCATCCGCTTCGGTATCCGTGCGTTCGACTGCCACGAATGCCAAAAGGCCAGGGCCGATGGCAGCGACGGTCTGGTCTTCGACCTCGACCCGTGCTTGCGTCACCCGCTGCAACAACGCGATCAATCGCTATCCTGCCCTGAGAGCTTGTGAAAAAACCTGCTACACGACCCGATAGCGGCGTTGGGCGGTGCTCGCTCCTCGCCTATCTATTTGATATGTCTCTCGGCTTCGCGCCGTCCGCCTGGCTCTCGTGCCGCTCGCGACGGTTTTTTCACAAGCTCTGAGGAGGTGTACTCGGTTCAGAGATGTCTTCGGAGACACCTCTCGGCAGCCGGGGCAGAACCGCCAGTTCGCGCCATTGGTTGAGAAACGGTGGTCAAATAATGATGAACATCACGTCGCCTTCTCGTATGTTGTTCCGGATTCTGGCGAACTTCAAGGGCAATCTGAGAGCGTTCGGCCTAACGCCGCCCTGTAGCCTCATTTCTGCTGTCCTGCCGGCCTTGTCGGTGCCGCGGCGCTCAATCCTCGCCGGTATCTCCATCCGTGTTGCCGAGGTTCGGTGCTAGACTGGCAGGGCAGGACGGTTTTCGTGATAATGCGCGCTTTCGAGGGATTGAATATGTGGTTCAAGAATCTTCGCCTCTACCGTTTCACCACACCCTTTACGCTCTCTGCACTCGATGTGGAGGAGCGCTTGGCTCAGTATCCATTCCGTCCCTGCGCCAAGATGGAGTTTGCTAGTTACGGTTGGGTACCACCGCTAGGGCGCAGCACACATGTGCTCTGCCATGCTGTCAATGGCTGTTTCTTGGTTTGTGCACGCAAGGACGAGAAAATTATGCCCGCCTCGCTGATCGCTGAGCTGCTCGCCGATAGAGTGGCGGAGATCGAGGAGCAAGAGATGCGCAGCGTTGTCCGCAAGGAGCGGGAGGCTCTGCGGGACGCGATCGTGGAAGGTCTGCTACCCCAGGCCCTTACGCGATCGAAACGCACCTACGCTTATATATCACCGCGTGATGGATGGCTGTTAGTCGATGCTACGAGCCTCGGTGTAGCGGAAGCGCTGCTGGGCTTGCTACGGCAGTCTCTAGGCAGCCTTTCCGTGGTACCTCCGGCAGTCCAAGAGGCCCCGGCCAAGGTTTTTACGGCTTGGCTAAAGGAAACCGCGCCGTCGGAGATAACCCTTGGCAGTGAATGTGAGCTGCACGATCCCGCCGAAGAAGGGAGCGTCGTCCGCTGCCGACGCCAGGATCTCTTTGCCGAGGAGATCCAAGCCCACCTGGCAGCGGGGAAACAGGTCGTCAGGCTTGCCATCACTTGGCGGGAGCGCTTGGCTCTGATACTCGGAGAGGATCTGTCGGTCAAACGGTTGCGTTTCGAAGATGTGGTGCAAGAACAGCGAGAAAGCGTCGCAATGGATGACAAAGCGGCACAATTCGATGCCGATTTTGCCCTGATGACCTTGGAGCTTACAGCCTTCCTGCCGCAGCTAATGGGGCTATTTGGCGGGGAGGATGAGGCCGCCTACCAGGCCAGCGCTGCGGCCGCGTAACCTGTTGACATGTAATAAAAATAGTCGCAGTGAATTCGGCACATCCGACCGCCCTGCGCATACATCCCGCACGCTACCCCGCGTTTTAATGCACTGGCCGCCGGTGTTCCGGCAATCCTGGGGCTCTGACGAGAGTGTTGGACCGTTTCCTGCGCGGCAGTGCGGAACAGGATTCGAGACTCGATGCGGCTTATCGGCAGCTTACAGATAACAGCGAACGCCTCGCCAAAGTCCGGGAGCAAAAGGATGAGGTCGAGCGGCAGATTGCGCAGCTACCGAGACTGGAGGAACAGGTACGGCAGTTCAAGGAACAAGGCCTGGACGAGCAACTGAAACAGGTGCCGCTGCTCGAGAAGGAGCGGCAACTGGTTCCAAGCGTGTTGCAAGTGACCAATCGCCTCCGCAGTGGTCAACGCGGACTGGAGGAATCGCTTCCCGATCTTGTCTTCCTCAGCGACCAAGCCCTCGATGGTTTGCCCCACGCTGATCTGCTGCGGCGTGGACGAGGGGTCTTGGAGACTTTAGACGCGACCTTGAGACAAAAGCTTGTCGAGATTGACAAGGCCGTCGGCGAAGCGGAGACGGCCCTTGGAACAGTGGTCGAAGAGCTGACCAAGGCGATGGAATCCGCCGAAAGCCAGCTCGAGAAAGAATTCGCCAAGCTTCCCGCTGTGGCTGGGAAGGATGGCAAGGAGGTGGGGCGCGCGTACCAACGGCTTCTTCGGGAGATCGAGCAAGTAAAACCCGCACAGACCCAGCTGAAGACTGTAGACGCGCTGGTCGACAGGCTGGAACAGAACCGTCGCAATTTGCTGGGCGAGATCTCTGACATTCGCAGTGCACGAACGGCCGCCAAGCAAAAGGCTGTAAAAGGTCTCAACAAGCGCTTGTCCGGCAAGTTGCGGATTACCCTGGTCCCAGACGGTCTTCGCCAGCCGCTACGCGACTTTCTGCAAGGGCTACCCGGTGTGGGTGAGCGCAAGACGGAATGGGTGGATGGGGCTCAGGATCTGACGATCCTGGGCTTGGTGTCTGCCATTAAAGACGGCAAGGATGCACTGCTCGGAAAAGGGTGGGGGTTGACGTCGGGCCTGGCCGAAACCCTGACCAAAATGACAGCCGGGCAGCTCTATCAGCTGGAAGGCATTGACCTGCAGGACCGCATCACGCTCGAACTCAATGTCTCCCATTCGGGCGAGCAATACAGACCGCTGGATCGCCTTTCCACGGGCCAGCAGTGCACCGCGATCCTGCACCTTTTGCTCCTTGACAACCGAGACCCCCTTATCATGGATCAGCCAGAGGACAATCTGGATAACGCGTTTATTGCTGAGCGGATCGTTCAAGAACTGCGCGCAGCCAAGACGGAACGTCAGTTTTTGTTCGCTACGCACAACGCAAACATTCCGGTGTTTGGGGACGCAGAGTGGATTGGTGTCTGCTCGGCATCAGGGGACCGGGCCGAAATGCCGATCGACGCGCAAGGTTCCATCGACATCCCGGCGATTCGTGATCAGGTCGCGAGCATCCTGGAGGGCGGCAAGGAGGCCTTCATGCAACGCAAAGAGAAATACGGGTACGACTACTGATGACCAAATCCGAGCTGCTGGAGTTGATAGCCAATGGCGAGAACTCCGGGGTGGAGTTCAAGCGTGACGACCTTCGCCCGGAGCAATTGGCAAAAGAGGTCGTGGCGCTCGCTAATTTTCAGGGCGGTCGCATCCTGCTGGGGGTTGATGATGACGGCACGATTACCGGCGTACAGCGAGCCGATCTCGAGCACTGGGTAATGGACACGGTGTTCGGCCGATATGTTCATCCCATGATCATCCCCTTCTACGCAGAGGTGCAGATTGACGAGCAGCATCGGGTCGCGGGGATTACCGTTAGCCAGGGCGCCACCAAACCGTATGTCCTCCGGAGCCAGGATCGCGAAGACATCTATATCCGGGTTGGTAGCACGTCCCGGTTGGCGACACGCGAGCAACAGGCGCGGCTGTATGCGCTGGGCGGCATGCTACATGCGGAACTGCTGCCGGTGTCGGGCAGTGGTCTGGCGGATCTCAGCCTGGACCGATTGAAGGATTATCTGTCTACAGTCGTGCGCGACAAGATTCTCCCTACGAGCGATGAGGAATGGCGAGATCGCTTGCTCGAGCTGGGCTTCATGGTAGAACGCGAAGATGTCCCTGCGATTTGCACGATCGCCGGCCTTGTTCTTTTCGGCCACACGCCGCGGCGACTGCTTCATCAGCCAGGTGTCCGTTGGATGGCTTTCGAAGGTGAAGACAAGAGTTATAAGGCGCTGGATGACAGGTTGATTGATGGGCCTATGGTTGCGCTGAGACAAGTGTCTGCGGGTGGCGGTAGCGACATTGCAGAAAACGGATTGCTTGAGAATTTGATCGAAGCCATGCGGCCATTTGTCTCGGAGGAGGCAGCCGAGGTAGATGCCTCCTTGCGCCGGGAGCGACATTGGCTGTATCCGGTGGAGGCGCTACGCGAAGCGCTCGTGAATGCGTTCGCCCACCGCGACTGGACGCGCAACGAGGAGATCGAGATCGCGCGGTACGCGGATCGTCTGGAGGTGCTGAGCCCAGGTGCACTGCAGAACTCGATGACGGTCGAGAAGATGGTCGCGGGCCAGCGTTCCCCACGAAATCCACTAATCGTTGAGGTCCTGAGAGATTACGGCTACGTCGACGCGAGAGGCATGGGGGTTCGCCACAAAATCATTCCTCTTTTAAAAGAGCAAAACGGTGTGGAGCCGGAATTTGTCGCCACGGAAGATTATCTGAGGGTTGTCATGCGTAGAGGGAGCGGCGGACGGGGGATCCACGAGGGTGGCGGCAGTGTTCGATGATTCAAACGAATTGTTGGACAAGATCGGCCTCGGTGAGGACTCCTCGCTGGAGTTGAAGGAAGTACGCTTCAGCGGCAATCGCCTGACCGCCCCGCATCGGGACGGACTCGCCGATGAACTGGTCGCGTTCGCCAATGCGCGGGGTGGTGTCTGTGTACTTGGGGTGGAAGATGGGTCTCGGAAGATCATCGGGATTCCCGAAGAACGTCTGGATAGGGTCGAGGCGCTGGTGCGCGAGGTCTGCAATGATTCCATCGATCCACCGCTCTATGCGCATATCGAGCGCCTACGCCTGCCGGATGCGGGGGGCAATCGAGTGCCGATCATCAAGATCGACGTACCGCGCAGCCTGTTCGTCCACCGCGGGCCAGGTGGCTACCTGCAACGTTTGGGAAGCTCGCGGAGGGTTCTGACATCGGAGCAGCTCGCGCGCCTGTTTCAGCAGCGCAGCCAGACCGGACTGATCCGGTTCGATGAGCAGGTGGTCGGCACGGCGACGCTCGACGATCTGAAGTCAGCCTTGTGGCAGCGCTTTTTCGATCGCCCGTCGCAAGACAGCCGGGAAATCCGCCTAAGCAAACTGGGGCTGGCGCGGCGGGACGAGGCCGGTGTCTGGCGTCCCACCGTGAGCGGCGTGCTGGTTGCCACTGAGGAGCCGCGTGACTGGCTGCCCAACGCCTTCATTCAGGCGGTGGCCTACCGCGGGACCACGACCGTGCCGGAAGGCCCATCCGACCTGTATCAACTGGACGCTAAGGACATCAGCGGTCCGGCAGATGCACAGGTGATCGAGAACTGCCGGTTCGTGCTGCGGAACATGCGGGTGGCGGCGACGAAGGGGCCCGGGCGGCGGGATCTCCCGCAGTTTGATATGCCCGCCGTCTTCGAGGCCGTCGTCAATGCGGTTGCACACCGGGATTATTCGATCCACGGTTCGAAGATCCACCTACGCCTGTTTGCCGACCGCATGGAGCTGTACTCCCCCGGCGCGCCTCCCAACAGCTTGGATATCGACAGCCTCCCTTTCCGGCAGGCCGCCCGTAACGAGACCCTGACCAGCATGCTGGCGCGCTGTGCGATTCCCGAGGGGCTGGACTGGCTGAAAACAGACCGGCAAACGCTGATGGACAAGCGCGGTGAGGGCGTCCGCATCATTCTCGACAGCGGTCAACGGCTCTCCGGGAGGACGCCGGAGTATCGGCTGATCGGGGATGCGGAGTTGTTGCTCACAATATACGGGGCGTCGCTATCGTGACGTCTTTCCAGAGCGGGCTCGTGGAATCCCTGCCGATCAGCCATCGGCTGTTGCGCATCGTCCGCGAGATCAGTGAATACAAGGGTAGGCAGGATCTCTACAAGAGCCAGTCGCCGCAGGTGATCGAGACCCTGCGCCAGGTCGCGATGATTCAGAGCACGGAATCGTCTAACCGTATCGAGGGGGTGACGGCGCCGCCGGAACGCATCCGCGCACTCGTGGCGCAGCAAACCACGGCGCAGAACCGCTCGGAGCAGGAGATCGCCGGTTGCCGCGATGTGTTGGGCACCATTCATGCGACTGGCGCAGATATACCGTTCAGTGCAAACATCGTGCTGCAACTGCATCGGGACCTGTACCAATTCCTGTCGGGCGAGGGCGGACATTGGAAGCCGACGGACCACGAGACCATCGAGGCAGGACGGTCGGCTGGCGTGCCTGGGCCGGGGCCCGAACGCCCGCTGGCGCAGGATTGGCTAAGGTACCGAATATATGCGTACTGAACTCTCACGGTTCGCTCAAATTGAGAGCTGGTTTTAGAAAATGCTGAGTCAGTCGCACGTATATATCAGCGGACAAGCCGAGCAGTTTCAGCAAGCGTTGATGCAGATGACTCAGCGGCGACAACAGCGCTCGCACCTGCCCAGCGATCTCCACGACAGTCAAGCTGATGCCTTGAAATGCCCGCAAGATCAATTCTGCTGTCGGGGAGGCCGTCGTGCGCGTGGCCTGACCTGGATAGAGTCCTGCGACCTTGCTTTGCGCTTTCTCCAACTGCCTCCGGACGACAAATTCCACCAAGATTAACAGCCTCAAGGCCAGGCTCAACAACCGGATCAAACCCTCCACCCGGGTCTCGGTTTGCACAAACAGCGGCGTCAGCGACAAGGCCTTACCTTTGAGGCGCCCGAAACACCGTTCAATCAAATACTGCCCCCGATAAGCCATGATCACGGCCACCCGTGCCAGTATCCCATGATGGGTCGCATAGACACGCCACCCCAGCCGCTGCTTGGCTTCTTCGACGGCCTGAGGCTCGATTTGCGCACTTATCGTGCTCCGGCTCTCGAGTCTGATCTCGGCCTCACGCGCGCCATACTTTCGTTTAGTCGTTTGCCTCGTCGTGGTCTCGGTTTCGATCTTGACCATTCCTGCGACGCGACGGCGCTCCATGATCTGATGGGCGGCCAGTTTCAATTCCTCGACCTCAAGGATTTTCTTACCTTGTTTGCGTTCATTAAGGTGGCCTATTTCAGCCACCGCCTGCCTAAGCCGCTTGTCGAGGTGCTCAGCTTGACGCGCAGCATGCGCCACCGAGCGCACCACCAGCCGCCGCTCCTGCCACTGCACCGGTTGGCCGTCCACCTCGGCCTCGAGCTCGACACGCACCTCATAGCCTTCGGCGATTAGCCGCGGTTGTTCTTGCGTTTCCATCCCCGGATGATAGACCGGTTCAAGTTCTTGCGCGCTGTTGACGACCGGCAACACCCACTTTTCCAGTTCCTCGGCGGGCATCTGTTTGCCGTCCAAGGGACACACATAATAATCCCCACTCTGGGCGACCAAGGCGCGCGTCTGCAGCGCCCCCATCTTACAGTCACCGATGTCAGTCTTGCCGCCCGCCCCAAGCGTTTGCTGCACCCGCTTGATCTCAGGCACATACAACGGGTCATCGGCACACCTCCCACTGACCACCGTCGTTGTCAGTGGCAATCCCAATGGGTCGAGCGCCGAGAGACTGATCTTGACTTGGGGTAAATCGGGCCGATGGTCATGGCTCAGACCAAACTGAAACAACCCCCTCTCGCTCACCCCTGCATAGGTCTTGGCCGAGGTGCTATCGATCCGGATCCGATCGTGTTCGAACTCATAGACGCGCAGCACCACACCATTGAGTGCGGTTTCAAATTCGCCCCACGTCTCTGCCTCAGAAAACCTGTCAAGCATAGCTGCCAGCCGATCATCGCTGAAGTCCAGCGGCCGAATGCCCTTGCCCAAACAGGCCCTCAGCGTATCGAGATGTTCTTCCACCCAGGGCTGAACATGCGAGAGACAGTGATCGCCCTGCGAAGCAACAAAGGTCAACCACACGGCGACCACTTCGCCAAAGCTCAATTCGCCCTTCTAGTGGCCATGGGTCGGAAAAAACTGATCGAGGAGGGCCGAAACTTGCGTTTTTTGCACTTCAGCCAACAACACCGGGATGTCGTCGACTCGTTCGACTTTAATCAGGCGGATCATCTTGTCAATCATTCGTCAAGATTACCCGACGTTTTCAGTTCTCAGAAGTCGCTTTTGGTTGAAGCGAACTATGAGGCCAATTCCCGGGTTCACGGCTTTAGATGCGGGTAGCGGGAAGCGCCTACGAGAACCCCTTGCTGCTGGTTAGGCGTTGCGCGCTGGCGGTGCCGGTCGTCGGCGCTGGTGTTCTTTGAGCCACTTCTTGCGCAATCGAATGTGCCCGGGTGTGACTTCTACCAACTCGTCGTCATCGATGAATTCGAGCGCTTGCTCCAGAGTCAGTCGCAGGGGAGGAGTCAGCAGAATGTTCTCGTCCGAGCCTGCTGCGCGGATATTGGTCAACTGTTTGGCCTTTAGAGGGTTCACCACCAGATCATTGCCTCGGGCATGTGAGCCGATAATCATTCCCTCGTAGACATCCTCTCCAGGGCCGATGAATAGCCGTCCGCGCTCCTGCAGATTAAAGAGCGCGTACGCGAGGCTCTTGCCCTGCGCTTTGGAGATCAGTACGCCGTTGTGGCGCTGGGCGATAGCACCGTGGAGCACAGGCCCATAGTGGGAGAAGGTATGGTAATATAGCCCGCCACCGGAGGTCGCAGTGAGATAGGCCGTGCGAAAACCGATTAGCCCACGGGCTGGGATAACGTAATCAAGGCGCACCCGGCCCCTTCCGTCTGGCGCCATCGTCTGGAGCTCTGCTTTGCGAGCACCCAACATTTCCATTGTCTTGCCTTGCCGCGCTTCCTCTACGTCGATCGTCAGCTGCTCGTAGGGCTCGCAGGTTTGTCCTGCGATGGTTTTCAGGATGACTTCAGGGCGGGAGATGGCAAGCTCATAGCCTTCACGACGCATGTTCTCGATCAGGATGGCAAGATGCAGCTCGCCTCGGCCGGAGACCAGGAATCGATCGGAGTCTTCGGTATCTGCGACTCGTAAGGAGACGTTGTGAATGAGTTCGCGCTGCAGCCGCTGGTGCAATTGGCGGCTGGTGACGAAGCGGCCATCGCGTCCCGAAAAGGGTGAGTCGTTTACCTGAAAGCTCATGCGTAGGGTCGGTTCGTCCACGCTCAGTGCAGGCAGGGAGTCGGGTCGGTCGGCGCTGCACAAGGTGTCAGAAGGCCGCAGGTCTTCGATTCCAGTCACCGCCACCAGGTCGCCAGCGACGGCGTTGGACACCTCGATGCGTTTCAAGCCTTCAGCGCGAAGCACTTGGAGAACCCTCGCCGGTCGATGTTGTCCTTGGCGATCGATGACCACTACCGGGGTGTTGGTCTCGATCACACCGCGCCGGATGCGTCCGATACCAATGGCTCCCACATAGGGCGAGTAGTCGAGGGTGCATATCTGCATCTGGAAAGGACCCTCCGGATCGACCAATGGAGGGGGTGTGTGCTCGACGATGGTCTCAAACAGGGCGGACATGTCTGCCGCAGGATGGGTGCTCGAGTGGCTGGCATAGCCCTGTAGCGCCGAGGCATAGATGACCGGGAAGTCCAACTGGGCCTCAGTGGCCCCGAGCCGGTCGAAGAGATCGAAGGTCTGGTCCAGGACCCAATTCGGGCGAGCTCCGGGACGATCCATTTTGTTGATGACCACGATGGGATGCAGGCCTCGCGCGAATGCTTTCTGAGTGACAAAACGGGTCTGTGGCATCGGTCCTTCGACGGCATCGACCAGCAGTAGAACCGCCTCGACCATCGACAGTACCCGCTCTACCTCGCCGCCAAAGTCGGCATGTCCTGGGGTATCCACGATGTTGATTCGATACTCGCGCCAGCGAACGGCAGTCGCCTTAGATAAGATGGTTATCCCCCGTTCGCGCTCGAGCGCGTTGGAATCGAGGAGACGTTCAAGCTGAGGGCCGCGCAGGTCTAAGGTTCCAGACTGCTCAAGCAAGCGGTCGATGAGCGTGGTTTTGCCGTGATCGACATGGGCGATAATGGCAATATTGCGGAGTCGTTCTCCCACAGGAAGGATTCCAAGGCCAGGATGAGACAAGATTATACCGTCGGGAACGGACAGTGCCCGCTATTTAGTCAATGGGAAGGGGCTATGCCGAAGGATCCGTATGGTGTTGGGGCGAGGAGCCGAGAGTCAACGATCAAACCGCCGAAATCCCTTCTGAGACCCGTTGGTCGCGCCATCGGAGACTATGGCATGATTCAGCACGGGGATCGGATCCTAGTCGCTGTTTCCGGCGGAAAGGATTCGCTGACGCTTTTGCATATTCTACGCCACCTTAACCGTTATGCGCCGGTCCGCTTTGAACTCGCGGCCATCACGGTGGATCCGCAGATCAACGGATTCGACCCCTCTCATCTCCAATCGTACATGGCCGGGCTGGGCATGCCCTATTTCTACCGCAGTCAGCCCATCGCCGAACAAGCTGCGGCGCATATGCAGGGCACTTCCTTTTGCGCCTACTGTGCCCGTATGAAGCGGGGTGTCATGTACACCACGGCTCGTGAGCACGGTCATAATGTGTTGGCACTCGGACAGCATCTGGATGATTTGGCAGAGAGCTTCCTGATGTCGGCTTTTCATGGCGGGCGCCTGCAAACCATGAAAGCCCATTACCTCTCTGATGCCGGCGATGTTCGTGTCATTCGTCCACTGGTCTATGTCCGTGAGCGGCAGTGCGCTGAGTTCGCTCGCCAAGTAAACCTGCCGGTGATACCCGATTCCTGTCCAGCGTGCTTTCGGATGCCGACCCAGCGCGCCTACATGAAATCCCTGCTGGCGCGCGAAGAGCGTGTCCATAAGAACCTCATGAAGACCCTATTGAGCGCCATGCGACCCTTGATGGGGGGTAGCGGGTCGCACGCTGTGGCCGCAGGGGGCCGGCCAACGCAAACAAGAGCATCCTCTCCTCGATCGTCGTGAGCAGACGAAAAACGGGGCGTTAATCATCGTTTCAGCCGTTTGATTACGTTTGCCCTTGGGGCAGCCGAAATCGTTTCAAAAGACCGATGCGCACAGCTCATTGAGGGCGGCTATCATCTCCGGATCGTCGGTCAGAGTGTCAGAAATACAAGCCCGGCAAGCCGTCAACGGGTCGATATTGGTCGCCATCAACTTTCCGGTATGGACCAGTAGCCGCGTGCTGGCACCTTCGTCGAGCCCATTGCCTTTGAGATTTCTTGTCATGTGGGCGAATTGAACGAGTTGTCCCGCCAATTCCGCACTGATGCCACTCTCATGAACAATGATCCGTTTCTCCAGTTCGGGTTGAGGGTAGGCAAATTCGATGGCCACGAACCTTTGGCGAGTGCTTTGTTTTAGATCCTTAAGCACACTCTGGTAGCCGGGGTTGTAAGAAATGGTGAGCCCAAACTCCGTGCTGGCCTGGAGAACCTGACCCAGCTTTTCCATCGGCAGCACGCGCCGGTCATCGGCAAGGGGATGAATGACGACGGTGGTGTCTTTGCGGGCCTCGACGATCTCATCCAGATAACAGATTCCCCCGCAACGTACTGCTCGGGCCAGCGGTCCGTCGACCCAGATGGTTTCGCCGCCTCGGACCAGAAAGCGCCCCACGAGATCGGAAGCCGTCAGGTCATCGTGACAGGAGACGGTGATGAGAGGACGCTGTAGTCGCCAGCTCATGTGCTCCATGAAACGAGTCTTGCCGCAACCCGTGGGGCCTTTGAGTAGTACTGGCAGCTGGTTGTGGAATGCCGCCTCGAACACGGCAATTTCCTGGGCCACGGGCTGGTAGTAGGGTTCTTCCTCGATGAGGTATTCTTCCGGTTTAAATGCTCGCCCTTCCATATACGACGTTCCTGGTGCAGGTCACAGCCACAACTTAACCCTTCGGTGATTTCGGTAAGACTTTACCACGAGGGAAGTAAGGCGGGTTAGCGCCCAAGGCTTCCGTGCAGTAGGATAGGTCTCTTGCCGGTACAGTCTTGGTGAGTATGCTTGAGCACCGCGCGAGCCAAGACGAAAAATACATTGAGGCTTTCTATTCGCTTATTTGAAATTTCGATTGTTCTTCGGGCACTGTCCGATGGCACCTTGAATAGGTGGTTTGGCGTTCCAGAGCGTGTCAAGTGCTAACTGCTTCTACCCGCGGAACAAGCGATGACGGATAGAGTTTGCCGTTTTCAGTGCGTCATCGTCAGATTCGAGCTCCCCGCGACACAAGCGTGGGCTGGCATGCATAAGCCTTAGAAGCTGTTTTAAAAATGTCGCGAGCGCTGGCAGAGCAAGGCGCACAGCGGCGACAAAATCGTCGGGAACGATTTTGAACAGCGTTAAGCTGGCCCCGAAGGGGCGAGCCCCACGGATGGGGCGAGTAAGCACCGGAGTGTACAAGGGAGTACATGAGGATGGCGAGCCGCTGCGCAACGCAGCT
>CAZUZO010000065.1:0-18066 GCA_964624765.1 uncultured Thiotrichales bacterium
ACCGGTGTCGGCGGTCCAGATCGGCCTGTTGCTAAGAAGCTGTTTTAAAAACTGCTGCGCTTGTCATAGCTGCGTTGCGCAGCAGCTCGCCATCCTCATGTACTCCCTTGTACACTCCGGTGGCTCGCCGCTGTGCGTCTTGCTCTGCCGGCGCTCGCGACATTTTTAAAACAGCTTCTAGAGTCGCCCCTTGCACCAATGGCGAGGAAGCCGGTCCAGATCCGCTGGCCGATCCACATCAGGCCGTGCGGCCAATTCCGACCAACGCCAGCCCATACCCCGCAAACGCTGACGGGTGACGGCCAGCACGGCGTCGGTCCCCCAGGCCATGTCGGCAAACAGATACGGTGCCGGGCGTGCTAACCCGATCAGCACATAACCACCGTCCAGCGCCGGCCCGATGACCGCATCCCAGCCAGTCATCAGCCACTCGGCTGCTGTCGAGAGATCCTCTGCGGTCAAAAACGGACAATCGCTGCCCATCAAGATGGCATAGGCATGCTCCCTCAGCACGGTGCTGAAGGCATGGTGCATGCGAGCGCCTAAATCGGCGCCCACCTGGTGCTGAAGCGTGACCGCATATCTTTCTCGTAAGCGCTGGAACGAGGCATGTTCCGCCGAGGGCGCACACCACAGCTGCACCGGAGCAACGCCCGCCGACACGGCCGTCTCAACCGCCACTTCCGTCATGCGTTCATGCAGTTCAGCCGCCCCTTGGGCGCCGAGAGCGGGGATTAGCCGGCGTTTGACGGTGCCGGGTCGCGGCGCTCTGGAGAATATCAGGATCATCTGCGGCGCGATGCGTCGCGCTGGTCTGGGTAGTAAATTCGCGCCAGTGAGGTGGCATTGACACCCAAGGCAAAGGCTAACCGTAAGCCCCACATGAGCAACACCGTACGCAGCCACCCGTGGGTTTCCCAACGGCGACTCGAGGTCGTCACCCGGGCTTTTAGGCAAACCGGACGAGCCATGCGTTTTAGACGACGGCTCATGGCGATATCTTCCATGAGCAACAGCTCGGGAAATCCGCCGAGGCGTAAAAATGCACAGCGGCGGACAAAGACAGCCTGGTCACCGGTTGCGATACCCGTCACACGAGAGCGCCAATTCATGCTCCACTCGATCATCCGCGCCCACCATCGTCGGCCACTGAGGCGCACATCGAACCGGCCCCAGACCGCACTGCGGCCGCGCATCGCCGCACACACCTGTTGGGCAGCATCATCGGGTAACCGCGTGTCCGCATGCACGAACACCAGCACATCGCCGCGCGCAATGGCCGCGCCGGCGTTCATTTGATAGGCGCGTCCCCGTCGTGCCGACAGGACGGTGTCAACGAGGGGCCTCGCGACATCCTGCGTTCCATCGCAACTCCCACCATCCACCAGCACGATTTCATGTCCGGCACGGCGCAAGGATTGCATAAGGGAAAGATAGCTTTTCAGCACGGCGGCATCGTTGAGCACCGGGATCACGATGGAGAGACGACACATCGCGGCCCCAGGCGTTTTCCAACAAAGACTTTATCCACTCAAGCGACGCTAGCCAACGACTCGAGCGCACGATGGCATACAACGACATCTCGGTCGTCCCGATCAGTTAAGGAAGCATACCCCGATGGCAACCTCGTTACCCTTTCGTCAAGATGTGGGCAGGCATCGGGTATCGTTTCGCCAATTTTATTACTCTTGCGCTCGGGGGGCCGAAAGCTCGGGCGCCGGTCATGCGTTGCGAACGGATCCCGCTACCGAAAGATGAGAGTGGGCTCGTCCTGATCGCGACGACTCTCCATGGCGGGCATGCCGCCCACATGACGGTGAGAACACGTTTCAAAATTATATGCTCTGGTCCTACCGGGGGGCTAGACGTCAAGTCTTTCCACCCGCTAAACTGACGTTGCTCGGAAAGCCTTAACCGCTATCCAACAATTGGGGCCGTAGCTCAGCTGGGAGAGCGTCGCGTTCGCAATGCGAAGGTCAGGGGTTCGATCCCCCTCGGCTCCACCAGTTACCCGTCCCGCCAGCTCCAATACCCTCCAATGAGCCCGCTCTAGGAGTTACAACTGGAGACAACCACGGCCGAATTCCACCGCTATCAAGTGGGAAAAGCGGCCAAAGGTAGCGGTCAGCGAAGGCCTCGTCATTCCGGCGTAGGCCGGAATGACGGAGGGGAGTGTTCCGACAATAATGTTGCTCTGTTCTAACGGGCTGAGAGGTTGTGAAAAAACCGTCGCGAGCGGCCCGAGAGCCAGGCGGACGGAGCGCAGCGACGAGTCGCCATCTTGGGGCGTGATCGCCTCCGCCGCCCTGGGCAACACCTATTGAGCTGTGCGTCCGCCAACACCCGACGCCTTCTCAGGGCGTCTCGCCATAGCGCGGCCTGACCGAACGAGGGGGGAACGCCACCGGCAGGGGTTGAGGTTGGAAAAAGTAACGCACGTAAACCATCCCCCCTTGCTCATTGAAATCGCGTGCGTTATCGAAGCTCACCACACCGCCAACGGCGAGCTTCGGTTGGATCTGAAACGACAGGTCGGCGGAGAAGTTGTAGCTAATCCCAGTCTTGCTTTGACCGGGAAAGAAGGTCCTCACACCCGGTGTCGATTGCGCGAGGGCCTCGAGGCGGTCTTGCAGCTCACGGTCATTGGGAAAAACCGGGCTGTCGTCCTCTTGGAAGGTCTGCAGGCCCAAATAACCTGTCAAGCCAAAGGCCACTCTGCCATGGCGCCCGGACCAGGTCACCGGGACCCCGAAGCTCGTGTAGTGTTGCGGGCTGAAATAGCCACCTTGTCCCAAGGTGAAGTGGCTCAGGTTTTCATCGTAACCGAAATACGTGATATCGACGCCGGCGGTCACCCGTTGGTCCGCATCCTCATACGCGCGCCAGAACAATCCGCCTCCCAAGCGGAGTTTCGTGTTAGAGGCCACCCGTTCCCCATCCAGGGAGGCATACGCCGCACTGCCGTAAAGACCGTACTGCCCTTCATCGTAAGCCATATCGAATCGCCCGCCGGTGCTCACCACACCCCCCCAGGTCACGCCACTGACGTTATCCTCAGTGCCCGCATAGGAGAGCAGGCTATCGGTCACCGATCGGCGTGAGGCAGCCAAGCCGAAACGAAAACGCCCCAGGCTCGGTTGCCAACGCAGTCCGCCGATCACGTTTTCCACTGCGAATCCGAGTCCGCTGCTTCCCAAATCGACGCTCCAGTCCCGATACTGCCACTGAGCGGCTATCCCAACCCCTTGATCCTCTTGCGCAATTCGACCTGATCCGGACTGATCTACGGCCAACGCATTGGTTCCAAAACGCTGTATCTTATCTACATCGCCCGGGTTCAGATCGCCTGCCCGGAGGCTTACCGGGACGACACGCAAACTCAGCCGACCCCAATCACCCTGGGGTGACATCTCCGCTTCTAGGGGGATCTGAAGATCGTGGAGCTCACCCAACCCTTCCTCTCCGTCTCGTGCACGGATACTGAGGCCGGTCGCCGCTTGGGCTCCGCGAGCCGCGCGCATCGCATTCAGCTCGGACAACAACTGATCGTGAAGCAGCTGATGAGACTCCCGGATCTCATCGGTACGCATCTGCGCCTGGGCGCCCACGCTAGAAGTGCGATGCTGTGTCTCCCCGGCCGGTTGCCCGAACGGGTTATAATAACTCTTGTTCGCCGTCAACAGATTGGCCGAAGGTGTAGTCCTAGGGCCAGCAGTACTGCTGCTCTCCGGCGTCCCGGCCCGTCCGTCTTGCCCCACTTCAAAGGCCTTCAGGTCTGCTCGCGAGAGGGCGTGTGCACTGCGCCGCCCGGGCGGCGCAGCTGGCCCATCGGTAACGCCCATCTTAGTGCTGGGACCGGTCGCAATGCTGGCAAACGGATTGCCATCGGTGCTGGACCTAGACCACATCTCAGGGAGGGGCGCGTGGTGAGACGATCCCAGGAGTTCCAGGGCTCGTTCGAAGTACTGGATGGCTTCTCCGTCTCGCCCTCGAATGCGCGCTAACTGACCCGCCAAGGCATTGGCTTGTGGGCTATCGGGGAAGTATTTGAGTCCGGCTGTGACCAAGGACTCGGCTTGTCTGAGCTCGCCTAGCTCGATCGCCGCTGCGAACGCCGCGCGCCGCGCATCCATTTCTTTGGGCTGTTGCGCCAAAATTTCGAGATAAAGGTCCAAAGCCTTTCTCGGCTCACCGGCTTCGCGGTAGAGGTGACCGAGCATGATCAGCGCCTTGGGATGCGGAGGGTTCTGGCGAAGGTAAGGTGCCAGTCGTTCGTAGGCACCCGCCAAGTCACCCTTCTCGCGAGCGCGGTCAGCCTGTCGAACCGCGTATCCGAAGGACAGTTCTTCCACGGCTTTCCTCTCCGGATAACTGAGCTGCGGATCGTTTTCGAGCTCACGCAGCAGAGGAACCAGCTCGGCATCCAATCCAACCTGGAGCAAGACCCCCGCATACTGAGTACGCAGCGATGGCTTGGCCCCATCGCCGCTCATCGCCTGGCGTAAAAGTGCCAAGCCGCGAGCGCTGTCCCCGACCTCCACCCAGGCCTGGGCGACTGGACCCACCACCTCGGGGTTTACCCCGGCGGCGCGCTCTAGCTCGGCCAACATGTCCCGCGCCGCGGCTGCCTGGCCGCGCCGCGCAAGCGCCAACGCTTTCTCGATGGTCGCGCTAACCCTTAGACGCTGAGCGAGAGCCATCATCGCCGCCGTTTGGCTCTTGGTGGGAATCGTGCTCAGCTGGCGCAACGCTTCGCTGGGATTTCCGGACTCCGCACTGAACAAAGCGCTGGCATAGAGTCCTTCCGGATTGTCGGGTTCTGTGAGGAGCAACCCCTGCATCAGGCTCTGGGCCTTCTCATCAGCACCTTGGTGCCGGTACAGCCTGGCCAAATCGAGTCGCACCCAGGCGTCTTGAGGGTCGAGCACCAACGCCTGCTCGAGGGCGCGTTGCGCACCGGCATCGTCCCCACGCTGAGCCAGCGATGCCGCCTTAGCCCGATAGTGGGTCGCTCGAAGCTGTATCCCCGTTTCGGCCATCGACCGTTTTTGCGCTTCCGAGAGCCCCTCGATGAGCGCCACGGCCTCGGTGGTTCTCTCCTGCTGGCTCAAGGTCTTTATCAGCCCTTGCAAGGCATTGGCATGGTCGGGCTGTTGCTTTAGAACACCCCGATATTCACTCTCCGCGTCCCGATACCGGCCCTGTTCTGCCAACACGTCCGCCAAGCTCACGCGAATGCTGGGTTCCCCGGAAGAGACCTGCACAGCCCGGCGCAAAAGCTGCTCTGCATGCCCCCAATCCCCTGCTCCGCGGGCCTGCTCAGCATCTTTCACCGACGCCCAGGCACGCGCCTCATGATACATTTTGCCCCACTGATTGCGCTTTTCAGGAGCCACCTTGAGTGCCCTGCCGAGATAGTCGCTGGCCTTGTGATAATCGCCTTCACGAAAGTGAGCGATCCCCAGCCCGGCGAGTGCCGTGGCGTCCTCGGCTTGCACCTTGAGCAGCTGCTCGAAGGACTGCTTCGCCCGTCTGACGTCTTGCCTCTCAAGGGCCTCGAACCCTTGTTTGAGGGCTCGATCCTGTTCCGGCATGCGCGTTTTTCGAAGCTCGGCTAACCGTGCCTGTAGGGCGTCATCCTTTCCGTAGGCTTGCAGATAAGCCTCAAACAATGCCTCATCGCCGCGCTGAAACTTGAGCCATAAGAGTGCCTCACGCCAGGCCTGCCGCGACGGCGTCGCCCGCTCGGGGTCCTGCGCCAGCTTCTGTAGGCGTACGATACCTTCCCGCCGATGAGTCTCTCGATAGGTCAAATGCTGCGCTAGCGCGAGGGCATAACGCGTCTCATCCGGGTGGGCAGCCGAGAGGTCGGTCAGTCCGCGGCGGGCCGCCTCCCAGCCTTCATCAGTCGCACCCAAGGTCTGGTAGTACTCCAGAGCAAGCTCTCCCTCGGGGCGTAGCCCGCCAAAGCTAAGAGTGTACTGTTCCAGCGCCGCCGTATATTGTCCCTGGCTCGCCAGCTCGCGTGCCTGGTCCAGCGCACTGCGCTGCGCCCCGCCACCGGACGCAACCGCCTTCGTGAGCTGATCGATGCTGGAGTGCGAGGGATGCACCTTGCGCAACGCATCCAGATAGGTCCGTGCGGCGTCGACCCGACCCGCTTGCACCTCGTAGAAGGCCAGGCCCGCTAACCCGTCCGCATGCTGGGGATGGCTGAGCAACAACTTGTGCCAGGTTTGTGCAGCCTCCTCCCAGCGACTGCGAGACTGCCAATACCGTCCTTGCTCAACTAATTGGCGAACGGCGGGATCATCGATCTCGGGTTGCGCATCGACTGCCCACGTGACGGCGATCAAGAGGAATCCTGCGGTAACGATCCTTGACATAGTCCTATCCACCGGGGAATGAGTTGTCCATTACGAGCGAAACGAATCCTTCCTTCGAACGCACCCTCGCCAAACAGCGCGAGATTCTGGTCATAGTAGAGAGGCAACGCCCCCACTAAACCAGAGAATTTTGCCTCCAAGACACGTTGACGTTGAACGGCCAGTTGCCGCCGGTCGCCACGGGCTTCCAGATAAGGCAGCAGCGCGGCACTGAACCCCTCCGGTCCCGCCTCGCGCGGGATACCGGTCAGCGAATCGACATACATCGGCGGCGCACCGAGTCTGTCGACAAGTTGATGCATACCGGCAATCGCCTTCAATAACGCGCCGGCCAGCCGATCCGACTTATCCAGCATGCCAGCCCACAGATATACGCGAATGGCATCAAAGCTGCCCACCGGCCCCTGGATCGGGTCGGAAATGAAACCGGTTGGCTCCTCATAGGCCACCCAGTCCGCAACCAGCCCCTTAGGAGCAATGGCCTGGAGCATCGTGAGGGTGTTCTCGGCCAGTCGCTCCCAGGGACCCGCCGGATCTTCTTCCGCCAAGGCCCGCAACAGTTGCAGTGGCAGGTAACTCGGATTGAACCGCCAAGTTGTCTCATCCAGACGAAAACCATAGGGGCCCGGCAAAAGCATCGGTCCGAGGCCGGGAAGGCACACCACCTCCGACTCTTCGATGCGTTCCATCAAAGCCCGAGCACGGGCGGTAAATTCCGGCTCGGTCCAAAGTCGGCCCGCCTCCAGCAACGCATAGGCCAGCCAAAGATCGGCATCGCTGGCCGCGTTCGGGTCCAGAACGCGCCATCCCCCCTGTCCATCGTGCCCCCATAGCCAGGCCGGCAAACGATCCCCTAGACGCCCCTGGACGAGGTTGTCTTCGGTCCACGTCAAGACGCGTTCGAAAGCCCTCCTGTCATTCGCCACCAACGCGAAAAACAGCGCATAGGCCTGCCCCTCTGAGGTGGTCCGCGCGTCGGCGCTGAACTCGACGACGCGCCCGTCGGGCTGAATAAACCGATCCGAGTAGGTTTCCCAGAGATCCCACTTGGCACACTGCGAAACCTGTTCCGCAGCCCAGGCCGAACAGGCCACCAACAGCAGTGACCCGACCTGCAACACGAAGCGCGGTGCAAACTTCATCCCTACAAACGGGCCGCCGCCCTAGCCTTGAGGGCTCGATGAGCCAGACTGGCCAACGACACGGCACCCATAAAGAGCAACACCAAGAGCATCCAAGGATGCTGGGAAACCCACCAGCGCACGTGCGTCCACCAGGGCAATCGACCCACGTGGTAGCGAGGCCCCACTTGGAAACCGGTTGGGCGTGTACGCGCGATCAGCGTCACATCGCCTTGGATCTCACTGACGTGTTGGGGATCTAACATAGCGCGGGTGAGCTTCCTGAGCCCCGCGGAGGTATTCGCCGTGAGCGCGACCACGCTGCGCCCCCTCGCCAGGGGCGACTCATACCCCAGCAAAGCCGCCATCTCCTTGCTCTCCTGCAGCGTCTCGTTCACCGCTTCACGCTCGGCGAAAAGCGATCCGCCATCCCAAACCGTTCGAACGAATTGTCCCGCCGACGGCGCGGTCAGCGAAAAAAGACCCTGATTGACGACCAGCGGTGCCTTTCTTTCCCAGCGGGCGATCAGCGGCTGGTTGTGAATGCTCCCAAGAACGAGGAAGTCTTTATCTTTGTGATGGGCGATCTGCTCGGCGTCGATGAGAGAAACCCCATGCGCTGGATACCCCGTGAAGGCCCCTAACCGCCCCATCACGGTCAGCAGGACTTCCGCGACGTCCACATCGAGCGCGCTGGGCAGCACCACGGCTGTCTCCCGGAGATCAGCCAGGCGCGTGAAAGGGAACCCCGAGTTAGCGAAGAAGGCGAGATTCGGTAGCGAGGTAAAGTGAAAGAAATGGGAAACATCGATAGTGGAATCCCTGCCGATGACGGCATGCAAGCTGCTCGCAGCCGGTCCTTCCGGATCGCAGCCGTGCCGTGCGCCCTGAGCATCAAAATGCAGTTGCAGCCGATTGTGCTGCCCGATCAATGTCGGCGGGATCTTGACCTGATGGCTTGATCCCTCCTTCGGCTCATACCCCAAGATACCTCTCAGGCGCTCGTACCAGCTCACGGTGCCTAGGGGCACGGCTGAGATAAACTCTTTGTTGAAAGTGATATTGAGCACGCCCGCGTTATCGTTCGGTGGGGATTGAAGCCGATATTGCAATCGCAAGGGAGCCCCTTGGTCGCGCCAGCTGAACAGATCCGGTGCTGCCCGGAAATCGATGCGCACGACGTTCCGCGCACCGGCACCGGCCTCGAAGGCGTCGGCGGGGGCGAGTTCTTGTAACCGCACCGCTCGGTCACTCGCAAGCCACCGCGGCGCGTCGTAAGGCGTGCGCGGCACGAGCTGCAGCGACTTGCCGACCCGGTAATGTGTCCCGGACAGCTCATCGGACTGGTGCACCAACGCTTGGGCCGCCAGCAGTAGATCGGCCGCGTTCCGCCCCAGCAACAGCAACAATCTAGCGCCCGGATCGTGGGGATGCGCCTGGATAGCGATGGTCGCTCCCTCGATGGCGGGCACAACGAGTCCGGCTGGCAAGGTTTCCGGGGTGGCGAGGACGATCCCATTGCCCCGCGGTAAAGCGCCGAAGGTCACGGGGAACCGAGCACCGCGGTAGCTCGCAAGACTGCCGAACCAGGAGCTGACGGTCACGGCTGCCGGCAGGGCCGCTCGGGTGGGTTGGGCCGCCAAAACCACAGGCAGAACCAACGTTCCCGGATCGCGATCATCGAAGAACGGTAATGGCAGCAGTGCCAAATCCTCTTTCAAAGGCAGATGGTGGGTCCAAAGCTCAATCGAACTGTCGTGGCTCACCAGCACCTCTGGAGGAGGGTTTAAGGGATCGGGGCAGTCTTTGCCCACTACACCCCAGTGCAGGGTGATGTGGTTGAAATCCTTCAGCAACCGGGGATCCACGACAATTTCCTTGTTCTCGCCGCCGGCTCCATCGGCCGCTATCGACAAATCCGTCACCACCTCGTCGTTGATGCGCACGCTGAGCACGCTCTGCTCGGGAAAAAGCGTCGTGCGATAGCGATAGCCGAGACGCAGCCGAGCACCGTACACCACCTCATCGGCACGAATAGAAAATGGCACCGACACCGCGCTGCCTACGTTCTCCAAGCGCAAGGCCTCCTCGGCACCGAGTTGGCTGAAGGTCAAGCGCTTAGCGTCTGTGTCCGCCAGCTCGGCGGCGGCCAACGCACTACGGCCAAAGACGATGAGTGCGATAGAAAGGCCGATCAGCAGCAGCGCTAGCAACCCCCGCGCCGCTTCGCGAGTAAGTCGCCAAAGTCCCCTCGCGCCAAATTGAGCTGCCCTTAAAAACGTCCCCATGGATAAAGACATCCACAGGCCTCGTAGACCATGGCGGGAGATCTCCTGGAACGTTGACATGGATCGGTTGGTCGTGTGCTGTTGTTCCCAATTGATCCACGCGTCCGCCCGGGCATAAAGGAAAAAGATTAGCGAGCGTTGCTGTTCGGTCGCCAAATCCTCGAAGCGCAGACGCAGTAAACCGCCGTCGCAGGCGACCACCCGAGTGGGGAAGCCTTCCTCGCGAGCAACCGTCGCCAGGTACAGCGTCAGCTCTTCGTCCGGATCGACGCTTTCCCCGGTCTCCAGACGCACCCCGCCGCCACCCTCGGAGATGTCAACCAAATTGGCACTCATGACTCGCCCGTCAGGAAACCCGACCGCAGCGGAGAGCTGGGCACCCAAGCGGTGATGGGCTCTCCTTTGACGGGTTTCCCAGGCCACGGCCAACGTCGCACCGAGGATAATGACGTTATAAAGCGTCCAGACGATATTGAGCACGACGGTATCGAGTTCGTCGGCATTCCACCACAACAACCTGACGACGCCGAAGCCGAGTCCGACCAGATTGAGCAGCAACAGGACCAGATGAGGTCCCGCGATCCTGAGGTCAAAATAATCCTTGGGAATGATCCCGCCCTTGGCCGTCACATTGAACTTGCCGAGTCTTGGATCGATGAGTGCCAACAAGGTGGGGCCGAGAATGTAGTACGCCAGCGTCGACTCATACACCTCCGACCACAGCGAGTGGCGGTACTTGCCCTGGATGCGATTGTTGGTCAGATGCGCATGGACGATGTGAGGAAGTGCCAACGCCGCGATCATGAAGGCTTGGGCTTGGATCACGTGGGCTTCGAAAAACAAGAAGCTCAGCGGTGCCGTGAGAAAGATGAGGCGCGGAAGGGCATAGAAATAATGCAGGGTCGCGTTGGCGTAGCAGAGGCGCTGGGCGAGCTTTAACCCCTTGCCCAAGAACGGGTTGTCGATGCGAAACATCTGCGCTAACCCGCGCGCCCAACGGATTCGCTGGCCGATGTGGGCGGAGAAACTCTCGGTCGCGAGCCCCGCAGCTTGCGGCAACTTCAGGTAGGCGGTACTGTAGCCGCGGCGATGCATCTTCAGCGCGGTATGGGCATCCTCGGTCACCGTTTCCACCGCAACCCCACCCACCTCGAGTAACGCGCTGCGCCGCAGCACCGCACAGGAGCCACAGAAAAAGGTCGCATCCCACAGGTCGTTGCCATCCTGAATCAGCCCGTAAAACAGCTCCCCCTCATTGGGGATCCTGCGGAAGGTGCGCAAATTGCGTTCGAACGGATCGGGGGTAAAGAAGTGATGGGGCGTCTGCAACATACCGAGACGCTGCTCGCGCAGAAACCAACCCACTGTGGTCTGCAGAAAGGAACGCGTGGGGATATGGTCGCAGTCGAATATCGCGATCAACTCCCCATCGGTTTGCTGTAAGGCATGATTGATGTTACCGGCTTTCGCGTGGGCATTGTCGGGACGGATCAGGTAGTGGGCGCCGACGGACTCGGCATAATCGCGAAATTCCTTGCGCCGCCCGTCATCCAGGACATAGACATTGAGTTTGTCCTGCGGCCAATCGAGACTCAAGGCGGCCAGGATGGTCGTACGCACCACTTTGAGGGGCTCATTGTAGGTCGGGATATAGACATCGATCGTCGGCCAGAGGGCGGGATCCCGAGGCAACGCCACCGGCTTACGCTCCAGCGGACGAATGGTTTGGAAAAAACCCAGCAGGAGCACGGCGAAGGCATACAGCTCGGCGGCCATCAATAGCATACCGACCACGGCCCCGAGTACGCTCTCGAAACCGAGGGTTTCTGTCAGGCGCCAATAGATGTAACGGCACGACACCGTCACCGAAATGAGCACCAACACCAAAGTCGCAAACGGACCACGGTGTCGATTCAACCAAAGCGCCAGCCCGAAGGTGCAAACAGCGAAAACAGCCTGTGCGGTGAGGGTCAGCGGCACGCTCACCACGAGTACCAGCAGAGCGACAGCCAAGCCAAGGGCTAACCATTGCCAGCCCAGACTGCCCCAGCCCGACGATACGTCGGCGCGTTCGGCTCGAGAGGTCATACCAGCCTCCGATTGCATAGCCATCATCGTTAACTCACCGCGCGCTCGCTGAGCGCCTGCTCCCCGAGCCATTGCGCGAGGTGCTTGAAATCTCTGGCCGACTGCGCCATGGGCGCGTATCTCAGCACGGGCTGTTGCTGCGCCAGCGCCTCAGTGAGGTTGGCATCACTGTGGATGTGCATATCCAGCAGGGATCCGCCGAGCACATGGCTTAGCAAAGCCCGCACGTCACGGTTCAATCGTTTGCGCGCATCCATCTGATTGAGAACGTAGTAGGGATGGCCAGCAGAGAGCGGCTGACCTTCGTTATCCTGGAACAGTCGTCTGGTCGCCGGCAAGCAAGCAAATGAAGCCGCATCAGGCAAGAGCACGACGAATACCAAGTCGGAGATCGCCATCAGCTGGCGCAATAGAGGCGTCGGACCCGGAGGGGTATCGATGACTACCGAGGCATAGGGCTTGAGCAGAGAATCGTTCAAGATCGTCTCGACCCACTCGGCGCCCCCGGCCGCGTTCCAGACGTCCGGCTGATCGGCCATGCCCAGCTCACCAAAGGGCAGCAGATCAACGCCATACTGGTTGCGTAACAGCGCTTCCTGCCAGGGCGCCCCCTGCAACGCTTGCCATCCCAGTCCGTTCACCTCATTGGGATCCACCCCGAAGTGCAGCCGCAAGGCGTTTTGGGGATCGAGGTCGACGGCGAGAACTCTCCCCGCTCCCTGGCTCAAACCCGCCGCCAGATTGGCGGCAAACGTCGTCTTGCCGACGCCTCCTTTTAGGGACATCACCGATATGCGGAGCATCGATTTCTCCTCAAGCTCTTTACAACCTTTGCGTTAGCCATCGTTTCGGCAGTCGATTCCCTTGCGGCAAGGGTGTGTGCGGAGGCGGTCGGAGCCAAGCCGACCGAGAGGTTTTAAGGGCGTTCCTAGCGTCAACGGGCGGCCCCAAAAGCCAAGGTCATCAAACTGCCGAAACGATGACCAATGCCTTCGAAACCAAACGGCCTGCCTACAAAACGTTTTCCGGTTTGCGGTCGTCGGGCGTATCAGCGCGATGTTGGCGATTGCGAAGTGGAGAGTGCCAAGCGCTGAAACAAAGACTTGAGCGTCCTACCGTGTGTTTCGGTGGATAGCGATTCAATACGAGAAGCTGTACCCGGTTCCTGCGTCGGCATCGATGAAGCGGCGGGCACCGCAGTTGCCTTGGCCACCACAGCTGAGAAACGAGGCGCGTTGGCTTCACGCGACGGGACAAAAGCGACCGTCGCCACGCCCTGCTCTCGAGGAGACGACATGGGCCTGGAAGGCTCACCTTCGGTCGCTCGCGCGCCGGTAGGGTCCAGCGCGCCGCGATACCTCCCTTCCGTGCGCAACACGAAGGGCGCAGACTCCGCCTCGGCCGCATGCTCAGCCGCCGTGACCATCCTGCCCAGCAGGCGCCATCGCCGCGCTGTCGCTAGACTTTGCTCTTCACGGTAGATCTCGCGGTAGGTTTCTACCGCGCCATCGAAGCTTGCATAGAGATTCTTGATATCGGAGTCCACGGCTTATCTATCCTTCGATCAACAGTCCTAACAGGTTCTGCAAGGGGGACTCGCTGTGAGGTGGAACGCAAGCATCAACGGTTCATCAGGAACCTCCGAGCTTTGGCAAACGGTAGCACCTTCACCGGCACCGGCCATCCGAAACCACTGCTCATAGATCCCTTCGAGCAAACCGGGGCTCCAAGCCAGACTGGCCGAGCCAAAAGCCGACTGCAAAGGTGCAGCGCAGTGTTCGATGACAATCAGTGAAGCCCTCTCCTGCAGCGATACCCAACCCCAGCCTAAGCGATCCCAGAGCTGATTCATGGCCGCCTGCAGATCCTCCAGCATATCCGCCGCAGGCAGGGGCATTTGGCTGGCCATGCGCCTGCCGACCTGACGCATGAGCGGTCGCAGCTCGCCCTCATCGACAAGGGATTGGAGCTCCTGAGCCAAGGAAAGGAGAAAAGCGCTCCACTGCCGCGAGCACTGCTGGTCGACGTAATAGCGCAACAGAGGGTGCGTCGTTGTCATCAGCGATGAGCCAGATTTGACCGATGAACCCGGCGCCGGCTCAGATATCAGGCGCCCCCCAAGAAGTTCCCTGCCTATCGGCCGCGAAAAAACATTCTTTAGGGGCAAGATGCCCGATGACGAAGGGGAAACGCGAACTCACGCGTGACCGTGCACCCAGCAAGGGACCGGCCGATCAGCGGTGCGCCCTGGAGTGAGGAGAAGTCATCGTCAGCGTTTCGTCAGGTTATGCCCTTGAGCACGGAATCGGCGCCCGAGGGGGAGGCGACCCCTTGTTTAGGCTTCCCCTGGTCGGTTTTCCAAGACTGGTTTGCCCTCGCTCACCATCACGGTCACTGGGTTCTGCTGGCTAACCCATCGACTGGCTGACCGATCGAGTCCGGCTGAATATGCCCGTCATTCCGGCTCGGAAGCCGGGATCCAGTCGCCAGGGACGGCTATCCTGCTCGACCTAGATGAGGGTCACGCGGTTGTGGAACAACAAATAGCTGCTGTAGGCATCGTGACCAAAGCGACTACAACCCGCATAGTCCACCTGGGCACGGTACCAAGCATTGGGTTCGGATTTCAGCACATGGCCGAGCATGGCGCGCATGACGCCGGCGTGCGCAACGATGAGAAGGTGCTGACCGGGGTGGCTGGCAACCAGCTGCTGGTAACCACGGCTGACCCGTTGGAGGAGATGCCCAAGCGCCTCCGAACCGGCCGGCCGACCGGCTACCGCATCCCGGTAGTAACGTGCGAAGCCCAGGGGATCCTGGCTCTGGACTTCTTCCGGTGTCCTGCCCTCCCAATCCCCCATGCCGACTTCCTGAAAGCACTCCTGTACCGCTAGCGGTATCCCGTTCCGCTCTGCCAACGCCTGAGCAAAGGCACGGCAGCGGCGCAGAGGGGAACTGATAATTCGGTCCCACGGCGAGTATTCGCCGATCGCCTGCCACATCTGCCGCCAGCCTCTCTCACACAACGGATCGTCAACTCCAGAACCGCGAAAACGGCGTCCGCCCACCGGTTCCCCATGGCGAATGAAATCGATCAACGTCGGTTGCACAGAACGGCCTCCTGTTGCCATGATCACCATGGCTGGTTTCTCACCCTTTGGCGTATCGGGCCAACAGCCGGTCGAGATGATTCGCAAAGGCTTGCCGGTCCCGCTTGCTGAGGGCCGACGGGCCGGTGGTGACTTTACCGATGGCGCGAAGCTCTTCCGACAGGTTGCGCATCGCCAAGCGCTCCCGGATGTTATCCACGGTGTAAAGCTCTCCTCTCGGATTCAATGCTAGACCACCTTTGGCAACCACTTCGGCCGCCAACGGAATATCCGCAGTGATCACCAGATCGCCGTCCTTTACCTCCTCTAGGATCCGTTTGTCGGCCTCGTCGAATCCAGCCGGCACCTGTAGCACCTTGATGTGACGGGACGCAGGAGTCCTGAGGGGCTGATTCGCCACCAGCGTCACCTCGACCGCCGTTCGGCCCGCCGCGCGCAACAAGATGTCCTTGATGACCATCGGACAGGCATCCGCATCCACCCAGATACGCATCGGTTTTTTCACAACCTCTCACTCTGCGGCACACAGGGTCGATCGGTGGTCAACTTGACCTCGACAAGACGCTGCCCACTTTGGCCAGCGCCGGATCCAGGGCTGTCGGGCTAAGGTCAGCCCCGGTTGACACCGCGGTCAAGAGCAACCGTTGACCGTTAACCTGAAAGATGCGGCACAGGGTCGTCATATTCGCTTCGTCGTGAATCAGGATCGACAGCGGTGCCGGGGCACCATCGCGACCGATGCGGTCGGCCAGCAGTAGCATCAACGACGAAACCGCGGTCAGTTTATTCACATTTCTGGCGTTATGGCTCACCGCTAATGGAAGACCGTCATGATCACTCAACAACACGGACCAAAACTGACCCTTCTCCGCGATCTGATCGAGCAGCCGTGTGAGGCTCGTCGGGTCATGACTGTCCGTGGAAAAATTGGCAAGCTCTGAGGCGAACCGCTCGCGTTGCGCCATGGGCGTTAACATCTGCTGCACGACGTTACGAAGTCCGGCCACCTCCGTATCGTGCCGCGACAGCGGTGCCAACAGCTTCTGCATCGTATCGGTGTGACGCACCAGCGTATCCAGCATTTTTTCCAGGCCTGCTCGCATCCTTTCGGCGCTCGCTTCCTGTTGCTGGGCCAGTTGCGCGCGTGCCCGTTGCAGGTCTTCAACCTGTTGCCGGTTCTCTTCCGCAAGCTGTTTGCTGCTTTGAATCGAGCGGTTTGCCCCAAGAATGTAGCCAGCCATAACCAGCAGAACCACGCCGGTTAACCCCAGTACGACAGCGACTGGCAGCATAGAGGTGGAACCTCATCAGTGAGGTGTTGGACATTCATTAGCGCCCTCGGTGCGTACAGAAACCCGCCGGTTCTGTGCCGAGGACGCCGCAATACCTTCCAGAAACCGCTCGGCACCAAACGCCTGGGTCACCAGCCGATCGCCGGGCAAACCGGCTTTCGCCAGGACGGTGGCGACGGCTTGCGCCCGTCGGTAACTCAGCAGGAGATTGTACTCGGGGGCGCCTGACGCATCGGTATAGCCCTCGATCACCACCGTCGCCTGCGGATGACGATCGAGCCAGTTGCGCAGATAGACAACCTTCTCGGGCCAATCCGCCACCGGTACAGTGCTGCTATCGTGCTCGAAGCTGACGCTAAAAATCGGAGGACAAGGCTGAATGGAATGGAACTCCAATGCCGCGGGAACGGTGGCCAGCTGGCCTAGCGATTCGGCTTGAGCCTGCGGTTGGCCGTGTCCGGCAATAGCCGACTTGGCCGCAACCGATAGTGGCATCATCCCCTCTGCATCGGCGGTGGTTGCCACCAGGTCGGCATTGCCTGGGGCCTCCGGGTCTTGGCTCACCGGCTGTTTGATAACCAGGGTAGCAGAATCCGAGGCCATCCCGGCCTCGTCAATTGGCCCCGATGCCAGACCAAGGTTCTCCTGTATCAAGTTGGCCCAGGTCCCCGCTATCGCCCGTTGCAAGTCAGGGGGCAACAGCAACCAAAACGCCATCATGATGCTGACGCTGCCTAGCGCCAGGAGCCCCAAGACAACTCCTCGAGAAATGACCACCCGCACCGGTCGATCGTCGCCTACTCTGTTAGCTGGCGAGATCATCGATCGAATGCGACTCCGCAGGTGGCCCGAGCGGCCAGCCGATGGACCACGGGTTGGCGATTGCTAGGATAAACTGAATCTTGGTTCATCACCGAACGAAACCGACCGGCAGCTTGAAGCCTTCGGTGATCAGGTCCACGCCGCAACGTAACTCGGCACACCAGTCGATGAAACGCTTGACCATTTCCTGACCCTTGAAGATTGCCCCATGCTGGGGAGCAATGATCTCAATATCCAGCGGACGGACCATATCAGCCCAAGCCCGCATCGCCTTATTCGATGCCATATAGCGCTTATGAAAGCCTTCCATATATTGCAGGTGATCATCAAAATCGGACACGTAAACGTAATCCATCCCCAATGAAGCGCCCAAATCCCCGCTGTATAACACCTTGGCGATGGGATCATAGACCTGGAAATTGCCCTCACTATGAAGAAAATGCGCCGGCAGCAAGGGAAGTTGAGCGCCGTCGAGATCCAGGATCATCCCCTCATCGGGTATGGGTTTGAGCCGATGGGCGACTAAATGGTCGATGCCAAAGTGTGGGACAAAGCGGATCCAAAGCGCAGACACATAGGCCTCCGCATTGGTGGTCATCAACCAACCATTGACGGCGGCAACGATATCCGGATCCTGGTGCGAAAGAAAGATATAACGTAGCTCCGTCCTACCGAGGATGGAAAGGGTCTCCGAAAGCGCACGGCTATAGACCTTGTGCCCGCCCGGATCGAGGATCATCCCCGCCGACCCATGGACGATCAGGTGCTGGTTTGCCTGCACCGCAAGCCCACCGAGGCCGAAATCCTCCAGTAGAATATTCCTGTGTAATCCATCGTCGTACAAAACTGTATTCGGCATGCTGCGTCCCCAAACAGGCCATTTCAGAGGCTATGTTGAATCTTCGGCGTTGGTCATCGTTTCGGCCGTTGGATTGCGTTGGCCCTTGGGGCAGCCGACC
>CAZUZO010000066.1:0-18044 GCA_964624765.1 uncultured Thiotrichales bacterium
TACTCCAGCGCCCTTCTCTACCTGTCCCTGTTCGCGATCCTCTTGGTCTTCTGGCGAAACATCCGCGGTCGGTCGCTGCACGAGCTCTTCGAGCAGGATATCCGCGCTCATCGCGTGATTCAGCAGGTGATGGCCAACCACCCCCACGGTGGAACCTGGCAACAATACTGCCGGTGGATAGAGGACGAGGAGAGGCGGCAACGGGAGCCATTCAGGAGGTAGCACCCGTGGTTTTAGGCGGCTCGATGAGATGCTCTGCAAGCAGCTCTGTCAGACCCACGACCGGTAGTTCCATATTGTAGGCATCCATCGCCTCTTCCACGACGATGCGGCAGTTAGCGCAGGCCGTCACAAGCATATCGACTCCAAGCTCATCTAGCTGTGTCTTCTTACGCCTAAAGACCCGCAGTCGCAGTGCTTCGGCCCGTTCGATCGCACTCACCCCGCCACCGCCGCCACAGCACCAGTTCATCACGCCGGCTTCGCTCATTTCGACAAAATTCGTCGCCACCAGCTTCAGCAGCCTCCTCGGCTCATCCACCACCCCACCTTGGCGAACCAGCTGACAAGGATCGTGGAAGGTCAAACGCGCATCTTCTGTCCCCTCGGTACGAAACCGGCCGACGGCGCGCAGCTCTTCCAGCACTTCAAGGATATGTTTGACCCGAAAAGGATAGGGTCGCTTGATAAGATTCGGGCCTTCCCAGCGCAACGCAAAATAGGCGTGGCCGCACTCCGGACTGATGACCGTCTTAATCTTGAGCGCTTCAGCCGCTTTGACGATGCGGGAAACCAGCTCTGCCGCCAGATCCGATTGACCGATCTGGATCCCAGCGTTAGTGGCCTCGAAAGCTTCGCTGGCGATGGTCCAGCTCACGCCCGCCTGAACAAAAATACGGGCTAGCGCTGCAAGATACTCCGGATAATTGACAACCTCCATGGAAGACAGGATCACCAGATACTCCACGCCCGCCTGATCGAGAGGAATTTTGACTCCCGTTTCCTGCTCAACGTGGCGAATCTGCGCCTTTAGGGTTACCAGTTTGACCCCCATGGGGCTGCCGCTAGTGATGGCATTGCGAGTGGCGCGAATCAGGCCCACCGGTGCGTGTCCGGCCGCTGCCATACCCTCGCGCATGCGCCGAACCATGTACACGATATCGTTTCCCACGGGGCAGACCCGAGAGCAGCGGCCACATAGAGTACAGCTGTCATAGACCAGCTCCGACCACGCCGCAAGCTCATCATCGGTCACAGGCCTGGCAAGACCGACGCGCTTAGCAAGCCTTCCCCAAAACGTGTACTCCTGGCGCCACATTCGCCGCAGCGGCTCGAGTTTGTAAATGGGCGTGTAGCGGGGATCGCCGGTCTCGGTGTAGAACAAACAGGCATGGGCACACAGCCCGCAACGCACGCAACTGGAAAAAAAACTGGCAATCGGCGTGTCGATTTCCTCCAAGAAAGCATGCAGACCGCGCTCCAAGCTGGCTCCACGTCGGGCAACGGCGCTTCCGCCCGGATTCGGCTGCGTTAGCACTCGAGCGCTCATGAGGCAACCCCCCGCCGCCCACTCGCAGCGCCGTTGTACCAGCGGGCCACAAACAAGGTGAAGGTATGCATCAAGTGCGTGAAGGGAAATACGATCAGGAGCAGCTCGACGGCCAAAATGTGCAACGCTAGCAACCCCTGATAGGGAAGTAACAGACGATGATATGCCAGGTACCCGGTCAGCATTGGAAGTACAGTCACCGTCCAGACGAGATAGTCCTCAAAGCCACTCAAGAACCGGCGCACCGGGTTCGCAAGCCGATACACCAAGAGGAAAACCAGAGCCCCTAGGGTGATGACGGCACAGGCGTCGAGCAACGGCGTTGACAAGGCCGGCCAACGCAGACCGAACCAACTGTGAAAAAGCTCAGTATGGGGGGCAAAAAAGAACAGTGTAGTGAAAAATCCTATATGGAAGACGTAGCCAGCGATTACCGTCGTCGGCTCACGTCGAAAAGTTCCCCGATCGGGCAGTGAGCGCGACACCACGACGCGCAACCCTGGTCCCCACCGCCCCCCCCGTGGCTCAGCGAGATCGGTCTTGCTGCCCAGCAGCATGATGGTCAACAGACGATAAATGACCCCCACCACAAAGATAGCGACGGCGGCGTCAAACGCCGGCCCACGCACCCAGTGCAGAAACTCAACGCTATTCATGGTCGCTCGGGCTTCTCCAGATCATCGACAGTGACGGGCTCATGAGCCGCCTGCCTGGCACGCTTGCGGCCCCGGTAGAGCGCACCCGCAGCCAAACCCGCGGCAGCCCCTGCCGCTGCCGCATAAGCGGCGGTCTTAGTCACCTCACCGGTCGGTAATGCGAGCGGCTGATACAAGCCCCCCGCATCCCAGAAATAAGGTTCGGAGCAGCCAATACAGCCATGACCCGCCTCGATGGGAAAACTCGTGCCTTGGTTCCATTTGGTGATGGCGCAGGCGTTGTAGGTCATGGGACCCTTACAGCCAAGCTTATATAGGCACCACCCCCGCCTCGCTCCCTCATCATCGAAGCTCTCCGCGAATAATCCCTTATCGTAGAAGGGGCGCCGATAACACCGATCATGAATGCTCTGTCCGTAAAACATCCGTGGGCGCCGGAGCGCATCCAGTTCAGGAACCACACCAAAGGTGAGAAAGTGAGCGAGCACGCCACTGATCACCACGGGAATGGGAGGACAACCCGAAACGTTGATGATCGGCTTGTCGGTCACCAGCTTGGAAACGCCCACCGCGCCCGTCGGATTGGGCTCGGCATGGGGTAAGCCCCCGAAGGCTGCACAACTCCCGACCGCCACCACGGCCGCCGCACCCTCAGCCGTCTCACGCAACATATCGGCGTTCGCCACCCCGGCGATGGTCGAATAGCCTGGATTTCCAAGCGGAATGGAACCGTCCACCACGCACAGGTACTTGCCCCAATTCTCCTGCATCGCTTGGCGACGAGCCGCTTCCGCCTCTTCGCCGGAAGCCGCCTGCAAGGTGTGGTGATAATCGAGGGAAATGACGTTAAACATGAGGCCCTCGATGGTCGGAGCCGCAGAGCGCGTCAAGGATTCCGTACAGCCCGTGCACTCCTGGAACGAGAGCCAGATAACCGATGGACGCCTCGCCCTTTCGAGGGCCGCAGCAACCGCCGGCATCGCACTCGGTGGCAACGCCATCAAGGCAGTCAGGGTGGCGCACCATTTCAAGAACCCGCGCCGGCTGATGCCCATGGAGCGCAGCGAATCAGCGAACGTCGGCTCGGCCATGGTCATTGTTTCGTCAGAGTTGCTCTGGGCACACCGTTAGCGCCCAAGCCTTCGGCAGCCGAACCCCTTGGGGCAAGGGTGTGTGCGGCAAGGATGCCGGACCCAAGCCGACAGGGACGTCTTCAAGGCTCCCTTGCCCCTAGGGGTCGGCTGCCCCAAGGGCAAAGGTCATCCATCTGCCGAAAGGATGACCAACGCCGTCGGCTCAACCTCTGCATGATTAACCCCTCTGCTGCACCCGAGATGTCAAACCTCTCGCACCGGTTCGGCGTGCAAGCACGCACTGCTAGTGGCCTGGTCACCTCGCCACCCACGCATATCCGCAACCGCTACTGTAGTCCCCTGAACAAAGAAGGGTAATGACTCAGATCAATTCCATGTTAAGCCAGACCGCCATGACGAGCCCACGGTGCGTTTGTTCTCACCGTCATGTCGGCCATCATGCCCGCGATAGAGAGCCGTCAAGATCTGTCAACGTATTGATGTCTCCACCATGGCCGTCCTTGGCGATTGGATTCCGGCTTCCTAACCGGAATGACGGGCGTATGCGTCTGGACGTAACGGGTTACCAGCAGAACACATTGACCCTGGACAAGCAACGCGAGGCTTGTGCTTGACCGAACTCCCGGATTCCGCCAACGCCAGCCCCAGGCCAAGTCACTGCATAACCTGATGCAACGCGCGGGTTCCCACGGTAAGCTAAGAAGCTGTTGCACGGCTTGTTCACGGCCTACATGCCGGAGAGGATAACGTCATCATGGTGACCCATACCGATAACCTTTGGAATGAGATCCTCGCGCATCATAGCCAATCCCTCAACGATTGGTTCGATAAACGCTTCGATGAGCGTTTAACTGCACAGATGGAGCGACTCAAGTCGGGAAAAGTCCCTTCTTTGTCTATCATGGTCACCAAAGGGACGTTGGACTGGGCCTATCCCCCCTTTATCATCGCGTCGACGGCCACGGCACTGGGCTGGCAAGTGACCATGTTCTTCACTTTTTATGGTCTTGCCCTGCTCAAAAAGAAGCTTACTTTGCAGATCAGTCCCTTGGGTAATCCTGCAATGCCAATGCGTATGCCCTTTGGACCACCCTGGTTGCGCGATGTGGAATGGAAGATACCCAACCTGATTATGGCCGGTGTGCCCGGCTTCGAGTTCCTGGCAACCGCAATGATGAAAAAGACCCTGGCACAAAAAGGGGTGGCGCCGATTGAAGAGCTGAGAGGCATCTGCATCGAAGCAGGGGTCAGGCTCATCGGCTGCCAGATGACCGTAGACCTGTTTGGATGGCATCGAGATGAATTCATTTCCGAAGTGGAAGAATGGGCAGGGGCGGCCAGTTATCTGGCTGTGGCTCGAGAGGCGAACACCAGTTTGATCGTTTGAGAAGCAGTTCAGAAACCCCAGCAAACCCCGTTGGGATCATTTAAGCTGTTGGCATCCGCGATGAGTTTCGGAGTATTATCCCAACTTCTACGCTGACACCGATAGGCGAGGGAACGCGCATCAACCGACGTATCGGCCAATCCCGATAGAGGCTGGGTTTGGCATACGCCGTGCGTAGCGAGGGTGCACTTTTCTGCGACTGCCTGGAGAGCCAGGTGGCCCGCTGTCTTTAGACCGAGGCCCGGATGATCAAAGAATAGGCGTATTCACGTGAGTACCTTAGGATTGACCTGTCCGCCTTTCCTGTGCTTTCAGGCTGGGGGCGGCCCGTGGTGGCTCTCAGAATCCTCCTCGACGTCTCGCGTTCGAGGCGGTTGTATGGTGAAGGATGGTGGCTTCTCCAGCGGCCAACGAGCCCCGACGAGACTCCAGCTCATGCATGCGACGAAGACACTGATGCCAAAGATACTAACATTGTCTATGACCCGCGCATCTCGGGAGACGGATTAGAAGGATTCGTTGTCACCGAGACGTGCGGCAGATTTTTGCCGTGACGGACCGCCGCATCAGCCACCTGCATCTCCCCTACGCCCGTGAAGCACTGCCCCAAGATGGTTATACGCCCTCGCTCCGAGTTCATACATCAAGAGACGCGTGACTCGTGTCCGCGACCTATCGATGTCCGACGCTATGGTTGTGGTCAGCGTGCTAACCGAGTCACCAAACGGTCCAGGTTGAAGGCCGTGCGATGCCTTGGCAACCGCCTTAAAAAGTGCTGCGCTTGCCTGGGCGGCGTTGCAAGGTGGGTCAGAATCCTTGTGCTCCCTTGTCCAGGCCGGTTGTTACTCGCCCCCTCTTTGCGGCTCGCCGCTTCGAGGCTAGCTGCCGCTTTCAAAATCGTTCCAAACGATTTTGGCGCCGCCAGGTGCCGCGCGACTCCAGCGCCGGTAACATGTCTGAAACAGCGTTTTCGAGCCAGCGCGTAGCGTACGAAATCTGCCATGAATTGGCTGATCACCGCCGTTTAATGAGTGTATTGGTTAAGCGGTGGTGCGTGTTCGAGCAATACACAAGTTACTTTTAGAGAGCGATAGATGAACATATACGTAGGGAATCTGCCCTATACCGTGACAGAAGACGAACTCACAAACATGTTCGCGGAATACGGTGAAGTGTCCAGTGCGAATATCATCACCGACAAGTATTCGGGTGAATCGAAGGGTTTTGGGTTCGTGGAAATGCCCAGACAATCGGACGCAGAGGAAGCCATAAAAGCCCTTAATGGCAGTTCAGTTAAGGGACGCAGCATCAAGGTCAATCAAGCACGTCCGAGAAACGAACGTCCCGCCCGCGGGCCACGATACTAGGGCTCAATCCCGGCATCTGCTGCGACTCAACAAAGCGCAACCGACACGCGCAAGACATTTTCTTCCAGCGGGTAGATGCTGATCCTGCGCCAGGCAAGCTGACGCAAGGAGAACGACCGTATTGGCGCCTCTTGGCGACCGCTCGCACCGGCCGCCAGGGAGTGTGCTTGCAAGTGGGGGCTGGAATCGTCCCTGGCTGAACGCCGGGCGGCTGTAACCTCGGCCAGGGTCTAGAATCATGGTCGCTGAAGGAGAGGAGTATAAAAGAATCGCACACGAAGCCGTTTAGAAGCTGTTTTAAAAATGACTGCGCTTGCCATAGCTGCGTTGCGCAGCGGCTCGCCATCCTCATGTACTCCCTTGTACACTCCGGTGGCTCGCCGCTGTGCGCCTTGCTCTGCCGGCGCTCGTGACATTTTTAAAACAGCTTCTTACCGCTCATCACGGATCGGGGAACTATGCAAATGCTTAAGCTGACTGTCGTAGGATTCATTTTATTTCTCGCTGGCTGCGCAAGCCCACCCACAATTGACTTGCCCGGTGGTGGAGTAGGATACCAAGTCACCTGTTCGGGAAGTACTTGGGACGACTGTCAGAGAAAAGCCCAGGAGCTTTGTAGTCAAGCGGGCGATGGCGTAACCTACGAGACCGTGTATGAAACCGAGGATTTCAGCAGAACGCCGGCCCCAAGAACGATGCTCTTCAAGTGTGTGCGCGTCGGCGCGGCAGAACCGCCCGCACCCTGAAACATCCGTGCGAGCAGCGATCGGGCGTCATCGCCCTTGAGCGTGGCCCTGTGTCGTCCTACCGGTGACACGTTTGACCGGTCACACATCCCTGTTTCCCCACGATCTCAAACGCCCCGACCTTCTTCGGTATACGATCACCTCGATCCTGCCGATCGTCTACACACGCGACCGCCTACACAAGCAACGAATTCCAGTCTGCCAAAAGGTCGGAAAGCCCTCCAGCCATGCCAAAAACCGGTGACCTGCGCCTGCTGGCGCGGTGACCGCGCTAACGAGGGTGCTGCCGGCCATCCTAGCATGCTAGCAACGGCCCTGACGCTCACTCGGGATCCTTCATACAGCCACCCAGAACCGCCGCACTGGCACCCATCTCGATACCGCTGCGAAGTTTCGATTACCGGCGCCCGCTGATACCGGTTCGGTCGTTGGGCATCTTTTCCGCCGCTTGATGAGCTTTGCCCTGGGCCGCCGACCCTCGGCTGCAAGGGACACTGAGAAAACGCCCCTATCGGTTCGGGCCCGGCCTCCCTGTGGCGCACACCCACATCCTTGCCGCAAGGGGGCTCGGCTGCCGAACGCTTGGGCTCCGACGGTGTACTCCAAAGCAAAGGTGTCGAAACGATCGCCATGGCCGAGGTTCGATTCGTTAATCCAGTTCCACTGATATCTGGCCTGTTTCGTGCGTCACGGATCCCCAGCAGGATATCGGCTTCGAGGGATGTTACCGAACGAGCCCGTCTGTCATGCCTTGGCACGTCTTATTTGCCAAGCAGGCTAGGAGCGATCACATGCGCATTTCTTCGCGGCTCAGGACGATATTTTTCGCCGGGGGAGCCGGGACTTAATCGGTTTCTGTCCCAAGCCGATAGTGCTGTCACTAGCGGGTAGCAACCCGTTCGTTGGTAATCAAGTTATCTAAATCTTTGGAGAGCTAGCGCCATGAAAGTTGCCGTGCTTTCGAGCGATCGAATCAACGTCGACGGTCACTTCGGCACAACCGAACGGTTCCTGATCTATGAACTTGAGGTCGATGGACCTCGTCTTGTCGAGGAGCGCGCATGTCGCCCGGTCTATGCTGACCGCCACACACCGGACTTCGATCACCAGGGCATCGATGAGATCCTAAACACCCTCGGAGACTGCCAGAAGGTATTCACCAGTCACATCGGAAGAACACCGGCCGCACGGTTACGAGTGTCAGGCATCGAACCCGTCGTTTATGACGGTCCGATCGCCCACATTGCCTCCCACTGGACATGAGCACGAAGGGATAAATTGGGCACCACACAAGCAGCCCCCTTACCAGATGGTCCGCTCCAAAGAGCAATCCTGACCAAGCGATGGCCATGGCCTGCGATCGACTATAACTGTCAACGGTGCGTTTTAAGCAGCCCAGTGTGGACATATCTGGCTAGCTGATCGGCCCTGCGCCAACCCGATCGACGGCGCTGTTGGCAAGCCCGTCGCAGCCACGTTACCCCGATGACGATGCCTAGCGTCGGGCAACCAACACACCAAAGTGGCCCTCCCACCCTAGTCCCACTTGCACGACAACAAAGATTTGCTATATGTGATAGATAACCAACCGTGACTCAGGGAGGTATCTTATGCAAGACCGCTACGAACCGTCTGTCGGGGAATGGTATCGTCATCCCGACGGACGCTCCTTTGAGGTGGTGGCTGTTGACGAAGACAGTGGCACCATCGAGACCCAGTATTTCGATGGCGAGGTCGAGGAATACGATATCGAAACATGGTATGAGCTTGAAATCGAACCGACAGCGCCCCCCGAAGACTGGTCGGGTCCCTACGACGATCTGGTGCAAGATGATATGGGTGATACGGAAGCTCCCATGCGCCCGGAAGATTGGAACGGCCCTTGGGATGATATCGAACGCGAGGACTATTAGTCTTCACCAACCCTATGCTTTGAGCCCGGGTTGAAGCGCTCACCGTCCAAGGGACGGTTCAGGTTATAAAACATTTCTGCACGATCGGAAAAAGGCACAAGAGTCACGCCTTGTTGCTCGTACCAAAGTCGAGCCTGACGCCCCCCGGCCCGGAGCCAGACCAGCAGTCGCGGCAGCAAGTCGCAGTGCAGCAGCGCAAACATGGGTTGCACGCGCTGGGCATCCCGGGCCACGCTGATCTTGGCTCCTGTGGCTTGCATGCCGTGATATAGGCGGGAAACCAGATCAGGGGCGAGCAGCGGTGCATCGCAGGGCACCGTAACAAGGTACTTCGTTCTGGCGGCAGCCATCGCGCTGGCGACGCCCGCTAAAGGCCCCGCATACTCGCCGATGACGTCTTGGACCACTGGACAACGGCCAAGCCGCATGTAGATCTCAGCATTGCGGTTCGCACTGACCAGAATCACCGAGACTTGGGAGCGTAACCGTGCTAAGGGGTGGGTGATCATCGGCCGGCCGAGAAGCGGTACCAATCCCTTATCCCGTCCGCCCATCCTACGCCCCCTACCACCGGCCAAGATAACGCCAGTCGTCTGCGCACGCATCTCCTGAACGGCCATTAGTCCGGCCTGGCCAGAGGCTTGCCTTTTCGCTCGAGGCACAACTGCTCTGCAGGATGGCTGTTTGCAGACTGAGAGCTTGTGAAAAAATCTGTTACACAACCCGATAGCGGCGTTGGGCGGTGCTCGCTCCTCGCTCTATCTATGTCTCTCGGCTTGACGCCGTCCGCCTGGCTCTCGGGTCGCTCTCGACGGTTTTTTCACAAGCTCTGAGAAGCTCGTTCAGCGCTGTTCGCGCTGGCGTTCCCCGTGGGAGTGCGCATCCAGCTTCTGCAGCTCGGGAAAGTTCGGGCAAAAAGCCAGATCCTCTGGGGCGCCACGCGTGGCGAGCGTATCATCGCAGCGCACAGTCGCCTCACAGGCACGGCACTTGCGCATTTGATCTTCGATGGTGACGATCGGTTGACTATGCAGATAGCGGGCTGGATCGATCCCAAAGCGCCTCAGTGCCCCCGAAAAGCGCAGACGATCAAGACGCCCTCCGAGTTGTTGCCGGAACAGCTCTCCTTGTCGCAGATTGCTCGTAATCGCCCAGATGATGGCAGCGCCCAATGCCATAACCGCCGTGACCAGGGTCGCAACAGCAATCACGTTGAACACAGCGAAACCTCCTGTGCCTAATATTAGCGTTGCATTATACACTCGAACCGCGGTCATCAATTGAGGCAGGTCAAGTTTACTGCAGTTCAGAGCGATTGCCATTTGCCATCAGGACCCGCCGCTGGCCACCTACCTGTGCACTCTCATACGCCCTCGACTGCAACCACCTGCGCACAGCGTTTGCTATTGGTTACGCAGTCGTTTAACCCAACTCCGTAATAGGCATTAGAGTTTAGATAGAGTCCCCCATGCTGTTTCAGTCGGGCAAAGATCTGACTCACTTGCGCTCCATGACCTACCTTGTAGTGAGGAATACCGCGTTGCCAACGCTTGACGATCGTCACCGCTGGGGATTCACGAACCCCCATGGTCGCCTCGATGCCCCGCAAGGCGATCTCAATCAGCGCTCCCTCCTCCTGGTGGACGAGGGACGGGGCGCGCTGACCACCGATCAATACCCGAAGGCACTGCTCGCCCGGCGGTGCCCGATCAGGAAAGATCGAGCTATCCCACAGGATCCCAAGAATATCCTGTTCGGCACTCTGCGTCGTCAATAACCCGAACCCCCCCAGGGGATGGCGCAAGCGGGCGTAGCCAAACCCCACGACAGCAATCGGGGAGTACTCGATGGCCCCGAGCCACTCAGCAAGCTCACCATCTATTGCCTTGAGTAATTTCCCAGCGACGAAGGCGGGCGTCGCTAGGATGACTTTGTCGGCCACAGCTTGAAGGCCACGTCCTTCCACCACGAAGCCTGCTCGGGTCCGACGTACTTGGGCAATGGCGCAATCGGTACGCACTGTGGCACCGGTTGTGTGCGCCAACTGCTCGATGAAGCGAGCCACACCCCCTCGAAAGCTCATCAACACACCGCGAGGCCCCGCGCTACCCGATCGCTTCTTCAACATACCCTTAAACAATCCGCCAAATTCCTGCTCGAGCCGTACAACGGCTGGAAACGCTGCCTGCACCGAGAGTTTTTCTGGGGTGGAAGCATGGATCCCTGCGGCCATTGCATCGAGGAAGGTATCGGTAAACGCCTTGCCGACACGTCGATACCCAAAGCTCTGCAGGCTTTCGTCTTGGTCGTCCCGTCTTGCCGCAATGAACGGCTCCGCAAGAACGCGTAGCTTGTCCCTCGGCTTGAGCAACGCAGTGCGCAAGAACGCACCGGGAGTCTCCGGCAGTGGATAGAGCCGATCAGTGAAAACAAACCGTTTACGAGCGTCGTCGCTGCTCCGCAACAGCAAATCCTCAGCACCGACAGCTTCTACGAGTTCCAATGTATCGGGACGATTAGAGAGAAAGCCGTTCGCACCCAGCTCAAACAGATAGCCATCCTTTTGCTCGGTGCGCATGGTGCCACCGAGGCAAGGCTCCTGCTCGAGCACCGTCACCTCACAATCCGGACATCTCTGCAACAAATAGTAAGCCGTCGCCAAGCCGCTGATGCCGCCGCCAACGATGATGATTTTCACGGCCGTGCCCCCCCTGAGAGGTTGTAAAAAAACCGTCGAGAGCGACCCGAGAGCCAGGCGGACGGCGTCAAGCCGAGAGACATAGATAGAGCGAGGAGCGAGCACCGCCCAACGCCGCTATCGGGTTGTGTAGCAGATTTTTTCACAACCTCTGAGACGATGGTAATGATTCGATAGACGGTCCGTGCTAACCGATATCCCAATCCCGGCCCGGCAATTGCGAACCCTTCTAGGCTCTAGTGTAATGGACGCTCGAAGCTCGGAGCGCTCCCCACTCTCACCACCACAACAGGAGTGTACTGAATGGAGACTTTCATTCGAAATATGCCTAAGGCTGAGCTACATATCCATATCGAGGGATCATTGGAACCGGAGATGATGTTTGCTATCGCCGATAGAAATGGCGTGCAGCTCCCCTTCGCGTCGGTCGACGAAGTGCGCGCCGCCTACCATTTCAGCGATCTCCAGTCCTTCCTGGACATCTATTATGCCGGCGCCGAGGTGCTGCGGCAGGAACAGGATTTCTACGATCTGACCTGGGCCTATCTGAAACGTGCGCGAGGGGAAAACGTGCGGCACACGGAGATATTTTTCGACCCTCAAACCCATACAAACCGAGGCATTCCCTTCGAGATCATCATCACCGGTATCCATCGAGCCCTCCAAGAGGGTGAGCAGACGCTCGGTATGACGTCCCGGATCATTCTCTGCTTCCTGCGCCATCTAAGCGCCGAGGCAGCCATGTCCACCCTGGAACAGGCACTTCCATTCCGCGACTGGATCGTCGGGGTCGGGCTCGATTCATCTGAGTTGGGAAATCCTCCTCAAAAGTTCACGCAGGTATTCGATCGTGCCCGAGCCGAAGGCTTTGCCACCGTCGCACATGCCGGAGAAGAAGGGCCACCCGAGTATATTTGGCAAGCTCTGGACCTCTTGAACGTGTCCAGAATAGACCACGGCGTGCGTTGCCAAGAAGACGCACGATTGGTGGAGCGACTGGTCCAGCAGCAGATACCTCTCACGGTGTGCCCGTTATCCAACGTCAAGCTCAGGGTATTCCAGGACATTGCAGCGCATAATCTCAAGACCCTGCTCGATCGAGGTCTATGTGTCACAGTCAATTCAGACGATCCAGCCTATTTCGGCGGCTACATTAACGACAACTTGGTCGCTGTTTACCGGGCTCTAGGACTCGATCGCGACGATCTGATTCGACTCAGTAGAAATGCATTCCAGGCCGCCTTGATCGACGTGAACGCAAAGCAACAGCTGTTAGCTGACCTTGAACGCTATGCAGAAAAAACCGATTAGACAGCCCATGAATCCGTTCCAAGAGGACGAACACACGTTTCGACTGTTGTTCGAGAAAAATCCTCTCCCAATGTATGTCTATGACCGAGAAACCTCAGCCTTCTTGGCCGTCAATGAAGCGGCGATCGAGCACTACGGCTATTGTCGCTCAGCGTTCCTGACCATGGTCATGCAGGATATTCAACCGACCTCAGACATTCTCCGACGGACACACCTCACAGGCGACGCGGGCACTGACCCAAACATGAGCGATCGTCGGTGCCACCGCAAGCAAGATGGCACCCTCATCGACGTCGAGGTCATGACTCATGATCTGATCTTTAACCGCCGCCCGGCGAGGCTGGTCCTAGTCTATGACGTCACCGAACGCAAGCGAGCCGAACAGGCTTTGCACGAGAGTGAGCAGCGCCTAGAACTGTTTTTCTCGCAATCCTTGGACGGCTTCTTTTTCATGATGCTGGATGAGCCGGTACGCTGGGATGAATCCGTCGACAAAGACACGGTACTCGACTACGTCTTCACGCATCAACGTATCACCAAAGCCAATGATGCCCTCTTGGCCCAATATGGAGCGACCCGCGACACCTTTCTAGGCTTAACCCCAGGTGATTTCTTTCGACACGACATGGCCTATGGCAAAGCGCTTTGGCGGCGCTTTTTTGATGCGGGACGCCTGCATGTCGAAACCGAAGAACGTAAGTTCGACGGCAGTACCCTGTGGATCGAGGGGGACTACATCTGCCTCTATGATCAGAGCGAGCGAATCACTGGCCATTTTGGCATCCAACGGGACATCACTGAACGCAAATACGCCGATCAGGCGCTGCGACGAGCCCAGCTAGAGCTCGAATCCAGGATCGTAGAGCGCACAGCGACCCTAGAGGCCGAGATCCGGGAACGCGAGCGCGCGGAGACCCAGCTACGCCAGGCCAAAGAGGCCGCCGAAGCGGCCAATCGCGCCAAGAGTGAGTTTCTAGCCAACATGAGTCATGAGCTGAGGACACCATTGAATAGCGTCCTGGGCTACGCTCAAATCCTCAGGCAACAGGGGGGCTTGCTGCCGAGCCAAGACAAAGCGCTTAGCATCATCGAGCAATCAGGAGAACACTTGCTCGGCCTCATCAATGAAATCCTCGACCTTGCCAAGATCGAAGCCGGTACCTTGCAATTGTGCCCGTCTAACATCAACCTCCCCCGCCTGCTGCAGAACATCGTCGATAGCATGGGTAAGCGTGCACTGGACAAAGGACTCACTTTCACCTGTGACGGGCTGGGCGAGCTCCCTGGTACCTTTACCGCCGATGAGCGCCGACTCCGGCAGATACTCATGAATCTGATCGACAACGCCATCAAGTATACCCACGAAGGTGGTGTGGCACTTAAAGTGGGCTACCACGGCAAGCGACTGCGTTTCTTGGTCGAAGATACCGGTGTGGGCATCCAGCCCGAGCACTTGGAGGAGATCTTCAGTCACTTTCATCAACTGCATGCCAGCGGCCGTGTCGAGGAAGGTATTGGGCTCGGCCTTGCCATTTGCCGGCGCTTGGTGCGTCTCATGGGCGGGGATCTGCGAGTTGCCAGTATACCCAGCCAAGGTACCCGCTTCTGGTTCGATCTTGAGCTAGCCGTGAGCAGCGATTCCAGCGACCAAACCCAGCAGGGATCACGGAGACTCATCGGCATCAAAGGCAAGCAATGCCGGGTGCTGGTCGTAGACGATCGCGAAGACAATCGCGGCGTATTGCGCGACATGTTGCTGCCACTCGGCTTCGAGATCCATGAAGCGCAAGATGGTAAGACCTGCTTGCGGCAGGCGAAGGCCCTTCGCCCCGATGCCATATTGCTCGATTTGCGGATGCCAGAACTAGGCGGCGAAGCAGTCATTCGGGCGGTGAGGGCTTTGCCCGAGCTAAGACAACCGACCATCATTGCGATTTCTGCCAGCGCTTTTGAGCACAACCGCGTGCAATGCATCCAGGCAGGTGCTGATGATTTCCTGTCTAAACCGTTTCGGGCAGAGAGGCTATTGGATCTGCTCGCTCGTCATCTTGGGCTGGAGTTACTCTTCGACGTCGAAGAGCCCCTTCAATCAACTCGAGGTGAGCGCGGTAAACAGCCGATTATCCTACCAACGAAGCATTGGGAAACCTTGACTGAGCTAGCAAAGCAAGGCGATATCAAGAAATTGCGCGAATCGGCGCAGCAGCTCAGTGAGCTGGATGCGCATTACCAGTCCTTCGCCAAGGAACTTCAATCCCTGGCCGAGCGGTTTCAGATGAAAAAAATCCGTTACCTTCTCAAGACCACACGGCGTGGGCCTTGAAGGGTTCCAAGAGATAACCCACGCCGCAAGAGCGATGCTTCGCCCCGTCTTCCGAGCTGCGCAAGGCGCATTCAACACGAATGCGGTATACTGGTAGCATGCGTTACCCGAAGATACCAGTGGCTGTATTGAGCTTGTTTGCCGGCGTAGTCGGCCTCGTGGCCGGCTACATGCTGTACCAGACAGCCCCCGGGAAAGGAGCTCCTGAGCCCGACATCCCTGGGTTCTTGTGGCCACAACCCAAAGCGTTAACTGCTTTTAGCCTCGCCGATCACAACGGGCAACCCTTCAACCTAGACCACCTCAAGGGTCGATGGACATTTCTGTTTTTCGGATACACCTATTGTCCCGATGTCTGTCCTTTGACCTTGTCTGTATTGGCAGATGTGGAGAAGCGCTTGGCGCAGGCTAGCAAAAACCTGGAACCCACCCAGGTGGCCTTTGTGTCCATCGATCCGGGGCGAGATACTCACGAACGACTGCGGCAATATGTGCAGTATTTCAGCCACGATTTCCTCGGCGTGACGGGCGAGGAGAAACAGGTAACGGGCCTCACCCGCCAGTTAGGGATCGTGCATATCGCAAGCAAACCTGGGCCGAGTGGCGATTATCTGGTGGATCACACTGCCTCAGTGTTATTAACAGATCCCGAAGCTCGTCTGGTCGCAATTTTTGGGCTTCCCCACGACGCGGAGACGATCGCGAACCGATTTATGGCCATCCGTGGCTTCCTGGCAGGATAGTGGTCATTTTGGCTGTGATCATCCTCCCTAAGAAGCTGTTTTAAAAATGTCACGAGCGCCGCCAGAGCAAGGCGCACGGCAGCGAGAAAGCGGAGTGTACAAAGGAGTACATGAGCATTTCGAGCTGCCGCGCAACGCAGCTCAGGCAAGCGCAGTCATTTTTAAAACAGCTTCTAATCGGGTTTCATTTCCCTGCATCGTCACCTGCTTCAGACTCGCCCAAGTGCGCCAGCCATGTCATTATTCTCCCCGCGGCGCTCCGATCGCTCGCTAGGGTTTCTTCACAATCTCTTACTCGACCGTCACCGATTTGGCGAGATTTCTGGGTTGATCGACGTCGGTTCCCTTGACCACGGCGACGTGGTAAGCCAGCAGCTGCAATGGAACCGTGAAGGCAATGGGCGATACGACGCTGGCAATCGCGGGAAGCCTCATCACATGCACGTTCGCTGTCGACGCCATATCGACCTTAATGTCCGCAAACACGTATAACTGCCCCCCCCGTGCACGCACCTCCTCAAGGTTGGATTTGAGCTTCTCTAGCAGCACGTCGTTCGGAGCGACACAGACGACTGGCATTTCTGCATCGACTAGGGCCAGGGGTCCATGCTTAAGTTCACCGGCCGGATAGGCTTCGGCATGGATATAGGCGATTTCCTTGAGTTTGAGTGCTCCCTCCATTGCAACCGGATAATGCAGGCCTCGACCCAGGAAGAGCGCGTGATGTTTTTCGGTGAATTCCGTCGCCAGCTCAGTAATGCCGTCGTCGAGTTGCAAGATCTCCTGGCAAATCCCTGGCAGTGCGAGCAATTGCGTCACCAATTCTTTCTCCACCTCTGGGCTGAGCCCATGGCGCCGACCGAGCACGATCACTAATAGCAGCAGGGCAGTGAGCTGAGTCGTGAATGCCTTCGTCGATGCAACCCCGATCTCTGGTCCGGCGCGGGTCATCAGAACCAGATCCGATTCACGTACCAGCGTGCTTTCCGCCACATTGACTACAGCCAGTGAGGGTCCGAATCCAAGCGCTCTGGCGCTGCGAAGCGCTGCCAGGGTGTCGGCGGTTTCCCCTGACTGGGATATGGTCACCACCAATGTGTCTGAGCTCGCCAACGGTGTCCGGTAACGAAACTCACTGGCCACCTCCACCTGACAGGGGATCTTCGCCAAGCTCTCAAACCAGTGTCGAGCCACGAGGCCAGCATGAAAGCTCGTCCCGCAAGCAAGGATCTGAATTTTCTTCACATTCTCCAGTAACTTGCCGGCATTCGGGCCCAGCGCGTCTTCCAGCACTCGCCCGTTATGCAGGCGACCCTCGAGCGTCTCGGCGATAGCTTGAGGCTGCTCATAGATCTCCTTGAGCATGTAATGCCGATACTCTCCCCGTTCGACAGCGTCCACCGTAAGCTCGCTGGCCACCATGCGACGCTCTACTTGGTTACCCGCGGCATCAATGGTGACGACACTTTGCCGTCGAAGCTCGGCGACATCACCATCTTCCAGAAAGACAAACTGTTGGGTCACCGGGATCAGGGCGGCAACATCCGAGGCGATGAAATGTTCACCGATACCAAAGCCGATGGCCAGTGGACTGCCACGACGCGCGGCGATCAGACGACCGGGGGCATGTTTGCTGATAACACCGAGGGCGTAGGTGCCTTCGAGATCCCTGACGGCGGTGCGCACCGCCTGAAAAAGATCCAGCCCTTGGGCAGTGTAGTGATGTATCTGGTGAACGATGACCTCGGTGTCGGTTTCCGAGGTAAATGAGTAACCCAAGGCTTCCTGCTTCTTGCGCAGCTCCTGGTGGTTCTCGATGATGCCGTTATGCACCACGGCCACCTCCCCGCGGGCAATATGAGGATGGGCATTGGACTCGCTGGGGTTACCGTGGGTAGCCCAACGGGTGTGGGCAATCCCCACTTGACTGCGCAGCGGTTCCTCCGCTAGCCGCGCTGCGAGGGTTGCCACCTTACCGGGCAGCCTAATGCGAGCGATGTTTTGCTCCCCGTCTAGAACAGCGATCCCAGCCGAATCATAGCCTCGATACTCGAGGCGCTTCAGGCCTTCCAACAGGATGGGCACCACATCCCGTTCTGCCACAGCTCCTACGATGCCGCACATAGTGTTTGGTTCTCCGACTTGTCACGATGAGAGGAACGCGTGGGATTATCGGTGACGGTAAGCCCTTGTGAAACCCCACTGACCAGCGCCAATCGATAGGCTGAAGGATAGCAGTCCAGGGACCGGCTAGGAG
>CAZUZO010000067.1:0-18034 GCA_964624765.1 uncultured Thiotrichales bacterium
TCATCCCTCATCCCTCATCCCTCATCCCTCATCCCTCATCCCTCATCCCTCATCCCTCATCCTTAACACATCCTATCTCCCTTTCGAATCACTCGGTCGCTCAATGCATCACGGATTTCCGTCGGCCGCCGATCGCCGCCAACTTGGCCTGCCAGCACGTAATCGAGTGCCTGTCCAAATCGCCGCCGAACTGCCAGCGCACTCCGTGCCGGCGGCCTGCCAGCGATGTTGGCGCTACTGGAGACCAGTGCCCCCCCAAAGGCCGCACAGAGTCTGGCCGCTTGCGGGTGCGCCGTCACGCGCACCGCCACCGTATGGCGCCCTCCAGTGAGCCAGTAGGGAACGCCCTTGCGAACCGGCAGCAGCCAGGTTGTGGGCCCTGGCCAGCGAGCCTCCACGCGCTGCCGTAGACTGGGTTCTAGCTCGGCAACAAAAGGCCGCAGCTGGTCAAACATCGCTGCGATGAGGATCACCCCCTTTTCAACACCGCGGCGCTTTAACGCCAGAAGACGTGCCAAGGCATCGGCATTCCACGGATCGCAGCCGAGGCCATACACCGCCTCAGTCGGATACGCCACGACGCCCCCCGCGCGCAACACCGAACCCGCGCGCTTGATCTGCCAAAAACTCATCGGAGGCAAAAAGTCACCGCTGGCCTGCGAGGCCAATATTTTGAGTGTTCATGGCGGACCGCCGTTCAACTGAGAGCTTGTGAAAAAACCTGCTACACGACCCGATAGCGGCGTTGAGCGGTGCTCGCTCATCGCCTATCTATTTGATATGTCTCTCGGCTTGGCACCGTCCGCCTTGCTCTCGTGGCGCTCGCGACGGTTTTTTCACAAGCTCTGAGACGGGTTCAGCCGCCCCCTTGAAGCCACCGCTTACGATCATTCATGGCCGTGTTGCGCCGCCCCCTCTGCTTGCCTATCGATCCCATGGCTTTCGATCGGGTCGCGACTTTTTTCGCAACCTCTCAGTGGGCCGTTCGAGAACGTCTCCGCGAACGGCTCGCAGGGGCTTCAGCGAGAATTCTCTGTGATTCTTCCAAGCTCAGCTCCCCCGGATCGCGGTCCTTGGGTACCCTGGCATTGCGCTTGCCATCGGTGATGTAAGGGCCGAAGCGGCCCCGCAAGATAGCGATACCACTGTCTTCGAACACCTTGATACGCTTGGCGGCGTCCTTTTGCGCCTTTTCCTCGATAAGGATCAAGGCTCGCTCCAAGGTAATGGTGTAAGGATCATCATCGGTGCCGAGGGAGACAAATTTATCGCCATAGCGGACGTAGGGACCGAAACGGCCGACGTTAACCAGGACCCCCTCTCCTTGTGCGGTATGTCCGAGCTCGCGCGGCAACTTGAACAAAGCGAGCGCCTCTTCCAGCGTTATCGCGTTCATGCGCTGCCCCGGTCGCAATCCAGCAAAGCGCGGCTTATCCTGTTCTGTGGCGGCATCGATCTGGACGTAGGGCCCATAACGACCCATACGTACAGAAACCGCTCGGCCGGTTTTAGGCTCCACGCCGAGGACTCGAGCTTGACCCACATCCCTGCGGCTGACGGTGGTTTCCTTCTCCTTCACCTGCTCCTTAAACGGCTGCCAGAATTCCTGCAGCACCGGCACCCATTCCTTCTCACCGCGGGATATGGCATCCAGATCATCTTCTAAGTGCGCCGTAAAGTCGTAGTCAATGTAGTGGCCGAAGTGCTCGGTGAGAAAGTGATTGACGATGCGTCCCACGTCGGTGGGAACAAAGCGTTTGTTCTCTAGGGTCACGTACTCGCGCTGCAGCAGAGTAGAGATAATGACAGCATAGGTGGACGGGCGACCGATACCATACTCCTCCAAGCCTTTCACCAGAGTCGCTTCCGAATAGCGAGGGGGGGGCTCGGTAAAGTGCTGTTCGGGTCGAATCGCCATCATGGCAACCGCATCGCCTTGCTTGAGGGCTGGCAAGCGTCGCTCTGTGGGTTCGGTCTTGCGATCATCCACGCCCTCCTCGTACACCGCCAGGAAGCCGGGGTCGACAACCGTCGAACCCGTGGCGCGAAAACGATGCTGGGCACCGCAACCCAACTCCACGGCCACCGTGTCGATGGTGGCATGCATCATCTGACAAGCCAGCGTGCGCTTCCAGATCAGTTGGTACAGCTTGAACTGCTCCGCCGTCAGATGGGGACGCACCGCATCGGGCGTGCGTTCGATGGAGGTCGGCCGAATCGCCTCGTGGGCCTCCTGGGCATTCTTGGCCGTAGTCTTGAAGATCCGTTCGGTCTTGGGCAGCGCCTGAGCGCCAAAGTGGGTCTGAATATACCCGCGGATCTCCGCCACCGCCTCCTGGGCCAAGGTCACCGAATCGGTGCGCATGTAGGTGATTAAGCCCACCAAGCCGCTCTCGCTTTCCACCCCTTCGTACAGCTGTTGGGCGGTGCGCATGGTGCGTTGGGCGGTCAACCCCAGTTTGCGGGCCGCCTCTTGCTGCAAGGTCGAGGTGGTAAACGGCGGTGATGGGTTACGCCGGCGCTGCTTTTTCTCTACGGAAAGGACGGTCAGCATTCCCACAGCGTCGCTACCCGTAGGAGCAGGCGCCGCTGCGCGCAGCAAGTCCCCCTCGACTTGCTGCGCATGGGCTGCGGTACAGATGCTAAATTGGCCCAGTTTTTCTCCCTGGTAGTGGCTGAGTTTGGCGCTGAAAGGCTGATCCTGTGCAGCCAGGTCTGCCTCTATGGTCCAATACTCACGCCGCACGAACCGCTCGATTTCAGCTTCCCGCTCGACGATCATGCGCAGCGCCGGGCTTTGAACGCGGCCAGCGGAGAGCCCCCGACGTATCTTTTTCCAGAGCAGCGGAGAAAGGTTGAAGCCCACCAGGTAGTCCAACGCGCGGCGCGCCTGTTGGGCATTCACCAGGTCCATGGAAAGCCTTCGGGGATCGGCGAGCGCCTCCTCGACCGCCCGTCGCGTTATCTCGTGAAACACCACACGATGGACAGGCTTGGCATCCAGAACGTGGCGTTCCTTGAGCAACTCCACCAGATGCCACGAAATCGCCTCACCCTCGCGGTCGGGGTCGGTCGCCAGATAGAGGGCATCCGCTTCGCGCATGCCGCGAACGATCTGCGACAGATGTCGGGCATTTTTTTCGATCACGGTATAGTGCATAGCGAACCCACGCTCTGGCTCCACCGCCCCTTCCTTCGGACGCAGGTCACGCACGTGCCCATAGGACGCCATGACATCGAAACTGGCGCCCAGATACTTCTTGAGGGTTCTGGCTTTTGCAGGGGATTCAACGATGAGTAGGTGTTTGGCCATATGCCCGCTACGGTGTGTGGCTTCGGGCTTCCTAGTGAAGCACCGTAGCACCTCTGTCCAAGACTAGGTCCTCGATCCAGGAGTAGGCTGCCTGTCCCCCAGGCTGGTTGAACAACACCATCAACACGACCCACTTAAGCTGAGACAGATCGATGGAGTCGGTCTCCAGAGCCATGACCCGATCGATCACGAACTCACGGGTGACACCGTCTAATACCCCTGTCTGTTCCAGATAAAGCAGGAACCGGCGACATTCCAAGTCCAGACGCTCTGTCTCTTGCGGCGTGAACACCCGCATCGCACCACCGCTGTGGACCACCGGTAGGGCTTCGGACGGATTCGGTATCAAGCCCTCCAGCCACGAGAACGCCTTGACGATTTCGCTTTCAGGAAAGCCCGCCGCGATCAATTCCCATTTCAACGATTCCTCGTCCGATTCGATATCGGCGTCTTCGTCTAAGTAATGGCCAAAGAGATACATGAGCACATCGAGCACGCTTTCTTTCATCTCATCCCCTTTTGCCCACTCGGCAATATAGGCCGCCGGTAGCGAGCGACACGTAGCCACGCAGCTCTAGGGCAAGAAGCATGGAGGAAACAGAGTGTGCCGTCAATCCGGTACGCTCCACGAGCGTATCAAAGGATACCGGCTCGTGCCCCAGGGCGCTCAGCACCCGTCGGTGATCCGCATCCAGAGCCTCCTCGCCGGCAAGTGTGCTGTCGGCCTTCGTGATACCTTGCGAACCCGCCCCACTCGGCATGAGACGCAAGACTTCCAGCACCTCGACGGCCGACTCGACCAGAGCCGCACCATCACGGATGAGCGCATGACATCCTCGGGCCAAGGGATTAAAGATAGAGCCGGGGACGGCGAACACCTCGCGCCCCTGGTTGGCTGCCAGGCGGGCACTGATGAGGGAACCGCTACGCTGCCCCGCCTCCACCACGACGACCCCCCGGGACAGCCCGCTGATGATGCGGTTTCTGTGGGGGAAATGGCCCGCAAGCGGCGGCGTGCCCAAGGGCAACTCCGACACCAGGGCGCCGACCGCAGCGATGCGCTCGGCCAATCTACCATGGCGCCTCGGGTAGGTCAGATCAAGCCCGTTTCCCAGCACTGCGATGGTGCCGCCGGACGCCGCGAGAGCCCCCAGATGGGCAGCCGCGTCGATGCCGTATGCCATGCCGCTAGTGATGATGACACCTGCCGTCGCCAAGCTCTTGGCGAAGCCGTAAGCGATTTCGCGACCGCTCGCCGTCGGCCGCCGGCTGCCCACGATGGCCACTTGGGGAGAGTGCAAAAGGCCCAGGTTACCGTTGACGAACAACACCGGCGGAGGGTCGGAGAGCTCTCGTAACTGTGCCGGATAACCGTCATCGGCCAGGGCCAATAGATGATGCCCAGGCTGTTCGGCCCACCTCAAGTCGGCCTCGATGGCGGCCCAGTCGGGGGCCATCAGGTAGCCGACCGTTGCCTCGGACAAGCCAACGGATCTCAGGACCTGCTGGCCTGCCGCCAATACCGCCTGGGGGCACCCGAAGCGCTCGATGAGGCGATGAAAGCCGATGGGCCCCAGCCCAGGAGCTCGGTGCAGGGCAAGCCAATGGGCAAGCTCGACAGCTGGCAGGCTGGGCCCGGACATAGGGAGGCTAGGTAATACCTCGGTAGGGAGGCGGTGGAAACCTCTGCCCTCTCGACTGGACTCTGCCGGCAGCGGCTACCTTGGGCCTAGGATGGCTTCTTGACAACGTCGCCGACGTGCATCGGGCGCACAGCGCTCATGACGAGGGCATAGCTCACACGATCGAAGGGGCGAAAAACCAGCACGGTGCCGGCGCGTTCGTCCGGTAACACAACCTTTTCTTGGCGTTTCCCGTACCGGTCGGGTACTTTCGCACCGCGCTGGTAAACCGCCAACACATGCCCCGGCTGCACACCGTCCTGGGTACCGATACTCAGCACGATGACCTGGTACTGGCCGATCTGGGTGACGCCGTCCACTACAGCAATTATCCTGCCAGAAATCTCGGTAACCGGGGGAAGGGGGATCAGGAGAGGGTGGCTCTCGTCCATCGCGGCCGGCAGCAACCGATCGCCCCCGAGCACTTCTCGGGAGCCGGCGGTGAGCAAGCAGGTCGAGGGATCGCCCGCTCGCTTCAGTACAGCATCTGCGACATGAACGGCTTCATAGCCCAGGATGTCCTGATGATTGTCGGGATTTCGGTAGGCCTTGCCGGGGCGGTACACGATATACTGAGTACCGATGTCTTCGGCTTCGATTCCCCGCACATAGACCTTGAACCCTGGGCCTGCCAACAGATGTTCCTGGCCCAGAGAAACGATGTAAGGCGCCGCCTCCAGCTCGTCTTTGCTGATCACCCGCAGGCGACTGAGAAACGGCGCGATGGCGTCCATCGGTATGGAAGCGATGGGCTCTTCGCGTCGCTCGAGGGAACGCACAGAGGGGCGCAACTTCTCGATCGGCTCGGAGGAGCGTAGCTCTTGAGAGCCACGCGCGGCCCGCAAAACGGGCTTGCCGTCGCGATAGACGAGGCTAATCCTATCCCCCGGATAGATAAGGTGAGGATCAGCGATAGCCGGGTTCACCTCCCATATCTCCGGCCACAGCCAAGGGTCAGTCAAGAATAACGCTGCAATATCCCAAAGGGTATCGCCTTTTTTCACGACATAGACTTGCGGATGGTCCGCAACGACGCCCACCGGCTCCGCCGGTAGCGTCGCCGGGACGAGCGCAATGAGACCTAAGACAAGGCCACGGCACCATCTGTTACACATGGGTATACCCCGAGACGTTGGGGCGCGAAGAGAGGGAGAACACGAGTCGCATCCTGCGCCGATTCCTGGTAGAAGAGTCCACACGTGTTAGTTGAAACTGTTTCGACGCTTGGTCGTCATTTCTTTAGGCAACGGCCTCGGTCACACCCTGATCAGGGCCAACCGTTGACGCGGGGCGATGGTCATCAAGCTGCCGAAACGATGACCAACGCCGTTGACACGTTTCTCCGTGGGGCAGGTCAACGGGCGTTGCGAGGCTCGGCTTGAGCCGATCCCTGACCGTCGCTAACATTTAGCGAACTTTGCGGCCCTTGACCGGTCGGTTTGGCGAGTAGCGCGACACCCGGCGAAGTTAGACACGCAGAGGCAGTGATACACCGGTGGTCAGACGAGAAACGACAACCAAGACCCGCGCGCACTCGTTGCGCAGACAGCTGCTGAGAGCTTGTGAAAGACCGTTGCGAACGGCGCGAAGCCGCGCGACATATCAGATCGCTAGGCGAGGAGCGAGCACCGCTTAACGCCGCTATCGGGTAGTGTTGCCGGTTTTTTCACAACCTCTGAGAACACGTTGCATGGCAAGGTGAACCGATGGCTATCCTGACAATTTTGCATTTCCCCGACCCACGGCTTCGTAACAAAGCGCAACCGGTAGCGGTGATCGACGAGTCCATTCGGCAGCTGGTCAACGATATGCTGGAGACGATGTATGCGGCTCCAGGCATCGGCCTGGCGGCCATCCAGGTCAATATGCCCAAGCGGATAATCGTGATGGATATCTCCGAGCATCGGGACCAGCCTGTGTGCCTTATCAATCCCGACATCCAGGAGCGCCGTGGTAGCGTTGAGAGCGAGGAGGGATGTCTTTCGGTACCGGGTATCTATGAGAACGTGCGTCGATCCGAGTGGATAAAAGTCTCGGCTCAGTCGCCATCCGGGGATAGGTTCACCCTCGAAACCGACGGGTTACTCGCGATCTGTATCCAACACGAAATGGACCATCTCGAAGGAAAGCTGTTCGTCGACTATCTGTCGGAGTTGAAACGCCAACGCATTCGCAAGAAAAGCGAGAAACGGCAGCGCGAGACCATGTGATCACCCCCCCGCATAAGCCTCGCCTCCCCGCCATCGTCGCCTCGACTCGCTTTGTCAGCCAAGAAGCTGCTTTAAGAAGGTCACGAGCGCCGGAGTCGCAAGGCGCACGGTGGCGACAAAATCGTTTGGAACGATTTTGAACAGCTCGAAGCTGGCCCCGAAGGGGCGAGCCCCAGGGGCGGGGCGAGTCACAACCGCAGTGCACAAACGAGTGAATGAGAATTCTGAGCCACCGCGCAACGCAGCTCAGGCCAGCGCCGTAGTTTTTAAAACAGCTTCTTAGGGAACCCTGTTTATGAACTGTGAGGCTAATCGATGGTTGTCCCGATAACGGCTGGGTTGCCCCCCCTAAGAATCGTTTTCGCCGGAACCCCAGAGTTCGCGGCCATTCTCCTCGCCGGAGTGGTACGGGCCCATCCGCGAGCCGTGGTAGCGGTGTACACTCAGCCTGACCGGCCAGCCGGTCGTGGGCTCAAACCTCGGCCAAGTCCCGTCAAGGAGCTGGCGCTGGGGGAGACCATTCCCGTCTTCCAGCCCCAGACTCTGCGCGATCGCCGTAGCCAAGAAGACCTCATCAAGCAACGGCCCGATGTCTTGCTGGTGGCGGCCTATGGGTTGATGTTGCCAACGCCGATCTTACGCGCCCCCCGTCTCGGCTGCATCAATGTGCACCCCTCCTTGCTACCGCGCTGGCGGGGAGCGGCACCGATCCCCTGGGCCATCATGTCCGGCGATGACGAAACGGGGATCTCCATCATGCAGATGAATGAGCGGCTGGACGCAGGCCCGGTGCTTGGCTCCGCACGCTGCGACATCTTTCCCAGCGATACGGCCCAATCGCTCCACGATCGGCTGGCCAGCCTCGGCGTCGAGACGTTGCTGCGAGCCTTGTCGCAGCTCCAAGCCGGTACCGCCGAGTTCCAGCCCCAGGACGAGACCCTGGCGACTTACGCACCGCGCCTCAGCAAGAGCCAGGCTGTCCTCGACTGGCAGCGACCGAGTGATGCGCTCGAGCGTCAAGTTCGCGCTTTAAACCCCTGGCCCGTCGCTTGGACGACCCGTGACCAGCAACCGCTACGTATCTGGCAAGCCGATTCACTGACGGAGGCCGCCGAGGCTGAACCCGGTACCGTCATGGCGTGTTCTCCCGCCGGCATCGATGTCGCCACTGGAAAGGGTTGGCTGCGGCTACTGACGGTGCAGCGCCCAGGGGCTCGCCCGCTGGCGGTGGCGGACTATCTCAAGTCCCGTCCACTGCCCTGCGGAACCGTCTTGGGAACGGCGGCGATACCCCGTCGGTGCTGACAGGCATGAGTCGGCTATGGCCGTTGCAATGAGCCGCCAGGCGGCCATCAATGGACGCCAGGCGGCTCTGCAGGCCCTGGTGCAAATTCTCGGTCACGGCCGCAGCCTGACAAGCACCCTAGCCGAAGCCAGCAAGCATCTCAGGGAGCCTCGTGACCGTGCTCTGGCCCAGGAGCTCTGCTACGGCGTGCTGCGCTGGCTGCCCCAGTTGCAGGCCATACTGCAGCAGCAACTCAAGAAACCCCTTCCCAGCCAGCACATCGATATCCAGGCGGCATTGTTGCTCGGGCTGTACCAACTCATGCATAGCAGGATACCGGCCCATGCAGCGGTCACCGAGACGGTGGCGCTGGCTGAGGCCTATGATAAACCGTGGGCAAAGGGGCTGCTCAACGGCGTATTAAGAACTTATCTGCGCCACCGCGATCGGATCGCGGCGCAAATAAGCCGTCAACCCGAGGCGTTGCACGCTCACCCCCGATGGCTCCTTGAGGCAGTGCAACACGCCTGGCCACAGGATCGGGATACTCTCCTGGCTGAGAACAATAAGCACCCGCCCATGGTCTTGCGGGTCAACGCGCACCGCGAGCAACGCGCCGCCTACTTACGGCGACTGGCTGCGGCGAACATCGACGCCGAGGCCACGCCTCACACTACCCACGGCATCACCTTAGCGAAGCCTTTGGAGGTCGACGCCCTGCCAGGCTTCAAGGAAGGATTCGTCAGCGTGCAGGACGGCGCCGCCCAGTTGGCTGCCCCGTTGTTAGATGTTAAGCCCGGCCAGCGCGTACTCGATGCCTGCGCCGCGCCCGGGGGCAAGACCGCCCATATCCTGGAGCTCGAACCTCGGCTAGCCGCTTTGGTGGCGGTGGATCGCGACCCACAGCGCTTGCAGCAGGTTGTGATGATGCTCGAGCGTCTCGGCCTGCAGGCTCAGGCAACGCTAATGCATGGCGATGCCGCCGTGCCGCAGACCTGGTGGGATGGTGTGCCCTTCGAGCGTATCCTGCTCGATGTGCCCTGCTCCGCTACCGGCGTCATCCGCCGCCATCCCGACATCAAGCTGCTCAGGCGGCCTGACGATATCGGGCGCCTGGTCAAACAGCAAGCCAAGCTCCTGCAGGCGCTCTGGCCGCTACTGGCTCGGGGGGGGTTGCTGTTGTACGCTACATGTTCCTTTCTGCCACAAGAAAATGCCGCACAGATAGCTCGTTTTCTCGCTCAGCACCCGGATGCCCGTGAGCGCGTGATCGACGCATGCTGGGGACGATCGGTGACTCCCGGGCGGCAGATCTTACCCGGCTCCGATGGAATGGATGGCTTTTTTTATGCGCGACTGGAAAAACAGGCATAACAGGGTAAGCGGTGTACAAGGGGGATTCGTCTGGCTTTGCCTTTTACTCCTACCGATGGCGGCTCCTGACATCACTGCTGACACCATCACTGTCCACGCTGCGCAAACCCGCCTCGTCGATGAGCTGTACCTGGTGGACGCTGACATCGAGCTCAATCTGAGCCCGGTCGCGCTAGAGGCGCTGGAAAATGGCATCACCCTGACCATCATGATTAATTTTGAGATCGTGCGGATACGCAGGTTGATGTGGAACGAAACCGTCGCCAAGCTGAAAGCACGCCGCCGACTCAGCTTTCATCCCCTGACCAATCAGTACCTGGTAGAAGATGTCAATGCCGGCACCACGCGCACCTTTCGCAACCTGCGTGACGCCACCAAAGCGCTCGGCCAAGTGCGCCACTTCCCTCTGATCGACAGCTACTTGCTGCAACAGGATGAACGCTATGCGTTCCAGGTGCGGGCCTACTTGGATCTGGAATCCCTGCCGACGCCCTTGCGGCTGCTCGCCTACATAGACCCCGCCTGGTATCTTTCCAGCGAATGGTACGAGCATCCACTACAGCACTGAGACGGTTCTTAGGGGGGGCGGGCCCGGTGATGGTGCTGGGGCTGCTGATGCTCGCCTCGCTGGCGTTGATGAGCGATGCCACGGAGAGCTCGGCTCGCTTCGGGCAGACCTACGCGGCCCTGCTGATCACCAACGTGGTCGGATTGCTGGTGCTAGCCGGCCTCATCGCCTGGAATCTCTATGAGCTGGTGCACCAGGTGCGCCATCGAGCCCCTGGCGCCCGGCTCACGGTGCGCCTGGTTACCCGCTTCGTGTTGCTCTCGGTCACCCCGGTGCTGGTAGTCTATTATTTCTCTTTGCAGTTTATCCACCGAAGCATCGACAGCTGGTTCGACGTGCGCATCGAGCTGGCCCTGGAACATGCCCTAGAGCTTGGCCGCACGGCGTTGGGAATGCGCACGCGGGAGCTCTTGCGACAAACCGAGGAAATAGCCGCGCAGTTAAGCGAGACTGTGGATCGAGCGGCCGCGGTTCAGCTGGACGACGCACGCCAGCGAAGCGCCGCCACTGAACTCACGCTGATGACCGACAACGGCCGTATCATCGCGCTGAGTCAAACGAGCAACGGCTCCATCGTCCCGCACCGGCCCCACCCCGCGATCCTGTTGCAGATGCGACAAGCGAGGAACTACATTGGCCTCGAGCCCCTCGACGATGAAGGCCTGCATGTGCGGGTGGTGGTCGCGGTGCCCGATCCGGTGGCAGCGACCACCGCGCGCAGTCGTATCCTGCAGGCACTATTCCCCGTCACCGAGCGGCTCAATACGCTCGCCGAGCAGATCCAGGTGGCCTATGCAGAATACCGAGAGCTGGCGTACTTACGCAAGCCGTTGAAGATCAGCTTCACGTTGGCCCTATCCCTAGTGCTGTTGCTCAGTGTCCTGACGGCGGTGTGGGCCGCGTTTTTCTCCGCGCGGCGCCTCGTCGAGCCGCTCCGAGACCTGGTAGAAGGCACCCGGGCCGTGGCTCAAGGCGACTACGGAACGCGACTAGCCCGGGCCAGTCAGGACGAGCTCGGGTTCCTGACCGAGTCCTTCAACACCATGACCCGAAAGTTAGCCCGCGCGCGCGATGAGACACGCCGCAGTCAGCGACAGCTGGAGGCGCAGCGGACCTACCTGGAGGCGGTGCTAGCCCGTCTATCCTCGGGTGTCATCACCCTCGATCACGAACTGCGGCTCATCACGGCTAACGACGCAGCCAAACAAATTCTCGGCGTCCATCTCGATCCTCAAATCGGCCAGACCTTGAACGCCATCAGCGAGGCGCATCCCCCTCTGCACCCCTTGACCGAGGTGCTACGCTCCCAGCCCAAAGATACCGTAGATGACTGGCGCGCTGAGGTGAATTTGCTCACCGCCAACGGACGCCAGGTATTGATGTGCCGCGGCACCCGGCTGTTAGCAGCCAATGAGCTGTTACCCGGCCACGTGGTCGTCTTCGATGACGTCACCGCCCTCATCCAAGCCGAGCGCAACGCCGCCTGGAGCGAAGTGGCAAGACGCCTGGCCCATGAGATCAAAAATCCGCTGACGCCCATCCAGCTCTCCGCGGAACGATTGCGCCGCAAGTATCTGCATAAAATGCCGGCGGAAGAGACCGCGGTGTTGGATAATCTGACGCGCACGATCATCCAACAGGTGGAGAGCATGAAGAACATGGTCAATGCATTCTCCGATTATGCGCGCACGCCACGCATGCGGCCGATACCGCTGGATCTCAGCAGCCTCATCTCAGACGTGATCGAGCTGTACCGCGCGGGGCGAGAGGAAGAAGTCATCCGCACACGGCTGGCCAAACGGCTTCCCTTGATCACCGCCGATCCCGATCGGCTGCGTCAGGCCCTGCACAACCTCATCAAGAATGCATTGGAGGCTGGTCCACCCGAGGCGCAACCCAGGGTGTGGATCGAAAGTGATTACAGATCCGATGTAAGTGGCCCCTCTATCGAGGTGCGGGTACGCGACGAGGGCAAAGGTTTCCCCGAAAGCATTCTCGAACAGGTGTTCGAGCCCTACGTGACGACCAAGCCGGAGGGCAGTGGTTTGGGCCTGGCCATCGTCAAGAAGATCGTCGAGGAGCACGGGGGCACGGTCTGGGCACAAAACAACCCCCAGGGAGGCGCGAGCGTCACCATGCGGTTCCCGGTTGCAGGCGATGGGGTGACACAAGGGCTTCCCTTTCCCGCTGCACCGGGTGAGCCGCTTGATGCGGCCTCGCGCCCTACACTGGAGGCGGATAAACGTCATCATTCAGTCCCCTCTCCCCCTGGTGCGGGAGAAAGGGCCAGGGTGAGGGGGTAAGTTCTTGCAACGCCACCCCTCGCCCCCACACCCCCGCGAAGGGGGGAGCAGGGAGTGGTGATGCGCAAACCCACCTCAATGACGGGTGGTATTCGGGAGAAGGTTCTATGACAGCCCCCTACATCCTTGTAGTCGACGACGAGCCGGATATTCGTCGTCTGATCAAAGATATCCTGGAAGACGAAGGGTACGAAGCGAGTGTAGCCGAAAACGCCGACGGGGCCCGCCAAGCGCGTCGCAGCCGCCGACCGGATCTGATCTTGCTCGACATCTGGATGCCTGACACCGATGGCATCAGCTTACTCAAGGAATGGTCCGAAGGCGGCATCATCGACACGCCGGTGATCATGATCTCTGGGCACGGCACGGTAGAAACCGCCGTGGAAGCGACCCGCCTGGGGGCCTACGATTTCATCGAGAAACCCCTGTCGATCGCCAAGCTGCTGCTCACCGTGCGCCGCGCGCTGGAAGCGGCCAAGCTCAAGCAAGAAAACCTCGGGCTGCGCCGGGAAGCACTTCCGGTCTCGGAGCCGATCGGACGCAGCCTCGTCATGCAGCGGCTTCGCGAACAGATCAATCGCATCGCCCAGCACGACACCTCGGTCTTGATTACCGGCGAGCCCGGTAGTGGCAAGGAGGTGCTCGGCCGGTTCCTGCATGCACGCAGTAGCCGTGCTGCCGGCCCGTTCGTACGGGTGGCCGTCGCCGGCATGACCAGCGGGACCTCTGCGGCCGAGCTGTTCGGGGCCGAGGACGACAGCAACGTGCATTTCGGGTCCCTGGAACGCGCCAACGGTGGGACGCTTTTCTTAAAGGACGTTGCCGATATGGATCTCACCATCCAGGCGCGTTTGTTGAGTGCACTGCAACACCAAACGTTCCTGCGGGTAGGGGGCGTGGCCCCGGTGCAGGTGGCGGTGCGCATCGTCACCGCCAGTGCTCGCGACCTCGCGGCGGAGGTGGAAGCCGGCCGCTTTCGCGAAGATCTTTACTACCATCTCAATGTCGTGCCGGTACACGTACCGCCGTTACGCGAGCACCGTGAAGACATCCCGGAGCTGCTCGATTTCTATGTCGACCGCTTGGTTACCCAAGAACACCTGCCGTATCGGCGTTTTTCGGTCGCCAGTCAAAACCGCTTGCGCAACTATGCTTGGCCGGGAAATATCCGTGAGTTGCGTAACGTGGTGCAGCGCCTGCTCATTCTCGGCACCGGCCCTGAGGTCGATGCCCAAGAGGTCGAGGCGGCTCTCGGCTCAGCCCCGCGCACCGTCGTCGGCGCCGACCTCCCCGGTTTCGATCTGCCGCTCAAGGAGGCGCGAGAACAGTTCGAAAAAGCCTATCTCGAGCATCAGCTGAAGAAAACAGGGGGCTCCATCAGCAAGGTGGCCAATCGAGCCGGCATGGAACGTACCAATCTCTATCGCAAGCTCCGAGCCCTGGGTATCGATGCCAAACAGGTGGTCAGCAGCGACTGAGGATGAAGATCATCATCTTGGGTGCCAGCCGGGTGGGAAGTTCGGTAGCGGAAAACCTCGCCCATGAAGCCAACGACATCACCGTCGTCGATAACGATCCGGTACCCCTGCGGGCGCTGCAGGACCGCCTCGATATCCGCACCGTGCTCGGCAACGCCTCCTATCCGAACGTTCTCATGCGCGCCGGTGCCGAAGATGCGGATATGGTGGTGGCCGTCACCAACAGCGACGAAACCAATATGATCGCCTGCCAGGTGGCCTACACCCTGTTCCACACCCCCACCAAGATTGCGCGGGTGCGGGCCGCCGAATACCTGGAACATCGATCCTTGTTTTGCCAAGAAGCCCTGCCGGTTGACGTCCTCATCAGCCCCGAGCAGCTCGTCACCGATAACATTCAGCGCCTCATCGAAACGCCCGGCGCCCTGCAAGTGCTCGACTTCACCGACGGCAAGGCGCGCCTGGTGGCGGTCAAGGCCTACTACGGTGGCCCCCTGGTGGGGCACGCCCTGAGCACCCTGCGCGAGCACATGCCAGGGGTGGAGACGCGGGTGGCCGCTATTTTTCGCCGCGGGCGCGCCATCATTCCCGAAGGCCACACGGTGATCGAAGCCGACGACGAGGTCTTTTTCATCGCCGCCACCGAGCATATCCGGGCCGTCATGGGTGAGCTGCGACGATTGGACAAACCGGTCCGGCACATCATGCTCGCCGGCGGTGGTAACATTGGCACTCGGCTCGCCCAGGGATTGGAATCGCGCTTTCACGTCAAGCTCATCGAGGGCATCGCCGATCGGGCAAAGTTGCTATCGGAGGTTCTCAAGAAGTGCATCGTGCTGCACGGCGATGCGACGGATGAGGACCTGTTGCGGGAAGAGAACATCGACAAGACCGATGTCTTCTGCGCCGTCACCAACGACGACGAGGTGAATATCCTCTCGGCCATGCTCGCCAAGCAGATGGGCGCGCGCAAGGTCATGGCCCTCATCAACCGCAGCGCTTACGCCGACCTCGTCCAAGGAGGCGTCATCGATGTCGCCATCTCGCCCCAGCAGGCCACCATCGGCACTTTGCTGGCCCACGTGCGTCGCGGCGACGTGGTGGTCGTGCACAGTCTGCGCCGGGGTGCCGCCGAGGCCATCGAAGCCATCGCCCACGGTGACCAACGTACCTCCCGTGTGGTGGGGCGGCGCATCGAGGACATCCAACTCCCACCGGGCACCACCATCGGTGCCATCGTTCGTGATGAGCAGGTTATCATCGCCCACCATGACACGGTCATCGAGGCCGAGGATCATGTGATTCTATTTCTCATCGACAAGAAACGCGTGCGTGAGGTGGAGCGGTTGTTCCAGGTCGGGGTGACTTTTCTATAACGGCACCTGAACAGCTGTTTCGCAAGCGGGCCCTCTAGGGCAAGGGCCGCCCCGCACGCCACAGTGTCCCGATAGGCAACCAGCAATGCAGTTCGCCGTCGTTCAACGCATCCTAGGGATCCTGCTGAGCGTATTCAGCCTGACCATGCTCGCACCGATGGCGTTGTCGATCTGGTTTCAAGATGGGGTCATCCGAGCCTTCCTGCATGCCTTCCTGCTCATCCTGACCAGCGGCCTGTTGCTTTGGCTAACGGCGCGGGGCAAGCGCCAAGAGCTGCGCCTGCGGGATGGCTTCATGGTGGTCGTCCTGTTCTGGGTAGTACTGAGCCTCTGTGGCGCAGTGCCGTTCATGCTGGCCAGCCGTCCCCACATGTCGCTGACCGACGCCGTTTTTGAGTCGGTCTCCGGGCTCACCACCACCGGCGCCACGGTGATGACCGGCATCGATACCTTGCCGGTGTCAATCCTATTCTACCGCCAGCTACTGCAGTGGCTGGGTGGCATGGGGATCATCGTGCTCGCGGTCGCCATCCTGCCCATGCTCGGCGTCGGCGGTATGCAGCTGTACCGGGCCGAAACTCCCGGGCCCATGAAGGACACCAAGCTCACCCCGCGCATCACGGAAACCGCCAAAGCGCTCTGGTATATCTATCTCGGGCTGACGGTGCTGTGCGCCCTGGCCTATTGGCTCGCCGGCATGACCAGCTTCGACGCCATTGCCCACAGCTTCTCCACCGTCTCCATCGGCGGATTCTCGACCCATGACGCCAGCCAGGGCCATTTCAACAACCCCGTCGTGGAAGCGGTCGCGGTGGTCTTCATGGTGCTCGCTGGGATGAACTTTGCCTTACACTTCACCGCTTGGCGTGCCTTCAGCCTCCACCCCTACAGGCAGGATGCTGAGCTTCGCACCTATCTGTTCTTGCTGTTGGTCATCGCCACTCTCACCAGCGTCTACCTTTACCTCTCGGGCACGTTTCCAACCCTCACCGGTGCCATCCGCCACGGGATATTTCAAACCGTCTCGATCAGCACCACCACCGGCTTTGTGACCAGTGGTTACGACGCCTGGCCCAGCTTCCTGCCGGTGCTGTTGCTGTTTTCCAGCTTCATCGGTGGCTGCGCGGGCTCCACCGGCGGCGGTCTGAAGGTCATCCGCGTATTGATACTCTATAAGCAAGGGCGGCGTGAGATCGTGCAGCTCATTCATCCCAATGCCCAGGTGCCGGTCAAGGTCGGCAACCTCACCCTCTCCCACCGGGTGCTGGATGCGGTGTGGGGCTTTTTTGGCACCTACGTGGTGGCGTTTTCCGTCATGCTGCTATTGCTGATGGCCACCGGGCTGGATCAGGTCACCGCCTTCTCCGCCGTTGCCGCCTGTATCAACAACCTCGGTCCTGGGCTCGGCCAAGTCAGCGACCACTACGGCGATATCAGCGCCTTCGCCAAGTGGGTCCTGTCCCTTGCGATGATCCTCGGACGCCTGGAGATCTTCACCTTCCTGGTGATCCTCTCCCCGAGTTTTTGGCGAACCTGATGGATCCCTAAACCCTGCAACACGAGACGCCCATGGACAGCAAGAAGCTCGAAGCTCTGCTCGCCGCCGGTCAGGACAGCGCGTTACTGCGTTACGGACTGGGACAGGCTTCCCTGCGGGAAGGCCAAGGCGAAGCCGCGCTGGCCCACCTGGCCAAGGCCACCGAACTCGATGCCAACTACTCCGCAGCCTGGAAGCTTTACGGTCAAGCTTTAGCCAACGCCGGTCGCCCAGATGAAGCAATAGCGGCGTATACCGCCGGCATCGAAGCGGCCCAGCGCAAAGGGGACATTCAGGCCGCCAAGGAGATGCGGGTTTTCCTTCGGCGTCTGAGTAAACGCCTGGAATAGCAGGAGGTTTCGCTGTTGATGGCCTCGAGGTGTAAGATTTAGGTGTAAGCAGATAACCTGTTGAGTAATGCAGAGTTTCGTCTTTAGGTTGCTGTTGAGACGATTGTGGAAGTCCTCCTCGAGTTTTCCTCTCGGTTTGATGACGAGAGCAGGGTTCTGCTTTTATCCACCTTCAATCTTCGTTACGAATTCTCGAATAGCGTCCATCGCCGTATAGTTGGTGTTGCCTTTCCAATGTTCCAGAGCGACAAACTGCCGTTGTCGTAAGGCGAGGTTCAATGACTCGATGCCGTCTTCGTAATAATAGGCCGGAAATTTCTCAATCTCAGGTTCTGGTTCGCTTGCTAATTCGGTGACAAACTGACCGAACGCTGCCAATCGTTCCAGCTTATTATCTGTTCCTGCTTTTATTTCTAGCAATTTCCCCATTATTGCCTCGGGCTTTCTCACTATAATGTCGCTGCGCTCAAATAACTGATCAAGTCTCTCGATTGATAAGACCTCTTCAACGCTAAATAATTTATTGATGATGGTAATATGCGTGACCTCCGCGACGTC
>CAZUZO010000068.1:0-17821 GCA_964624765.1 uncultured Thiotrichales bacterium
CGAGAGCCCGAGAACCCGCTCCATCGCCGGCAAGCGGGGATCGGCCGGCTCGCGCGAAATCTGAGTTGGTCGCGCACGGCGACGGTTCGCGACGCCATCCAGCCTCCTCGAACCTGTCAGTTAGGGAGGGATATATTCCCTAGACGTTCGGAGCCGGCCGTTGTTACAACACACCGGCAGCAAGGAACGGCTTCTATCGGCTGCGTATCACGGAGGCGTGCGCCGCCAGCCGGGCGCGGCAACCTATTCAAGGGGCCGCGCACTGCTCCGGCCGCACCGCCGACCAAGGCTCCAGTTGCACCAGCGCCCTGGTTGAGGAAAGCGCTTACCCCTTCAGGTTTCGATGCCGTAACGCTTCATCTTGCGCCACAGGGAAACCCGGTCTATGCCCAGGATCCGAGCCGCGCGGGTACGGTTTCCACCGGTTCTCGACAACGCTTCCCGGATCAGACCCTCTTCCTGGTCCTCAAGGGTCGGCAACTGTCCCGCGCGCGGTCTGAGCACACGGACCTCCAGCATGCTTACGGTATCGGGGAGGTGGGTGGCTTCCAGCTCGCGGCCCTGGGCTAAGGCTACGCCGCGCTCGATGAAGTTCGACAGTTCGCGCACATTGCCGGGGAAGTCGTAGCCGGTCAGCAGTCGCATCGCCTGTGGTGCGATCTCGTCCACCGCCTTGTCCATCGCCAGGCAGTGGCGTCTGAGAAAATAATAGGCGAGCAGCGGAATGTCGTCGCGGCGCTCGCGAAGGGGCGGCACCACCAGCTTGACGACGTTGAGCCGAAAGTACAGGTCCTCGCGCATGCGTCCCGCCGCCACTGCTTCCTCCAAGGAGCGGTTGGTCGCGGCGATGAACCGCACGTCGACTGCCACCGGCCGGCTGCCGCCGACGCGCAACAGCTCGCGCTCCTGGATGACCCGTAGCAGCTTGACCTGCATCGACACGTGCATGTCCGCGATCTCATCCAGGAGCAGGGTACCGCCGCTCGCGGCTTCGATGAGCCCTTGTTTCTGCCGAATGGCGCCGGTGAAGGCTCCCTTCTCGTGTCCGAATAGCTCGCTTGCCAGTAGCTCCTCGTGCAGCGCTCCACAGTTCACGCCGAGAAAGCGCGAGGTAGCCCGAGCGCTGTGCCTGTGGATGTAGCGGGCCAGCATCTCTTTGCCGGTGCCGCTCTCGCCGACGATCACCACATTGCAGTCTGTAGGCGCGATCTGGCGCGCGGTATCAAGTAAACGCTGCATGGCCAGGTCTTGGGTGACGACAGTCTGTTTGCCATCGGTCCCCTCGACCCGTTCGCGCAGACTGCGATTCTCCCGCTTCAGGCGGGCCATTTCCGCCGCACCGCGCACCACCTCGCGCACCTCGTCTAGGCGGTAGGGCTTGGCCACGTAGTGATAGGCACCCTGCTTCATGGCCTCGATCGCCGAGTCGAGCGTGGCGTGGCCGGTAATGACGATAACCTGGGTGTCGGGCCAAAGCTGCCGCACCCGCTGCAGGATCGCCATGCCGTCGACGCGCGCCATGCGCAGGTCGGTGAGTACCACATCGAAGCACTCGCGCTGCAGGGCGGCAAGGCCGGCAGGTCCGCTCTGGCACGCCACCACCTGATAGGGCTCGCGCTCGAAGATGTCGACCAGGTTGCGCAGGGCAATCGACTCGTCGTCGATGATCAGCAGCCGAAGCGGCTCCTCGGCGGGCCTACTCATATCCAAGGTGTCCTGCAGCAGGTCCGCCACCACCCCGCCGACCGCGATACGCTGTTCCAGAAACTGGAGGCCCGCATAGGAGAACAGTGCCAGAGCAACCACGACGGCGGCGGCCACGTAATAGCCAGTTGCGATCTTGGCGTGAAGGCTGGACATAAATTTGTTGCATAACGAAACAGTTTACTGTTGCACTTTATAACATGCCGTAGGAGCAGGCACCCAATGCCCGCCGCCCGCTGCTGCCTAAACGCGTGTCACACTCTGCAACACCGTTCCCCGGCACGCTCGCTTTTTTATCATTATGATCAATAAGTTATTAGTATGGCATGACTGGAACGGCAGCTGCTATGGGCAATACGTCCTACTCTTCATCAGGGAAATGCCATGCAACACCTTACCGAGCAGATCAAGAAGGCTCTGGCCACGCTCGCCTACGCCGACGCTGGGGAAATGCTTTCCACAACACAAAAGGACCGCGTCCTCGGCACGCCGGGCCGTGCTCAGCCTACCATGGCCGCCCATCAGGCTCTCTCTAGCGCACCCACACCGCCCGCGCTGATCACAGCGATACCGCCGCTCGGATCGCAGATCGGTCTGTACCTCGGCGCGAGTCTAGAGGAGCCGGTGATGCGCTATGCCATCGATGCCTGCAAACGCACGCATGCGATCCTGACCGTCGTGACCTTCCAGTCTGAGGAAGAGGCTCGCGTGCTGCTTCAGCCTTACCACAGCGAGCTCGGGCGGGAAGGGGTAGTCTGGCAGACCGTCCGACTGTCCAAAGACCCGCGCCGAAGCCTTACCCGCTACCTGAAGGGCGCGTCCCGAATGCAGTTCTTGGTCTGCAGCGAGGTGGGCTTTCTCGGCCATGCGTTGTTGAGCAACAGCCGCCGACCCGATCTGGGGCTGCCGATCGTGGTGGTAGCCGGTAAGCGTCAGGTAGCAAAGCTCCCTCGCGAGACCGTGGCCTGGGCCCAGCAATAGCCGTGGTTGGAGCGGCCGACCCATCCCCTTTTTCAACTGCTCCTAGGTCCATTCCGTGGATCGCAACATCGATCGATCGGCGCGGAGATCAGTGGTGCGCCGACCAGGAGGTATTCTGCCGTGTCTGAGCGCGTGACAACGCTGCTTCCATTCTTACGCTGGTTCCCAATGAGTCTAACCGGGCTGCGCGCGGATCTGCTGGCGGGTTTGAGCGTGGCTATGGTGCTGGTGCCTCAGAGCATGGCCTACGCAACGCTAGCTGGACTACCGGTCGTATATGGGCTGTATGCGGCCTCCCTGCCGGTCGCGGTCGCCTCCATGTGGGGCGCGTCACGGTTCCTGCACACCGGCCCGGTCGCCATGCTCTCTCTCATGTCCGCCGCCGCCCTGACTCCGTTCGCCATGGCGGGTACGGAGGAGTTTGTCGCGCTGTCCATGCTGCTCGCGCTGATGGTCGGGGCACTGCGCCTCGCGCTCGGGGTGTTTCGGCTCGGTGTATTGATGAACTTCACTTCACACCCCGTCATCGTCGGCTTCACCAATGCGGCTGCCCTGATCATCGGCCTCTCGCTGCTCAACACTTTCATCAACGTGCCAATGCCACGTTCCGACAGCTTCTTGGTTGATCTCTATGCGGTGATCGCGCAACTCCCTCACGCCCATTGGCCGACCGTGCTGTTTTGGCTGGCGACGCTCGTATTCCTGTTGACGATGCGGCGTTTCGCCCCACGCGCGCCGGCAGTGCTGTTCGCGGTTGTGATCGGGACGGCGGTCAGTGCGCTCTTCGGATTCGGGCGCAACGTCACGGTATCGATCGACCACATTGTCGACGTCGAGGCGCGCCACGCCTATGCCGCGCTGGCGCAGACCCGATCCGAACTGAAAGTGACCAGCGAACGGTTGGCCGAGCTCCAGGCAACGCTGCGTGAAGCCGCCCGCCGCAAGCAAACTGATGCCCAAACCGAGGTCGAAACCGCGCGGCTGCGGGCCATCGCAAATAACCTCAAGCGCTCTCTCGACGCGCAGCGCGTCGCGGCCCACGGCCACGCACTCGAGCCCGTAACGCTGACCAACGGCCAGACCGTGTTTCAAGTGGCAGATGGGAACGTTGGAGTCTGGAGGGTAGCCAGTGTGGAGGGCTCGCAAGTCCGCTTGAGTGGTGGTGGACAGGTGGTCGGTGACATCCCGCGCGGTCTGCCAGCATTCGACGTCCCGGCCATGCATTGGGACGTCGTGCCATCACTGATCGCCCCGGCACTGGTCATGGCTCTGATCGGGTTCATGGAGGCCACCTCGATCTCGCGGGCATTGGCGGCACGCAGCCGCGATAAGCTCGATACCAACCAGGAGCTGATCGGACAGGGCCTGGCCAATATCGTGGGTAGCTTCTTTCACTCCTACGTGGTAAGTGGCTCTTTCTCCCGTTCCGCAGTAGCGGCCCGCAGCGGTGCCCAGACCGGACTGTACGCAGTTGTCAGCGCGGCGACGGTGATACTGGTCATGCTGTTCCTCACCCCCTACCTCTACCACCTACCACTCGCGGTGCTGGCAGCCATCGTCATGACCGCTGTCTTTGGCCTCATCGATCTAAAGGCCTTGATTCAAGCATGGCGCGTGCAACGTTACGATGGCCTGATCGGCACGCTCACCTTCCTAGCGACCCTGCTGATGGCGCCTCAACTCGCGGTCGGCGTGCTGGTCGGAGTGGCGCTCGCCTCCCTCGCATTCCTGATCGGAACCATGCGTCCGCGCGCCGAGGTGCTGGGTCTGCGGCCGGACGGTACGCTCGCGGGTGCCTTGACCCACGATCTACCACCCCTTAGCGAGGACTATGTCGCGGTGCGCTTCGACGCGTCTTTGGTCTTCATCAACATGGCCTACTTTGAGCAAGTGGTGCTGGACGCGGTCGCACAATTTCCGAATGCCAAGGCCGTTCTGATCGTTGCCAACGGCATCAACCGCATCGATGCCTCGGGAACCGAGGCGTTGCGTACTCTCGCCACAGACCTGCGGGCGGCTGGCATCACGCTGATGTTTAGCGGGCTCAAAAAACAAGCGCACGATGTCATTGAGCGCTCCGGGCTACCGGAGGAGTTGGGATCCGGCAATGTGTTTCCCAATAAGACGCTGGCGCTGGCCAGCCTGGCCCGCATCAGCTCCGAGATGGCTTCGGTCGCTGGACGGTAGAGTGCCAGAGCGCTGGTTCGAACCGGAGGATGCACTGGTTCAACAGCCTTGGCAATTATTCAGGTGCTGCCGTTAGCGCTGTCGGAGAGAGTCGCCCCACTGCGCAGAGGAACTGCAAATAGCGAACCCAAGGCTCTCCGCTCGGCCAATCCATCAGTGACGAGGGCGTTGGTCATCGTTTCGGCCGTTTGATTGTGTTGGCCCTTGGGGCAGCCGACCCCAGGCCGCAAGGGACGCCGTGAAGACGTCCCTGTCGGCTTGGGTCCGGCATCCCTGCCGCACACACCCTTGCGCGCCCGGGGTTCGGCTGCCGAAGGCTTGGGCGCCGAAGGGATGCTCCGAACAGCCACCCTGATGAAACGATGACCATGGCCGTGACGAGAGTCATCGTGGGTCTAGCAGGAACACTCGTACGTAGCGGACGTGCCATTGAGTCGTCACATTCTGATCCCAGGCGCCAAATGCTTGGAATCGGAGGCGCAGACCGTCGTCCCATCTCCCCAAATGGCCGGATTGCGGGCATGCAGGGTTCCGTCCGCGACGATGGCGATGGCACGGCGCATGGCATCGACGTTGAGGTAGCGTCGGCGTACATAGGCGAGGTCCTTGGCCGTCGTGCCGGAATCCAGGCTGGCCATGCGTTGCAGACCGGCATTGGTGCCGATTCCGTGCAAACAGAGCAGCAAGCGCGGCTGCAAGATCGAGCGCTCCAAGGTCAGCAATTCCCGCTCTAATTGGCATAAGTTGCTTAACAAACAAGCACGTAACATTAAAGTGTTGGCAGAAAACAACAACAAAATATATCGTTATTTCAATCACTGCTCAGTGACAATTAGAAATTAACGATCCTGGGTCGAACGGCGTTTTGCTTTCCGGCCTCTTCTGCGGGCAAGGCAGGCGCGGGTCGGCCCTGACGGCCGCGTTGACGCGGTCGCGCTGCGCGCGCGATTCGTAGCGGATCCACGAGAACACGACCGTTTCCCCGTCGCGCGCCTGCACGCTACGCGGGAACGAGGTGACCTCGCCCGACGCCACGTCATCGGCGACGCATTCGACGACTTCCAGCGCGCCGTGCTCGCGCCAGATCTGCGCGGCCAGGGCGGCCATCTTGCGGTAATCCTCCAGCCGGTCCTGCGGAACCGGGATCACATAGCCATCGACGTAGCTCATGGGGCTGCTCCTTGGGGGTGTGGTGGGACTGATGGGGCGGGTAGGGGATGTGCCGAGCACCGTTCGCCGTGCCCGGAATGGCGTTGCGGTCTTGCCTGTCGGCCATCGTATGCAGCTTGCAGCACAGCGAGATCGAACTTCTTCATCTGGAGAAAGGGCCGGGTCACCCGGGAGGCTTGCGTCGGGGCGTGCCTGGAGGTGCGCCGGAGAAATCCGCGACGGGCAGGTCGAAGTGCAGCACGTCCTCGCGCTGGCCAAGCCCGCTGTAGAGCGCGATGGCCGCATCGTCGCTGCGGTCGGCCTGGACGAACACGACCCAGGCCCCAAGTTCGGCGGCCATCGCCTGCGTGCGCCGGATCAGCGCGGTGGCGATGCCGCGCGGCCGGCGAGCGGCGGCGACGGCGAGGTCGTAAATGTAGACTTCACTGCGTGCCTGCTCGAACTTGTCCAGCACGTAGGTGGCCAGGCCGCCGACCACCTCGCCGTCACTTTCCGCGATCAGGACGATGAATTCCCGGCGCGCCAGCAGGCGTTCGAGGTAGTCGGGCGCCGGTCGCGAAGTTGATGAAGCTCATCCGGTAGCCGCCGCCAACGCCGGCGTCCATCTCGTGCACGCGCGCGGTGAAGCCGTGCGGCGCGTTCCACTTGGCGATGGCGTCGGGTTCGAGAAAAGCGCGATACACGCGCTCGGGCGGCGCGCGCAGGATGCGATGCAGGTGGACGCTGCGGTCAGTGGACATGGCAGATTTCCTCCGGATTCAGGTGACTGTCAGGAACGATCTCGGGCGGAGCCTTCAGCGCTGGTGGCAGGGCGCGCATTCGCGCACCTCGACTGTCGCGAAACGGGCGGCCGGGCAGCGCGCGGCCCACTCGACCGCTTCGTCTCGGTCGGCGCAGTCGATCAGGAAGAATCCACCGATCATCTCGCGTGATTCGACGAACGGGCCGTCGATGAAGCGGGTCTTGTTCTCGCGGCTCCGGACGCGCACACCGTGGCGGTCGGGGCGCAGCGATTCGCTGGCGAGCAACTGTCCACGAGCGTCGAGTTCGGCGCCAAAGGCGAGCATTTCGGCGTACAGCGCCTGGCCCTCGGCGTCGCTGCGGGCATCGCGGGCGCCCTTTCCCAGTAACGCTGACCCTATGGCCTGCCCCCACTTCGGCCGCCCGGCTGGCCGCGCAACCCTGGGTTGCTGTCTTCGGGTGGCCAGGCTCAGTCCAGCAACAGGCGCTGAGGCGGAACCCGGCTAAGCGGCTGGGTTGAGGTTTCGGGATTGGCCGCCTTCACATCCGGGTGGGTGAGGATGTTCTCGATGACCTTGGCATCGTTGATGCCGGCGATAAGCCCCGACCCGCCACAGGTCGGACCGGACTCGATATCGTCAGCGACGACCCTTGGGGAATGTCGGCTCTCCGCCCGACAACAGTCCCTCCACCGTCCCCGGTAACTGTCCAGTCTGGGTCGATACCGGCATGTGTCCCCGCAGGGCGAGCTTCGTCCGGACAGCCAGAAACTGCTTAGCAAGCAGTGAGTTCCCCATCTGGTCGTTCCTCCAGCGGAGGTCTGCAAGGCCCTAGAGCAAGCCGAGAGCCAGTCCGGTGCCTATGCCTAGCATGGCTATGGCGACGATGAGCTGAACCGTGCGAAGAGTGAGTGACCTTCTGCAAGACGCGCTTGCCCACGAAAGCACCGATGAACGCGCAGATCGTCCCCACGGCAACGGGCCGTGCGAGTGTCTGAGCCTGTGAAAATTGACCTGCAAGCATGGCGGTGCCGTAGACCATGAGGCGAATGGCATCGACGATCACGGCGGAGACAACCCCCGTCGCCACGAACGCCTCTTTGGACAAGCCCGCTTTCAACAGAAACGCCGAACGCAGCGCACCTTGATTTCCCGATAGTCCCCCGAAGAACCCCGAGAGCGCCCCCGCCAACTGGAAGCCAGCGCGGAGGAAAGGCCAGTGCTTGAAAACGCGGGGATAGTTCCAGCAGCGCGAACAGCACGATCAAACTACCGATGACCGCTTTTACCGCAGTGATTTCGAAACTTGAGCCTGCGATCGTGTGGTGCCAGAGGGTCGGCAACTGGTCGAAGAACGTCAGGGAAGCAGCCCCAAGGATCGCCGCGATGGCCGCCGGCAAGCTGAATCTCGCTACGACCGGCCAGTCGGCCTGCCGCGCCATCAGCCCGAATTTAAAGAGGTTATTGGCGAAATGCACCACGGCTGTTGCTGCGATGGCGAGCGTCAGCGGGAAGAACAGGGCGAACACCGGCATCAGGATCGTTCCCAGACCGAAGCCGGAGAACAAGGTCAGCCCGGATGTCAGCAGGGCCACAACGCCGATCAGAACGAGTTCCATGAAGGTTCGCCTGTTTTTATCGTGTTTCGATATCGTATTTCGATTATTATCGCCCAACAATGCCACAGATCAAGATGCGACCATGACCGATACCACCCAGACTGACCGCAGCCCTTGGGCTGTTTTTCTGATCTTTCTCCGACTGGGCCTGACCTCCTTCGGTGGCCCGATTGCCCACTTGGGCTACTTCCGGGATGAGTTTGTGACGCGGCGGAAGTGGTTGACCGAGCGCAGCTATGCGGATCTGGTCGCCCTTTGCCAGTTCCTGCCCGGACCGGCCAGCAGTCAGGTCGGGATCGCACTCGGGCTGTCCCGATCCGGCTATGCCGGGGCGCTGGCCGCGTGGGCAGGCTTCACGCTGCCGTCAGCGATGGCCCTGATCCTGTTTGCGATGGGCATCGACAGTTACGGGGATGCGATGCCGTCTGGCGTGCTGCACGGCTTGAAAGTGGTGGCCGTGGCGGTGGTCGCGCAAGCCGTATGGGGGATGGCTCGCAATCTCTGTCCAGATGCGCCGCGCATCACCATCATGGCGGCGGCGACCTGCCTTGTTCTTCGGGTGCCGTCCGCTTGGGGGCAGGTGGGGGTCATCGTAATCGCGGCGATCATCGGCCTCTTGCTGTTCAAGCCTCAGCAGGGGTCAGCGCATGACACTCTGCCGATTGTGATCCGACGTCGCGTTGGCCTATTTTGGCTGACGCTGTTCTTTGCCTTGTTGATGGGCTTGCCGCTGCTGGCAGCCCTGTTCCCGAATCAGGCGCTGTCGATGGTGGATGCGTTCTACCGTGCCGGGTCGCTGGTCTTTGGCGGTGGGCATGTCGTGTTGCCACTGCTGCAAGCCGAGGTCGTGCCTTCCGGCTGGGTCAGCAATGAATCCTTTTTGGCGGGCTACGGCGCGGCGCAGGCCGTTCCTGGCCCCCTGTTCACCTTCGCGGCGTTTCTCGGCGCTTCGATGAACGATGCGCCCTCCGGGTGGCTCGGCGGGCTGATCTGCCTGTTGGCGATCTTCGCGCCGGCCTTCCTTCTGGTCGTGGGGGCGCTACCATTCTGGGAGCGTCTGCGTCGCAACACCCGCACGCAAGCGGCGTTGTCCGGCATCAATGCTGCCGTGGTTGGCCTGCTGCTGGCAGCCCTTTATCAGCCTGTATGGACGAGCGCGATTCACGCGCCGCAAGACTTCTGCCAGGCCCTTGTGGCGCTGGTTGCCCTGATGTTCTGGAAGCTGCCGCCGTGGCTGGTTGTGGTCGGCAGTGGTGTTACGGGCTGGTTGCTAAACACGGTTCTGTGAGGTGCCAAGCATGACCGACAAAGACCTTTACGGCGGGCTGATCCGCTTGCACATCCTGCACCACGCTGCCGAGGAACCCATCTTCGGCCTCGGCATCATCGAGGAGCTACGACACCACGGTTACGAGATCAGTGCGGGCACTCTGTATCCGATGCTGCACGGCTTGGAAAAGAAGGGCTATCTCACCTCGCGTCATGAGCGCACTGGCCGCCGCGATCGGCGGGTGTATGAGCTCACCGAGCAAGGCCGTATTGCGCTGACTGATGCCAAAGCCAAGGTCAAGGAGCTTTTTGGGGAGCTGATTGAAGGCAAATGACGACATCACCTGTAGTGCAGGTGACGACTGACATTTCATGCATTCGTCTTCTGCAAACGACAAGAGTGTCAGAATAGGGTTTCTGATCGTTCTAATTGACGTGTTGTCCGCAGGGTCATGGGGTCTTTCCTGACACAACGCTCGGGGAGCGGCCATGCAGGGCAGGGCATCGGCTACGTCCGCGTCAGCAGCTTCGACCAGAATCCGGAACGCCAGCTCGACCAGGTTCAGGTCGACCGTTATTCACCGACAAGGCGTCCGGCAAAGACACCCAGCGCCCGGAGCTGGACCGGCTGCTCGGCTTTGTACGCGAGGGTGACACCGTGGTGGTGCACAGCATGGATCGTCTCGCGCGCAACCTCGATGACTTGCGCCGCTTGGTGCAGACACTCACCCAGCGCGGCATCCGGATCGAGTTCGTCAAGGCAGGTCTGACTTTCACTGGCGAGGATTCGCCGATGGCCCCGCTCCTGCTGTCGGTGAAAGGTTCCGAAACAATACAATAGCCCAATGATTCGGTGGAACCTGGCTTATTGTGCTCTCATTGCATGGCTGGTGTTGACTCGCTCACTGAGTCGTTCATGAGGGGGACGCAGATGGCCGCTTTCCACCTCCCAAATCCAGCCACTCACGGTCACCTGGTCAGGTATGAGTGGATGGTTTCGCACGTACTCGACCTGACGCGCGCAGATCTCATCCACGTCATCAAACATCCGCAGCCATTTACCAAAAGCTCCGGACGCGAGGGTGAGCTCGGGCAATGAGGGATCGATCGGGACCTTGTCGATGTCGATCCCCTTGTTTGCAAGCGCTTTTACCAGACTCTCGGCATGGGCGGACATCATGCCGCATTCGGTGTGGTTGATGATGACGATCTCTTCGGTACCGAAGAAATGGCACGTGAGCATGGCGGAACGGATAGCGTCGTCGGTGATAAGGCCACCGGCGTTCCGAAACACATGCGCGTCGCCGTGATCGCTTCGGATACCCAGTGCCTCGTCGACAGGAAGCCGTTCGTCCATACAGGCACAGACCCACAAGCGGCGGTTGTTTGGAATCCCGAGCTGTCGACGCAATGCCCAGTTCTTGCGGGACGTCAAGTCGGTTGCTAACTGATGTTTGAGACTCATCGCAGTACCTCCTCGGTGCAACTCATCAAATTAGACCAAAGAAGCAGCGCGGAATTTCGCTGGCTTGGTTGCTAGGACTTCCGGGTGCCTCGACAAAACCCCCTCTTGCAACTGTAGCGCCGGCCAGGATTGTCACCACCCCCTTAGGTACGTCAAACGTGGATGGCCAAGGTCCTATATACCGAAACTAAACCGATGCCGCCAAATCGGCGAACACCGGAGCGTGATCGGAAGGAGTCAATCCGTCTTTCTTCTTCCGGTATTCACGGTCGATGGTCACGTTTTCGAGGCCGGCCACGATGTCCGGTGTTGCCAGCAAAAAGTCGATGCGCAAGCCCTGTTGCTTGTGAAATGCGCCACCACGATAATCCCACCAAGAGAATGCCCGGTTAGCGGGGAATTGGTGCCGATAGAGATCCACGAAGCCGATACCCAATAACCGACGGAAGCGCGCACGTTCCTCATCGGTATGGAATAGTTGGCCATGCAGGAGCTCTTCGTTCCAACTGTCAAGGGGAGTCGGGCAAAGATTGAAGTCGCCGCACACGATGACAGGCCGCACCCGGTTGACGCAGTCTTCGAGATATCGGACGAAACCATCGAGCCAGGCCAGCTTACGGGGAAAATCCTCATGGGTTAGGGATTTCCCATTGGGAACATAGGCGGTGATGAACACAAGCCTATCCAGTTCGGCGGCGATCAGCCGTGCTCCAAGAGCTTCCTGGCCCGGCAAGCCGACCTGTGAGAGGCGTAGCGGTTGGCGGCTCAGAACCGCGACACCATTCCACCCTTTTTGACCATGAATGACGACATGGTAGCCCACATCATGGAAGACAGCTCGCGGGAATTCCGGGTCGCTGATTTTCAGCTCCTGCAGACCGACGATGTCCGGCTGACGGTCCGCGAGCCAGTTCACGAGGAATGGTTGGCGAGCCCGCAGACCATTGATGTTCCAAGTTGCAATACGCATGCTGAATGACCGAGTCTGCTAGGATTCTGCTGCTACACCCGGCCTGAAGAAGTCGGATCGGCTTGTGCCAAACGCCAGGCCAGGGTAACAGAGGCCACTGCCTCGAGGCGATTCGGTGTCTTGTCTAGGAATGACTGCGCTTGCCCTCGCCACGCCGCGCGACCGCTCGCCAAACGGCAGAAGGCAAGCAGCCATGCTCCGCCCGATAGGCTATAGGATTCTTCGTGCCGACCCACCGATCCACGTTTTATACTCTGGGCCTCTTGCCATTGTCAAAGTCAGTGGAGACGGTTCATGGACACCTTACCGCAGAAACCTCATCGTACGTCGAGGGACGTTGGTCTGCTCAGCGACCAAGAGCTTTACGAAACGATAGCCCGCATGTTCAACAATTGGTGTTGGATCTCCGGCGACCCTGACGAGAAACTCTACTATGATCGGTTGTTGGCCGAAGCGGACAAGCGCAAAGCGACGCAAAACCAAGAGCCTACAACCAACGTGGTTGACAAAAAATCATAGCCACGGAGCCGACTGCAAAGCCGCTGGCATCCGACTCGGAACACCCTGAGAAGCTGTTTTAAAAACGACTGCGCTTGCCATAGCTGCGTGGCACAGCGGCTCGCAATCCTCATGTACTCGTTTGTACACTCCGGTTGTGACTCGCCCCATCCTTGGGGCTCGCCCCTTCGGGGCCAGCTTAACGCTGTTCAAAATCGTTCCGGACGATTTTGTCGCCACCGTGCGCCTTGCTCTGCCGGCGCTCGTGACATTTTTAAAACAGCTTCTGATCGACAACGGGACAGGAACGATCACGGTGATCACGGTGCAGTGCCAGTGCCGGAAGGCGCGCTTGGATCACTCACCAGCGGCCGGCCTGGCACTCTCAAACTGGGAATGCTAGAATTCCCACCCGAGCTCGACAGAAGGAGTCGTCAGCCATCACCATGGAAAGCTCACACCTGATCAAAGCACTCCCCACCGGCAATCTGGCTGCTTACCAACAGGCCATCAACACCATACCGCTACTGAGCGCTGCCGAGGAACAAGCGCTTGCCGAGCGGTTTCGCCAGCAGAATGATTTGGATGCTGCCTGGCAGCTGGTGCAGTCCCACTTGCGCTTCGTGGTTCGTATCGCCCGTGGATACAGCGGTTATGGCTTGCCTCTGGCTGACCTGATTCAGGAAGGCAGTATTGGGCTGATGAAGGCTGTGAAACGCTTCGACCCGGCACTGGGGGTACGGCTGGTGTCATTCGCTGTGCATTGGATACGCGCTGAGATCCACGAATTCATACTTCGCAACTGGCGCATCGTCAAGGTTGCCACCACGAAGGCGCAGCGGAAGCTTTTTTTTAATTTGCGCGGCGCGAAAAAACGTCTCGGTTGGCTCAATCGAGAGGAGGTCGACGACGTCGCAAGGGACCTCGGAGTGAAGCCCGAGGCGGTATGGGAAATGGAGCGGCGCCTCAGCGCCCATGATGCGGCGTTCGATGGCGCGTATGAGCTATCCGCCACCGAAGAGGTGCCGTTAACCCCGGCTGCTTATCTGGAGGATCGGCGTTACGACCCAGCGACCCAGATCGAGGATGCAGACTGGCGTGCGCACAGCGTGGAACGACTCGCGAGTGCTCTAGCGGCACTCGATGGCCGCAGCCGCGATATCGTGGTGAAGCGCTGGCTGAACGAGGACAAGACGACACTGCATCAGCTGGCCACGCAGCACCGGGTCTCGGCCGAGCGTATTCGGCAATTGGAACGAAATGCCATCAGGAAACTGAAGGAGCTGTTGCTAACAGCCGATCACGCGGCGCAGCCAGCCGACAGCTGATCTTTGCTCGTCATCGCTCGTTACTGAGCAACCCTGTCGTCAAGACCGCTTAGCCACTGGTCGATGCACTTGCGAGCTTGGCACTCCAGTATATCGGCCCAGCGTGCGGTGTCGGAACGTAATTGCGAGACGCTCACGCCTTCGGTGGTAGCGATTTCCAACGCGTGCCCGATAAACCAGCGTTCCAAACCACTGGCTGTGACCTCGGGGTGGAATTGAAGTCCGAGCGCTTGGTTCCCGATTGCAAATGCTTGATTTTTGCAAAGCTCAGTGGAGGCGAGGCGAAGCGCACCATCGGGCAAATCAAAGGTATCGCCATGCCAGTGCACGACCGGAGTGATATTCTCAGCGAGGTGCCGCAAACAGCTATGGCGTCCCTCGGTGGTGAGGGCAATGGGACCCCAACCGAGCTCCTTGCGCGCTGCCGGATAAACCCTGGAACCTAGAGCACGGGCCATGAGTTGAGCCCCGAGACAAATGCCAAGCGTTGGCCGACCTTTCTGAACTCGCTCGTTCAAGAGCTGCAGTTCGTCTCGAAGAAACGGATAGTTGGCTTCATCCATGGCACTGATGGCCCCCCCCAGCACGATCAGCAGTTCTGCTCGCCGGCTATCTCGTGTGCCTAGATTGTCGACACCGGCCTCGCGATAGCGGATTCGGTATTCATGGTGTGCTAGCGGCTCGACGAAGGAACCTAGATTTTCAAACGGTACATGGGTAATGACCAAGGCGGTCTTCACGGCTTATGCTCATGCAGATCGAGACAATTGGCTTTCAATCGGTACTTCCAAAGTTCGTTGCTGTAAGGCATGCGTCCGCGCACAGGTCCCCATGCGTACGCTTCCGCTCGTGGCCGGAGAGTGATGCCGATTGCCACCTAGGCAGCTAACCATCTGATATGCATCTATGCATCACACGACCGGCTGTATGATATCGCGTGCTGTCGGAAGGCGCCACCGAGAAGGGAACGTGCATCACGGTGAATTTGTTCGCACCGTCATGTCGGGCATCCTGCCCGCGATAAAAAGTCGCCGAGATCTGTCAATGTGTTGATTGCTAGACCGTAGCCATCCTTGGCGACTGGATTCGGGCTTCCTAGCCGGAATGACGGGGGTATTCATCTGCGCTCAACGACTTAGCTACAAACACATTGACCTTGGAACGCAATCAGCTTACGTCGCCGGAAGCGGTGCGGCAAAATGGGTGCTCGGGTATGTGAGCGAAGGAGACCGGGCTGATGTCTTATCGAAAAGAAAAGCTGTATTTGGCCGTCAGCAAACTTGCAACAGGCACCGGAACGCTTCGTGAGCGATTCGAAGAAGCCTATGTCGTAGCGCTGGCAAATCTTTGTAGCGAGGATTTCCCCGAGGAGGAACTGCAGCAGCAACTGGTGGCGCTTCAAGCAAGCCTGTCAACAGTGCTTCCCATCGCCGAACGTGCCGGCGCACTGAGCTTTGCTATGGATGCGCTCTCGGAGGAACGGCTGCAAGAGCTGGCGGAACAAGTGCTATGGCTCTTTCAGCAGACGATACAGATTGAGGAAAGCACTCGCTAGCGGCGCGCGAGCCATTCGGCTGCGCCTTAGTTTCGACTAGCATTGTCAAGGGATCGCCCAGTCACCACCACAGGCTACTGCGCCCAACCAAGACCCCTATCCTGGGAACCAAACACACACCCTCGTGCCTCCTAGCGATCCGCGGTCAAACGCGAGGTGCCCGTGATAGATTTTCTCAACGACCTCTCTGACGACCGCTAATCCGATGCCGTGACCCGCCGTGTTGGGGTCGGCACGAATTCCCCGACGCATGATGTGATGGAGCTTTTCCGGGGGGATACCGGGACCATCGTCTTCGACCTCGATAACGAGCCCGGTCGACACTCGCCGGTCGTGCTCCGTCGGCCAGGCACGCACTGTCACCCGCGCCCGCGACCACTTGAATGCGTTGTCGACAAGGTTTCCTATGACTTCCATTAGGTCCCCTTGGTCTCCGCAGAAGACCGCTGCAGGAGCAACATCGAGAGCCCAAGAAACGCGCTTATGGTGGTAGACCTTGCTGACTGAGGTCATGAGTTTGCGCACGGTTGGCTCAACGGGCACCGGCGTCACTAAGGTGGTGCGTCCGGAAGCTGTCGCGCGTTGGAGCTGATATTCCACCAGCTGGCTCATGCGGGCGACCTGCTCCGTCACCGTCTGCCGCAGATCGGCCACTCCATGGGAGGTCTCCACCGTGGTACGCAGCACAGCCAGCGGCGTTTTAAGGCTATGGGCAAGATCGCCCATAGCATCTCGAGAGCGCCGCAGGTGTTCTTGGTTGTGGCGGATGAGGGCATTGAGGTTGCCGGTCAGTTGCTGGATTTCTCTCGGGTAGAGGGTTGTCAGATGGCTGCGCGAGCCTCGCTCGATCTCGGTCAACTCGCGCGCTACCTGACGAAGGGGTGTCAAGCTCCAGCGCAAAAGTAACCCCTGCACCACCAGCAGCGCAATGGCTGCGAGAGCGAACCACCCCCACAGGTTGCGACGAAAGCTGTATACCTGTGCATCGAAGGTGTCGCGACTCTCCGCGACGCGAAAGCTGTATTGTCGTCTTGAATCGTGACCGATTTCCCAGATTACAGGGTAGGATAGGCTGAAATGACGCCCGCCTTCGGCATCCGTTATCTGTGCCAAGATCGGTTGTCCAGGGTTTGAGGCGGAAGGAAACGGGACTTCGAGTCCCAGCAGCGACGGCGATCTCCAGAGGCTTCGGCCACGACTATCTCTGATCTCGGCGTAAAGCCCAGAGCCTGGAATTGCAAAACGTGCTTCTGGAAGCAATGGGGGTACCGATAATTCAGCGCTCTCATCGACCTCGGCGGCCCCGAGGAGCAAGTAGATCTGGGCTTGCAGGCGATCACGCACCGCCCCTAATGCGCTTTGCTGAAATGCCCGGTCTAATCCAGCACCCGTCAAACCGAGGAATGCTACCAGCACCACGCTGGCGCCCAGCAGTAACCGACCTTGCAGAGATCCCATCGAGGACTAGGCCTGTAGGTCGCGCTCAAGACGAAAACGATAGCCACGACCTCTTAGGGTTTCGATGGGATTGAGGGTACGGAAGGGATCGAGCTTGCGTCGCAGTCGGGCAATCAGTACCTCAAGAACGTTACTATCGCGTTCCAGATCTTCGTCGTACAGGTGCTCGGTCAGATCGGATTTTGAAACGACCTGGCCGGCGTGCAGCACCAGATGTTCAAGTACCTTGTACTCGTAGGCGGTCAGATCAATCCGCTCAGCATTCATCTGTACTCGCTGGGCGCTAGTATCGACGCTGAGCGGACCGCAGCGCAGCACGGTGGTCGACCATCCTGCGGCTCGGCGCACCAGCGCCCGCAGCCGGGCCAAGAGCTCAGCCATTTCGAACGGCTTGACGAGATAGTCATCGGCACCGGCCTCAAGCCCTTCGACCTTTTCTTGCCAACGCCCTCGCGCGGTAAGGATCAGTACTGGAAACGCGCGCCCCCCCGTTCGCCATCGACGCAGAATGTCAATTCCCGGGGCCTTGGGTAATCCGAGATCAAGCACTGCGACATCGATAGGGTACTCCAGACCAAAGTACAGGCCTTCATCGCCGTCTGCGGCCGTATCCACCGCATAGCCGGCCCGGCGAAGCTGGGAAGCAATATGTTCGCGCAGTTGATCCTCGTCTTCGACGACCAAAACCCGCATCGTGTGTGTGCTCGATTAGACTTACGGTGGTTTCACAGCTGGCCTATCGATCCCGATCCCCTTTTCTCTATCTCGCGGTGCCTAGCGGACCTCACTCTCCGCCTTTTCATACCATAGGGTCGTTCGATGCTGCGCTCTGCCCTGCTCTCGGGTGACGGACCAAGCTTTTTTCACAACCTCTCAG
>CAZUZO010000069.1:0-17800 GCA_964624765.1 uncultured Thiotrichales bacterium
ACCTTGGTGGAGAAAATGCGCAAATTCGGCCTACAACGCCCGGAAAGAGCGTCGGTAATTTGACGAAAATTAATAAGGTGTCGGTTTTCCGCTATTAGCATGATGATTGAACGGCTAGCTGTTGTCGGTCAAGCCGATATCGGTCACTACGGATGACATCAAGACAAGCCTGGTTGGCGATAGTGCGTTGCTATTTTGACGTTAGACAGATCGCTGACCTTGCTTGCGCCTAAGACCTGACTCCAAATCTCCAATATTTGACTCTCTGGGCATGCTCCTTGCTGGATTCCATGGCCGCGAGAGGGATTCCCGACCCGGGTAGCGCGTCGCGCTGAATTCAGGACACCCCTTTATACACTGCGGTAACCCACTGATAGAGGCGATCGCTGCTACTTGCCAACACCGGCTCTGGCGATTGCCCAAGTCAATTTAGCGTCTGTGGTATGCCATCGGATTTTGATTGCATCGAAGTCGAGGGCGAGCATGGTCATGAGGGGAGGATCGGCCATGCCACTTACGCCACAGACGCGGGGAGGTTGATCCATGACTGGGGTGGCCGTCCACATCGATGCGCAGGAAGATCAAACGGAATTCATCACTCGACATGCGGGCCTGGTAAGGCGTATCGCATTTCATCTAAAAAGTCGACTGCCCCCCAGCGTGCAGACCGATGATCTGATTCAGGCGGGGATGATCGGCTTGCTGGAAGCCTATCGAAATTATGACGCAAATCAAGGAGCGAGCTTTGAGACTTACGCCGGCATTCGGATTCGAGGGGCAATGCTCGATGAGATCAGGAAAAGCGACTGGGCGCCTCGCTCGCTACACCGCAAGGTCCGTCAAGTTGCTGAAGCCATACGCTCCATCGAGGCAATAGAAGGTCGTGATGCCCGGGATATGGAGGTGGCGGATCGGCTGGGCATATCGCTGGACGCCTATCATCGTATTCTGCAGGACGCTTCTGGACATAAGGTATTCAGCTTCGAGGATCTGACCGCAGGTAACGAATGCCTGGCCGAGGGGATATGTGATTTCGCAAGCGGGCCCGCCGATGCTCTCCTTATGGAGGAGTTCAAACAGGCCTTGGCGAGGGTCATCGCTAGCCTTCCCGAGCGAGAACGGCTCGTTATGTCACTTTACTACGATGAAGAGCTTAACTTACGCGAGATCGGTGCCGTGTTGCACGTCAGCGAATCGCGCGTATGTCAGATACACAGCCAAGCGTTGCTGCGGCTCAAAGCACGCATGAGTGACTGGCGCGATGAGTGATCGAAACCCTATACCCGCTGGGCCCCCTTCAGGGTTCGTCTGCGGAACTGAACTCGATCGTCATGTAGCGCCAGGCTTGATAGTCCTGGACGGTAGGTGCCAGCCCGGCTTTCGTCTTGAGCTGCCTGATGAACTCATTGGGATCCGCAATGGAGTGCCAGACGGCGGGAAGAAACGTGGCGCGATATCGGCCGTAAGCGATAGTCAGACCGTCAACGCCGGGGCGCAGGATGCGCGCAAGCACTTCCTCGGACTCGAATGCAACTGGGCTGCTGGGAGACAGCACCGAAATATGGAGGGTCAACTGTGGAAGCTCCTCCGCGTTGAGCGGCGCGAAACGGGGATCGCAGAAAGCAGCAGCGTAAGCGTGTTGGGCGACATCTACGACGAGTGGCCGAGTGGCCGCGAGTGCGCCGATGCAACCTCTCAAATCGTGCTCGATCCTGAGGGTGACGAAGCTCGCTCCCAGGAGCTGTAGTCCCGACTCATAGCGAGTCGGATCCACATCCAGAGGGTTTCTTTGCCGAAGGCCGTGCTCGATAGACGCCCAGGCGATGTCGAGAAGGGTCTTTTCTTGGTCTAGCGTTAGGTGCATGGCAATCTGGGTCTCGGCTGAGAGACATGATGTGGGCACGGCTCACGCCTGCCGATGGCAGCGTCCCTGCCATGCCGGCCAGCCACGGGTTGCGTGACGCGAGTGTTGCCATCTCGCACCGGTTATCAGGCGTTGGTCATCGTTTCGGCAGTTTGATGACCTTTGCCCTGGGGGCAGCCGACCCCTTAGAGCAAGGGACGCCGTAAGGACGTCCGTGTCGGCTTGGGTCCGGCATCCCTGCCGCACACACCTTGCTTCAAGGGGTTTGGCTGCCGAAGGCTTGGGCACCGACGCTGTGCTCCAGGGCAACTCTGACGAAACGATGACCATGGCCGGTTATCATCATTATAGTCTTTTACTTAACCGCTATACGCTGTGCGCGTCTGCGCGAGCCTTGAAACGCAACTGTCTACCTTGTAACATCCCCCTATTAGTGCGGGGTGGAGCAGTCTGGCAGCTCGTCGGGCTCATAACCCGAAGGTCGCAGGTTCAAATCCTGCCCCCGCTACCATTTTTGCAGCTTGTTCGGATCCGCATTCACGGGGCGCGGTCATGGCTTGGGGGTCCGCATATCGACGTTAACGGATGACGGACAATCCAGTTGACATCGACTCTCTAATATCTCCAGGAGCATGCGGAGCAGCCTGTGGCTGATAATCATCGAATCGGGGCGAGCAATCCTAGCGCCGTCGATAACATTGACCGCTGGAAGCGAGCGATGGACGGCATTGCGACAACCTTTGTCGAGACCGGGATAAATCCGGCGGAAGGCATGTTTATAATGGCCAAATGTATCGGCCATGCCCTCCAAGAAGTTCCCGATCCTGGCGAGCGGGAGAGGTTGCTAGGAAACCTCATGAGCATCGTTCGCAGGATTATGCAGCACAAAGAGGATCCGAATCGGGATACGTTTGTCTGGAACTAGCACCGTATCATTGAAGACAGGCTTAAGAAGCTGTTTTAAAAATTACTGCGCTTGCCTGAGCTGCGTTGCACGGCGGCTCGCAATCTTCATGTACTCCGTTGTACACTCCGGTTGCTTGCCACCGTGCGCCTCCCTCTGCCGGCGCTCGTAACATTTTTAAAACAGCTTCTGAGGTGTTGAGCTAAAGAGCGCAAGGCCGTTATAATTACAGGCAGAGTTTGCAGGCAGAGTATTGCCGGGCGGGCTACCATCACTGTTCCCTCAGCACGTGTCTGGAGACCGAAAGATACAGTGATAGGCGGGCATTACTTGCGACCATGTGCGGCCCAGTAAAAGGGCCCAGTAGGGGACGATCAGGTAAAGTGGGCTTCGCGCCCACTTTTTGTTTTCCTGGTAGTGACGATGAGACCGCAACACGAGGCGCTTCAACGGCTGATCGAGCCCGCAGTCAAGGTGCTTGGGTATGAACTGGTTGGCATCGAGTATTTACCGCACGGTACCCAGACACTGATGCGAGTCTATATCGACAGCGAGGAGGGTATTTCGGTGCGTGACTGCGAGCGCGTCAGTCACCAAATTAGTGGCGTGCTCGATGTGCATGACCCCATTCCCAGTCGCTACACATTGGAGGTTTCTTCACCAGGGATCAATCGACCGCTGTTCGCTGCGAGCGATTTTGAACGCTTTAAAGGCAGACGCGTTAGCGTCAAGCTGCGGACGCCTTTGCACGGTCAAAGAAATTTCAATGGAATGTTGTTGGGGTGTGGCGAGGGAGTCGTTCGGGTACATGCTGAAGGCATTGAGCATTTGTTGCCGCTTGAACAGATCGGTACCGCGCGGCTCGTACCAGAGCTTTAACCACCGTCGTATCGGTGCAAGAACGTGGGGACGAGTCATGAGCAAAGAAATTCTGCTGGTCGTAGATGCTGTCTCCAACGAAAAGGGCGTTGACAAAGGAACGATCTTTGAGGCGATTGAGGCCGCACTGGCCAGCGCGACAAAGAAGCGCCACCGAGACGATATCGACGTGCGTGTCACGATCGATCGTCACACTGGCGATTATGAGACGTTTCGTCGTTGGCAAGTGGTGGATGCAGAGGAGGGAGCGGTCGAATTTCCAGAACGACAGATCGCGCTAAGCGATGCGATCAAACGAGAGCCCTCAGCGCAGGTCGGGGGGGTTATCGAGGAGCCCATGGAGTCGGTGGATTTTGGCCGGATTGCGGCCCAGACCGCCAAGCAAGTGATCGTGCAGAAGGTACGCGAAGCTGAACGTGCCCAGATTGTGGAAGTGTTCAAAGATCGTGTCGGGGAATTGGTCAATGGGATCGTCAAACGTCTAGAACGGGGTAACGTCCTATTGGACTTGGGAGGCAACACCGAAGCGGTTGTGCTTAGAGACGAAATGATTCCGCGTGAATCGGTGCGCCCAGGGGATCGCCTGCGAGGATATCTGCGTGAGGTGAGGGCAGAAACGAGGGGCCCCCAGTTGTTCGTAAGCCGCACTGCGCCGGAGCTTCTGATCGAGCTGTTCAAGCTTGAAGTGCCGGAGATCGGGGAGAGACTTATCGAGATCCTGGGCGCCGCCCGCGACCCGGGGTCGCGGGCTAAGATCGCGGTGAGAACTCGGGAGTTGCGTATCGACCCGGTCGGCGCCTGTGTGGGGATGCGAGGGTCTAGAGTGCAGGCTGTGTCGAACGAATTGGCTGGCGAGCGTGTCGATATCATCCTTTGGGACGAGAACCCCGCCCAGTACGTTATCAACGCCATGTCGCCTGCGGAGGTGGCTTCCATCGTCGTCGACGAAGAAGCCCGATCGATGGATGTGGCGGTCAAGGAGGATCAATTATCCCAAGCCATCGGTCGGGGCGGCCAGAACGTGCGACTGGCGAGTCAGCTGACTGGCTGGGAGCTCAACGTCATGACGGATACGCAGGCTGAGGAGAAGAGCGAGGCAGAGGTGGAGCGGCTGTCGGCCATGTTCATGGAGCAGCTGCATGTGGACGAAGAGGTGGCCACGATTCTTGCCCAGGAGGGTTTTTCCAGTATCGAGGACGTCGCCTATCTGCCTACTCAAGAGATGTTGGGGATCGAGGAGTTTGATGAGGCAGTCATTAGGGAGCTGCAATCACGGGCCCAAGACGTGCTGCTCGCCAGGGAAATCGCCACGGAGGAAAAGGCTGCGACGGTGGAACCGGCGGAGGATTTATTGAGCGTCGAAGGCATGGATCCAGAGCTTGCCTACAAGCTGGCAAGCCACGGGGTCGTTACTCGAGAAGATCTGGCAGAGCGATCTGTGGATGAGCTGGTGGAGCTATCCGACGTTGATGTGGACCGAGCAGGCCCCCTGATCATGGCGGCGCGTGCAGTCTGGTTTGAAGAAAAGCACGAGCAGCAGAGCTGAGTATCGGTGAGGAAAGCAGCGATGGCGGAGGTGACAGTCAGGCAGTTAGCTGAAGTGGTGGGCATCCCGGTTGAACGCTTACTCGTGCGGTTGGGGGAAGCGGGTTTATCCCAGCGCGAAGCGGACGAGCACATCAACGACGCAGACAAGGCCCAGCTGCTATCTCATCTGAGGAATTTGCACGGGAAAGGGGAGGTTAAGCCTGCCGGACCGAAACGAATTTCCCTGCAGCGAAGGTCGGTCAGTGAGCTCAAGATACCGGCGACTCAAGGCCGTCACACACGAGGAACCGCCAAGACTGTGACGGTGGAAGTACGTAAGCGGCACACCTACTTGCGCAGTGAGCGTACTGAGGAAAAGGTGAGTCCGGTTCGCCCGGAAGTGTCTGCCGTCGTTCAAGCACGGATGGAGGCGGCCAAAAGAGCCTTGCAGGAAGAAGCCAAGCGTCGCCAGCAGGAACATGGCGAACAGCTTCGGGCCGAACAAGAGACACGGGAGAAGGAGGAAGCGCGTTCCAAGGTGGAACTGCCACCGGTGGTGAGGCTGGCTACGGCTGAGCTCAGGGAGGCCGAGCAGCGTCAGCCAGTAGCAGTGCCGGCGGATGATGGTCTGATTGCCCCTGAAATGCCGGAGCCAGTCCCTGATCTGGCCGCAACCGAGAGTCCCGCTATAGAAGAAGAAGTGCGGGAGGAAGCGGCAGTGGAAGCCCCAGCGGCTGAAAGTGTGGTCACTCCCCCCGAGGAAGCGGCGACCGCATCGTCCGCAGTATCGACGACCGGGCCACGCCGAAGTGAGCGCCCCGGCAAGCGCGCGGAGAAGCGCGAAAGCGAACTACGGTCAAACCAAGAAGAAAAAAAGCCCGAGCAAAAGGAACTACACGTTGTTACCGAAAAGCGTGGACGGCGCAAAAAGAAGATTCGGATGCGCCCGGGCGTGGCACCGGTGGAAACAAAGCATGGATTCGAGAAGCCTACCGCTCCGATACGACGAGAGGTGACTCTGGCTGAAACCTGTACCGTCGCAGAGCTGGCTCAAAAGCTCTCGGTCAAGGCTCCTGAGGTGATCAAGGTATTGATAAACCTGGGCTCGATGGTCACCATCAATCAGGTCCTCGAGCAAGAAACCGCAGCCATCGTGGTAGAGGAGCTAGGGCATAAGCCCAAGCTGTTAAGAGAAGATGCGCTAGAGGAAGAACTGGTCCAGGCGAGCCAGCAGGATCGGGAATTGCTGCCGCGACCCCCAGTGGTGACCATCATGGGCCATGTGGATCATGGCAAAACCTCGCTGCTCGATTATATTCGGCGGACTCGCGTTGCGGCGGGCGAAGCAGGAGGAATTACCCAACATATCGGTGCCTACCATGTGGAAACCCGCAGGGGCTCGGTGACCTTTTTGGATACACCGGGACATGCCGCATTTACCGCCATGCGTGCCCGGGGTGCTAAGGTGACGGATCTGGTGGTTTTGGTGGTCGCGGCCGATGACGGCGCTATGCCTCAAACATTGGAAGCCATACAGCATGCCCAGGCCGCCCATGTTCCGATCGTGGTGGCTATCAACAAGATCGATCGGCCCGATGCCGATTCTGAACGAGTACAGCAGGAATTATCTAGACACGGAGTGATTCCCGAGGCGTGGGGTGGTGATACGATTTTCGTGAAGGTATCCGCCAAGACCGGGGAAGGGGTGGATGATCTGCTCGAATCGATCTTGCTACAAGCCGAACTCCTGGAACTGCGTGCCCCTCGGGAGGGGCTTGCCAGCGGTGTCGTCATTGAGTCACGGCTCGATCGCGGACGGGGTCCTGTCGCCACGGTATTGGTGCAAGCAGGCACCCTGGGAAAGGGCGACGTTCTGCTTACGGGACGAGAGTTTGGGCGGGTGCGGATCTTGTTTGACGAAACCGGCGGAGCGGTTGAAGCGGCAGGGCCTTCCATACCGGTGGAGGTTTTGGGTCTGTCGGGACCACCCAATGCCGGTGACGAGGCCGTCGTCATTGCCGATGAGCGAAAGGCACGGGAAATCGCGTTGTTCCGGCAAGGTAAATTCCGCGAAGTGAAGCTTGCGCGGCAGCAGGCCGCCAAGCTCGAAAATGTCTTCGAGCAGATGGCTGAAGGCGAGGTCAGCGCTCTGAATCTCGTTGTCAAAGCAGATGCTCAGGGGTCGGTGGAGGCATTGCGGGATGCCTTGACCGCGCTTTCCTCGGATGATGTGCGCGTCAATATCGTCGGCAGTGGAACAGGTGGCATCAGTGAAACCGATGTCAATCTCGCCATCGCATCCAAAGCGATCATCGTCGGCTTCAACGTACGCGCGGATGGTGCGGCGCGCCAGCTCATTGAGGCCGAAAGTGTCGACGTGCACTACTTCAGCGTTATTTATGATGTCACGGACACTGTTAAACAAGCCATCAGTGGCTTGTTGGAGCCAGAGTTTAAGGAAGAAGTGGTCGGTATCGCCGAGGTACGCGATGTGTTTCGTGTGCGTAAATTCGGCGCCGTCGCGGGTTGTATGGTGGTGCAAGGCGTCGTGCGTCGGCGTAACCCTATCCGCGTGTTGCGGGACAACGTCGTGATCTTTGAGGGGGAACTCGAATCGCTGCGCCGGTACAAGGAAGACACTAATGAGGTTAAGGCAGGCATGGAATGCGGTATCGGCGTCAAAAACTACAATGACGTCAAAGTGGGTGATCAGATTGAGGTTTTTGAGCGGGTGCAGGTAAGCCACCGCAGCCTATAATGCCGAGGGAGTTTAGCCGTGCCGATCGTTTGGCTACCCAGATCCACAGGGAGCTAGCCAGTCTTTTCTCGGCGGGGGTAGGGGATCGGCGGCTGCATGCGGCCACGGTTTCTCGGGTCGAGGTCACCAAAGACCTCGCGCGCGCAATCGTCTATCTTGAGGTGCATGCTGCCGAGTGTGTGGATGATACATTGCGTGCGGCGATGAAAGCCCGCGGATTTCTTCGACGGGAGTTGGCTCACCGAATTCGGACACGTGCGCTGCCTGACCTGAAGTTTGCCTGGGACGCCGAGTTGGAAAGGGCGAATCGAGTGACCGCCCTCATCGACGCAACGATGAGCGGCGAGAGGAGGCAGTTTGATCCAGAAGCAACGCCAAGCAAAAACTAAGGGACGAGTGACATGAGTCAGCGGCGAAGGGTTGGGCGTGACGTGTGCGGGATCCTGCTGCTTGACAAACCGGCCGGCATCGGATCGAACGAGGCCCTGCAGGCTGTGAAGCGGTTGTTCCAGGCGCGTAAAGCAGGACATACGGGTAGTCTCGATCGACTTGCCACTGGATTGCTCCCCCTTTGTTTTGGTGAGGCCACCAAGATTTCGGGATTCCTGCTGGGGGCCAATAAGCGTTATCGGGCCATGTTTCGACTGGGGCAAAAGACGACCACCGGCGACGCAGAGGGTGATGTGATCGGTCGCCGGCCCGTGCCGGACTTCTCTGACCAGGAGTTAAAGGTAGCTGTGCAGAGCTTTCGAGGGCCTATCGAGCAGGTGCCACCGATGCATTCAGCGCTTAAGCTGCAAGGCCAAAGGCTATATAAACTGGCGCACCAGGGTCTGAATGTCTATCGCAAGGCGCGCCCTGTGACCATCCACGACCTACGGATACTGCGCCGGGAACCGGAGAGATTAGAAGTCGAGGTGCATTGTTCGAAAGGGACCTACGTCCGTACGTTGGCAGAGGACATCGGAGAGGCGCTCGGTTGTGGGGCGCACGTGGAAAGCTTGCGCAGGATTGGCTCTGGCCCTTTCGATGACAGCAGCCTTGTGACCCTGTCGCAGCTGCAGGCCGTGGCGCTAGAAAGTTTGGCAGCCTTGGATTCACTCCTGTGTCCCATGGAGGCGGCGATAGCCGACTGGCCGGATGTGAACCTCCCGGAGGAGGTGGCTTATTATGTTCGCCGAGGCCAGGCCGTGCTTGTGCCCCATGCGCCCACCCAGGGTTGGGTCAAAATCTATGGTCAGCGCAAGGGTTTCCTTGGCTTAGGCGAAGTGTTGGAAGATGGCAGGATCGCCCCTCGCCGCCTCCTCGGCGCTCGCCTGTAAGCAAATAAAAATCTGTTCGATCAATTAGTTAATGCTTAGGGGCGCTTGTTCGCGAAGTCGCAGAAGAGTAGAATACGAGCCCCGAACGTTGCAGGATAGGGAAATGGCCCTCAGTACATCGGAAACAGCGGAGATTATTCGGCAATACCAGCGCACCCCTCAAGACACCGGATCGGCGGAGGTGCAGGTTGCGTTACTTTCGGCCGAGATCCAGCAGCTCACTGACCACTTCAAGGTTCATGTTCACGACCACCACTCGCGCCAGGGTCTGTTAAAGAAGGTGAACCGCAGGCGCAGCTTGCTCGATTATCTGCGGCGCACAGATGTATTGCGTTACCGCGATCTGATCAAGCGTCTTGGGTTGCGTCGATAGTCGTCCCGCTCCCCTGCTTCACAGAATTGCGCCCCGCTACTTAATATTGAAGTGCTCAAGGAAAGCTGATGACGTTCACGTTGACTCCCATTAAGAAGGCTGTGTCGTACGGTAATCATACACTGAGCCTGGAAACCGGCGAGATTGCGCGTCAGGCCTCGGGCGCGGTGCTGGCAAGTCTCGGTGATACCTGCGTTTTGGTGACCGTCGTGGGTGAGGAAGAAAGCGTTGTGGCGCGGGATTTCTTTCCCCTAACGGTGGATTACCAGGAAAAAACCTATGCAGCAGGCAAAATACCCGGTGGCTTTTTCAAGCGGGAAGGGCGCCCAGCGGAGAAAGAAACTCTGACGTCGCGGTTGATAGATCGCCCTCTCCGACCTTTGTTTCCGAAGGGTTTTCACCAAGAGGTCCAGATCATCGCGACCGTCGTGTCGCTCGATCCCGAGATCGATCCTGACGTTCCAGCCTTGATCGGCGCCTCGGCGGCGCTGAGTCTTTCGGGTCTGCCGTTTCAGGGACCCATCGGTGCAGCCCGTATCGGGTATCGACAGGGAAGTTTTTTGCTCAATCCCACCGTCAGTGAGCTCGTTGACTCACAGCTGGATCTGGTTGTCGCCGGAACCGATGACGCGGTTCTGATGGTCGAGTCGGAGGCCAAGGAGCTGCCGGAAGACACGATGCTTGATGCCGTGCTTTTCGGACACGAACAGCTGCGCTTGGTCATCAAACTTATTCGCGACCTCTGCAGTGATGCGGGAGTGCGGGCGGTAACTTGGGAATCCCCTGCGGAGGATATGCACTTGCAAGAGCGCATTGAGGCGCTCGCCGGAGATGGGATTTCTGAGGCCTATCGCATCCCAGAGAAGCTAGCGCGTCAGCAGCAGCTCGCGGCGGTTCGGCGCCATATCGTTGCGGCCATGAATGAGGATGGACAAAGCCCTTGGCAGCCCGAGCAAATCATCCAGGCCATTGAGCGTTTCGAGAAAAGGACTGTGCGCAGTTGGGTGTTAGAGGGAAAGCCGCGCATCGATGGGCGCGGGTTGCAGTCTGTGCGCCCCATCTTGAGCCGGGTGAGCCTGCTTCCCCGTACCCATGGCTCGGCCCTTTTCACCCGGGGTGAGACGCAGGCGCTGGTAGTGGCGACGCTCGGTACCGGACGGGATGCTCAGGTGGTCGATGCAATTGAAGGAGAGCGGCGGGAGCCCTTTATATTGCACTATAACTTTCCCCCCTATTGCGTCGGAGAAACCGGCCGGGTGGGATCGCCCAAGCGACGAGAGATCGGGCATGGTCGGTTGGCGAAGCGCGCTATTCAGGCCGTTATGCCCGATATGGATGGATTTCCCTACGTGATTCGGGTCGTCGCGGAGATCACGGAATCCAATGGCTCGAGCTCTATGGCGTCGGTGTGCGGGACGAGCCTCGCTTTGATGGACGCGGGTGTGCCGATCAAGGGGGCAGTAGCGGGGATCGCCATGGGGCTTATCAAGGAAGGTGCTCAGTTTGTGGTGCTTTCGGACATCATGGGCGACGAGGATCACTTGGGGGACATGGACTTTAAAGTGGCTGGCACCCGCGATGGTGTGACGGCCCTGCAGATGGACATCAAGATCACGGGTATCACGCGTGAGATCATGCAGGCTGCACTGGCTCAGGCGAAGGAGGGCAGACTACACATCCTCGATAGCATGGCGCAAACGATTGCCGCGCCCCGGCTGGAGATGTCCGCCTATGCCCCGCGTATCATCACCTTCCGCATCAACCCCGAGAAGATACGTGACGTCATCGGCAAGGGAGGCATTACCATCCGTTCTATCACAGAGGAGACCGGTGCGACGGTGGATATTCTGGATGATGGTACGGTAAAGATCGCATCCGTTGATTTTGCCGCGGGTGAAGAGGCTCGACGGAGAATCGAACAGATCACCGCAGATGTCGAGGTGGGGATGGTCTATGACGGGCGGGTATCGAAGCTGATGGATTTCGGGGCGTTTGTAAATATCTTGCCTGGCAAGGACGGCCTGGTGCATATCTCCCAGATCTCAGAGGAGCGGGTGCAAAACGTGAGCGATAAGCTCAAGGAAGGAGACCACGTCAAAGTTAAAGTGCTCGAAGTGGATCGGCAAGGGCGCATTCGGCTCAGTATGAAAGGGCTTGGCGGCAACTAACTGGCAAAAAAATAGCTCTAGGCTGCATCGGCCAGGTTGATCGATGACGAAACCGAACGAATATCCGATCGCACCTGCTCTCGTGATTGGCCACGCCGCGATGGCGGCTTCGCCCGCAAGCTTGTCAATCACCCATACTTTCTTCTAGGATTCGAGTGAATAGGGCAAAGGCCTAAGCTGCAAAATCGGGCCTCCCTCGTCTCGTAGATAGATGGTGGCGTCTTTTGCCTCTTGGGTGGCGAGGACCACCAACAGATCCCACTCACCTCCCGGTCGCATCTCGGCGTTGACCACTTGGCCAATGGTGCGGCTACCCTGTTCATCTGCGGCTATCAGTGGCGTTGCCGGTGGGATCACCGTATCCAGAGTGTTCACCTGGGCACGATATAGACGTCGCTTAATCTTGCCCAAGTACTGCGTCCGCGCGACGATTTCCTGACCCGTATAACAGCCTTTGGTGAAGCTGACGCCGGAGAGGACATCCCAGTTGATCATCTGCGGCACAAACAGGTCAGCCGTCTCACGATGGATCGTAGGCACACCACAATGGATATCGAGGAGCGACCATGCGTGAGGTCCTGAGGGGCGGGCGACTTGTGTTAGGGTAGCCCAAAGCTGTCTGATGGGTGCGAAAGGTCCGATGATCTCATAACGCGGTCGTTCGCCGGATATTCGGATGACGGTCAGAGGGGCGGGTTGGCTGACGTCGTTCGGTGCCTTGGGCAGGGGCCCCACTGCCTGCTGCAGGGTGTCGTGCACATTCCAGCCTGACACACCGATACCGATAAGCGCATCGCTGGCATCTGTTAGCGCGACATCAGAGCGCATCACGAACAAGCGCAGCCGGCCCAGAATGGAACCGAGTATTGGTCGGGGCAACTGCAGGAAATAAGTGCCTACACGAGAGAAAATCAAGAAAGTGGCCACCACGCGCCCCTTCGGGTTGCAATAGGCACTGCGCTGCGCCCGTGTCTCCGAAAGCGCTTGCACATCGTTGGTCAGCTGTCCTTGGAGGAAGTGAGCCGCCTCGGCACCCTTGACAGCGATCAGCCCAAGGTGGGACAGATCGACTACACAATCTCCCGAGATCGCGGCCTGTGATTCCTCGCCTAAGTCACCGAAACGGCTTATCCCTTCTTCAGTGAACGAGGCGCCGGCATCAGCGAGAAACGATTGCCATTCAGAGTGCATGAGAATTCTCTGCCTTTGACGCCTCTCTGGGATCTACGGTTCGGGCAGACCTCATCGATTTTAAAACCGTTTCTTAGCGATACAGACTTCTCTTATTTGGGCGACGATGCGGGCGAGGGGTGCGCGTTTTGGCTCTACCCCACCCACTAGCCAGTCCATCAGCTCTTGGTTCGGTTGCGTCAGCAAATCTTCGAAGTCTGATTGTGCTTGCGGTGTGAGCTGGTCGTAATGCAACTCGAGGAAAGCCTCTAGTACCAGATCCAGCTCACGCATGCCTCGGCGACATTGCCACTTGAGCTTGGAGCGTTTGCTCATACTCTGCTTACAAAGCCCGAGTCGCTAGCAATTGCTTGATTTCCGCGATGGCCTTGCCAGGATTCAGACCTTTCGGACAGGCTCGAGTGCAGTTCATGATGGTATGGCATCGATACAAGCGGAAGGGGTCCGCCAGGTCGTCGAGTCGCTCGCCCGTAAATTCATCTCGGCTGTCGGCGAGCCAACGGTAGGCTTGCAACAAGACGGCGGGCCCAAGGTAACGATCCCCGTTCCACCAGTAGCTTGGGCAACTGGTGGAGCAACAAGCACACAGAATGCACTCGTAAAGCCCGTCGAGCCGTGCCCGGTCTTCCTTGGATTGTAGCCTTTCTCGGTCGGGAGGCGCCGACGTCTGGGCCTGCAGCCATGGTCTCACGGAGGCGTATTGGGCATAGAAATGCGTCAGATCGGGAACCAGATCCTTCACGACCGGCATGTGGGGCAGGGGATAGACGCGCACATCTCCCTTGATCTCGTCGATCGACTTGGTGCAGGCCAAGGTATTGGTCCCATCGATGTTCATGGCACAGGAACCACACACTCCCTCCCGGCATGAGCGCCGAAAGGTAAGCGTTGGATCCATCTCGTTCTTGATCTTGATCAGCGCATCCAGCACCATGGGACTGCAGGTATCGAGATCGACCTCGTAGGTATCGGTACGCGGGTTTTGCCCGGTGTCCGGATCCCACCGGTACACCACGAATCGTTTCGTGTTCTTAGCGCCGTTGGTAGGCGGGTGAAGCTTCCCCGGCTGAACCGTCGAATTGGGTGGAAGGCGAAACTGAGCCATGGGATCCTTCTCCTCAGTAAACACGGGGTTTAGGGGGAACGACCTGCACCTCGTCGGTCAGGGTGTGCAGGTGCACTGGCCGGTAGCCGATGCGCGGCTCGCCGTTTTTCTGAAACCAAGCCAGGGTGTGCTTGAGCCAGTTCTCGTCGTCCCGTTCTGGATAATCCTCGCGCGCATGCGCGCCGCGGCTTTCGCAACGATTACGCGCGCAGTGCATCGTCACAACGGCCTGCCGAAGGAGGTTATCCAATTCGAGGGTTTCCACCAGATCGGAGTTCCAGATGAGGGAACGATCGGAGACGGCAACATCCTGCAACGATGCCCACACTTCCCCGATGAGTTTGGCTCCCTCATCCAACACCGCACCGGTACGAAATACCGCGGCGTTGTTTTGCATCGTGCGTTGCATATTGAGGCGAATCTTGGCTGTGGTGAGCGAACCCTTCGCATACCGATGCCGGTCAAAGTGCGCCAATGCGACATCGTCGATATCAGCAGGCAAAGAGGGATGCTTCTGTCCCGGTTTGATGAGTTCCGCACAACGTTTGGCTGCCGCTCTGCCGAACACGACGATGTCAAGTAGGGAATTGGAACCGAGCCGATTAGCGCCGTGAACGGAAACGCAAGCGCACTCACCGATTGCCAATAACCCCGGTACGATGGCATCGGTCTGCCCATCTTTGACGTTGATCACCTCGCCGTGATAATTGGTGGGGATTCCACCCATGTTGTAGTGTACCGTGGGAAGCACGGGGATCGGCTCTTTGGTGACGTCTACGCCCGCGAAGATCCTGGCTGACTCAGAGATCCCCGGCAATCGTTCCGCCAGAACCTCCGGGCCAAGGTGCTCCAGATGCAGATAAATATGGTCGCCCTGGGGTCCCACGCCGCGCCCGTCACGGATCTCGATGGTCATGGACCGGCTGACCACATCCCGAGAGGCGAGATCTTTGGCGTTGGGGGCGTAGCGCTCCATGAATCGCTCGCCTTTGGAATTCGTCAGATAACCGCCCTCACCGCGAGAACCCTCGGTAATGAGGCAGCCGGAACCGTAGATACCGGTCGGATGAAATTGGACGAACTCCATATCCTGTAGCGGGAGCCCTGCTCGCAGCACCATCGCATTGCCATCTCCGGTGCAAGTGTGGGCGGACGTGCATGAAAAGTAGGTTCGTCCGTATCCACCGGTGGCCAGCACCACAGCATGGCTGCGAAACCGGTGCAGCGTTCCATCATCAAGATTCCACGCCAGCACGCCTCGACAGACACCATCGGGGTCCATAAGCAGATCGAGAGAGAAGTACTCAATAAAGAACTCGGCGTGGTGTTTCAAGGATTGCTGATAAAGCGTGTGCAGGATCGCGTGTCCCGTACGATCGGCGGCCGCACAGGTGCGATGCGCCGTTCCTTGGCCGAAGTGGGTGGTCATGCCGCCGAAAGGCCGTTGGTAGATTTTGCCTTCTTCAGTGCGTGAGAAGGGAACCCCGAGATGTTCCAGCTCGATAACGGCCGGCACTGCCTCGCGGCACATATACTCGATGGCGTCCTGATCTCCCAACCAATCGGAGCCCTTGACTGTATCGTACATGTGCCATCGCCAATCGTCTTCACCCATATTGCCGAGGGATGCGCTCATGCCCCCTTGAGCCGCCACGGTGTGGCTTCTGGTGGGAAAAACCTTGGTGATACAGGCTGTGGAAAGTCCCTCAGCTGCTAAGCCCAGGGTGGCTCGTAGCCCCGCCCCCCCTGCACCGACCACGACGACATCATAGGCGTGATCGACAATCTCATAAGCTGACATAAGCTCTTATCCTCCCAACGCGACCCTGAGTACCGCAAAGCCTGCCACAAACGCTAGGGCGACCAGCAGGAACTTAGATATAACGATGGCCGCGACTTTTGCCCATCCCACGTGGATGTAGTCCTCAAGTACCACTTGCATACCCAATTGCGCGTGGTAGAAGGCAACGGCAATAAAAAGCAAGAGCAACACCGCAACACTGGGCGATCGCACCCACTGTACCGCCGTCGCGTAATCTGCACCGGTGATAGCGATGATGGAAGCCACAAGCCATAGCGACAAAGGAATCAAAGCGAGGGCCGTGAGCCGCTGGGCCCACCAGTGATGTATGCCCTCCCCAGCGGATCCCAGGCCCCGGGCTTGGGCGAGCGGTGTTCGTAATCTCATCCAGCACCTCCACGCATTGCATAGGCCGCGACATAGGTCAGCACCGTTAAACCGATGGAAACCATGAGTACGACGGTTCCCGAGGTGTACAGCGTTTTGAGCTCAAAGCCGAGTCCGATATCCCAGAATAGGTGGCGTATGCCGTTACAAAGGTGATAAAAGAGGGCAAAAACCCATGGCAATAAAATGAGCTGGCCCACAACAGAACCGAACAAGGCTTGAGCGCTGGCGAAGCTGTCGCTCCCCCCTGCCAAGGCCGCCAGCCAATACACGAAGGCGAGAGTTCCGACGACCAGTGCCACTCCTGTGAGCCGATGGACGATGGAGAGAACAGATGTTAACTGGGGTTTATAAATTTGGAGATGAGGAGAAAGAGGTCGATTCGTGATCTCCATAGCAATACCTCGCTTGTTATGACTGCTTCCCCGCTGATCTCAACCGCCAGCATTTTGCAACATGGGCGCCCCCTGTCGAGATCAAAAGTCGATGCAGCGTCCATTGCGTTCCCAGTCGCCATATCGGGTTGGTTCTGGTCCCCCAGGGCCACCGATTTCCCTGACGGCGCCTTGCTGGGAGCCCTCCTCTGGAGATTCGGTCGCTTCGTCAGGATGCGCCTGAGTTCCCTCAAGCTCAGCACTAGCGGTGTCCACCGATGCCCTCTTTATGTCAGGATTGACGGGCTGTATCATGATCTGCACCTTATGTTTGCGACGCGTCACTGCTGGTTGGGGCCTGTTCACCGGTTGTGCACTGCACCATACCAGTATGCGCTCGAAGACGCGCAAGTGCAACGGTCTCATTTGATCTCGGTCAAGGTGCGGCGCTTTGGGGGCCGTTCGAGCGCGCGAGGCCGTTAAAGAATCCGGGTCGGCTTGAAGTCCGGCACTCCTGCCCCTGCCGGCCAGAGCCTTGCGCAACACGGCATTCGGCTGCCTACGGATATGGTTGCTGGTGGGCTGCGGCAAGCGGCGAGTCTGACAAAACGGTGGAAATGGCCGAAACGCAGTTAGAACCCTCGGATTTCTCGGTGCCCTTGCACCTGACGCTGGGTCCTTCATGGCAATTGGCAACTATCCTAGCCGTGATCCATGGGGGTGCGGTTTGCTGCCTTATGGTGACGAGCTTGCCTAGGTGGACTCTACTGCTCGGCATGCTGGTAGTGCTTGGACATTTTCTATACGCCCTGGGTCAGCACGCGTTTCGCTTTGCCAGCACCGCGATCACCGAGTTCATCCTGTCGGACGATGCTCGGATTCAGCTGATCACCCGCGGAGGAGGGCGAATGCCCTCGCGGCTAGTGGGAGGCTACTCCCATCCGATGCTGGGGGTGTTGCGGGTTCGCCTTGGACCGTGGCATCGGCGAGCGCTGGTACTGCTTCCGGATATGGTTGACCCGGATCGGTTACGTGAGTTGCGGGTTCGTGTTCGCCAGCTTGCGAGAAGCACCGATCGATCGATAGCGAGAGCTGAGAGGTTGTGAAAAAACCTGCTACACAACCCGATAGCGGCGTTGGGCGGTGC
>CAZUZO010000070.1:0-17704 GCA_964624765.1 uncultured Thiotrichales bacterium
ACTCCCTTGTACACTGCGGTTGTTACTCGCCCCATCCTTGGGGCCCGCCCCTTCGGGGCCAGCTTCCAGCTATTCAAAATCGTTCCCAACGATTTTGTCGCCGCCGTGCGCTTTGCGACTCCGGCGCTCGCGACATTTTTATAACAGCTTCTTACTCCGCGCCCGCTGCACTCTGTTTGCAACGAGAGAATGCTCATTGCTGCTTTTTGATGACGGACTCTGCGATGCTCACGGGGGCTTCAGCATACTTCACAAATTCCATAGTATAGGTCGCGCGCCCTTGGGTCATCGACCGCAGATGGGTGGCATACCCAAACATCTCGCCGAGCGGCACTTCTGCTCGAACGGCCTTGCCGGCAGGCGTATCCTCCATCCCTTGCACGGTCCCACGGCGTCGATTCAGATCCCCCATCACGTCCCCCATATATTCGTCGGGGGTCACCGCTTCGACTTTCATGATCGGTTCCAGCAGAGCGGCCTTGGCGCGCCGCGCTCCCTCCCGAAACGCCATCGATCCGGCGACTTTAAACGCCAGCTCGCTGGAGTCCACATCGTGATAAGAGCCATCGAAAAGGGTAACTCGTACATCGACCACGGGGTAACCCGCCAGCACGCCGTTTTCCATCTGCTCGCGCACCCCTTTACCCACCGCCGGGATGTATTCCCGAGGAATATGCCCGCCGACGATAGCATCCACAAACTCGTACCCGCTACCGGCCTCGAGAGGCTCTAGACGCAGCCAGACGTGACCATATTGACCGCGACCCCCGCTTTGTCGGACGAATTTACCTTCTTGCTCCACCGATACGCGAATCGTTTCCCGGTAGGCCACTTGCGGCCGACCCACGTTCGCCTCCACCTTGAATTCGCGGCGTAGCCGATCGACGATGATCTCCAGGTGCAGCTCCCCCATTCCAGAGATAATGGTCTGGCCCGACTCCTGGTCAGTGAGCACGCGGAAGGAAGGATCCTCGTGGGCAAGCTTACTGAGAGCCAACCCCATCTTTTCCTGATCCGCTTTCGTTTTCGGTTCTACGGCAACGGAAATCACCGGCTCTGGGAACTCGATGCGTTCCAGGGTGATCACGTCTCGCAGGTCACTCAAAGTATCGCCCGTGGTCACATCCTTGAGCCCGACCCCCGCGGCAATGTCGCCGGCGCGCACCTCCTTTAACTCTTCTCGGCTATTGGCATGCATCTGCAGGATGCGACCGATGCGCTCTTTTTTCTGTTTAAGGGGGTTGTAGACGGTGTCCCCCGCAGCCAGCGTGCCCGAATAGACGCGAAAAAATGTCAGTGATCCGACAAAGGGATCCGTTGCAATCTTGAAGGCGAGGGCTGCAAACGGCGCATCGTCGGACGGTGGACGTTCATCCACTTCGCCATCACCCTGACCTTTGTCGCCTACGCCCTGGATCGGCGGCACATCCACGGGGGACGGCAAATAATCGATGACCGCATCGAGCAGCGCTTGCACCCCTTTGTTCTTGAATGCCGAACCGCACAAAATGGGCACCACCTCATTGTGCAAAGTACGCTGCCGTAGCCCGCGCTTGATATCCTCGATCCCCAATGCCCCGTCGTTCAGGTAGCGTTCCATCAGCTCTTCGTTGGCCTCGGCAGCCGCCTCGACGAGACGTTCCCGCCACTGTTCACAAACATCGCGCATCGCTGCGGGGATTTCACGTTCTTCGTAGCGCATGCCCGAAGTCGCCTCATCCCAGTAAATGGCACGCCTCCCGACCAGATCCACTACCCCCTCGAAGGTCTCCTCGGCGCCTATGGGTAGTTGCACCGGCACGGGGTTGGCCTTAAGTCGGCTGCGAATCTGATCGACCACCCGGGCGAAGTTTGCCCCTGGGCGATCCATCTTGTTGACGAACCCAAGCCGCGGCACAACGTATCGGTTCGCCTGACGCCAGACGGTCTCCGATTGGGGTTCTACACCGCCCACGGCGCAAAATAACGCACACGCACCGTCCAGCACCCGCAACGCACGCTCCACCTCGATGGTGAAATCGACGTGGCCAGGTGTGTCGATAATATTGACACGATACTCGGGGTGCTGACCATCCATGCCCCGCCAGAAGCAGGTCGTAGCAGCCGATGTGATCGTGATGCCGCGTTCCTGTTCCTGAACCATCCAGTCCATCACCGCCGCGCCATCATGCACCTCCCCAAGCTTATGGGAGATTCCCGTGTAATAGAGGATCCGCTCGGTCGTGGTGGTTTTTCCCGCATCAATATGGGCCATAATACCGATGTTTCGGTAACGTTCGATGGGGGTGTTACGTGGCACTGTTCGGGTTCCTCTAACAGGCGATAACCATCACTTACGATATCGTCCCTGTTATCACCACCGGTAATGGGAGAAGGCCTTGTTCGCTTCGGCCATACGGTGCGTGTCTTCGCGCTTTTTCACCGCATTACCACGGTTCTCAGAGGCATCCATCAGTTCGTTGGCCAAGCGCAGCCCCATCGATTTTTCCCCTCGCTTGCGAGCCGCATCGACGAGCCAGCGCATACCGAGTGCTGTACGTCTCAACGGCCTCACCTCCACGGGAACCTGATAGGTGGCCCCACCGACGCGCCGTGACTTGACCTCGACCACCGGACGCACGTTGTCCAGCGCCTTCGTGAATACCTCCAGAGGATCACCTTTGCCTTTATTAAGAACATGATCCAAGGCACCGTACACGATCCGTTCGGCGACCGACTTCTTGCCATTCAACATCAGCACATTCATGAACTTCGCCAGGGCCTGGCTGCCGTATTTGGGATCCGGAACAATGATCCGCTTCGCGCTGACTCGCCTTCTCGACATAGTTCACCTCTGCGAGCACGTCATCCCTTGGGACGCTTGGCACCATACTTGGACCGACCCTGACGCCGAGCGGTCACCCCACCGGTATCCAAACTGCCCCTGACCGTATGGTACCGTACACCCGGGAGGTCTTTGACCCGCCCGCCCCGAATCAAGACCACCGAGTGTTCCTGGAGATTGTGCCCCTCACCGCCAATATACGTGGTGACCTCCATACCGTTCGTCAGCCGCACTCGAGCGACTTTTCGCAGTGCTGAGTTGGGCTTTTTGGGGGTTGTGGTATAGACACGCGTACAGACCCCGCGGCGCTGGGGGCAACCCTGCAACGCCGGCACGGTACTCTTCTTCTGCTGGCGCTTACGCGGCTTACGCACCAGCTGATTGATCGTGGCCATGACCTGACTCCAGTCAAAAAAGGCTCATCCCCGGTCGCCCATGGCGGACTGCTTTGCCCGCTCGGCGCTGCCCAGGGAATTCGGCACGCGATAAAGGGGATAGACAGCGAAAAGAAGCAGGCAGGGTCTCACCCTGCCTGTCTAAAGCGTTAGAATTTTAGGCACTTAGTGCTAGCGTGTCAACAGCTGGGTGGGTTTCTCGGAGCCTCGACCGGCTGTCTCCTCGGAGGTTGTGGAGACCAACCCACTTCTCCCTGCCAGTGACTCAGAGCTTGTGAAAAAACCTGCTGCGCTACCCGATAGCCGCGTTGCGCGGTGCACAAGCTCCTCGCCTATCTTATGTCTCTCGGCTTGGCGCCCTGCGCCTTGCGACTCCAGCGCTCGCGACATTTTTAAAACAGCTTCTCACGAGTTGGAGTCACCCTCGAACTGGGTGCTCATCTCTTCAGAGACCATGTTCGTCAAGGATCGCATCGCCTCCTGCTCCGTCACCTCAGCCTCAGGGACACCTCGCTTGCGGCGCCGCTCCTCGTGATAAGCGAACCCACTGCCCGCGGGAATAAGCCGTCCGACAATGACATTCTCCTTCAACCCCCGTAACTCATCGGCTCGACCGTTAACTGAAGCTTCCGTCAATACCCGAGTCGTCTCTTGGAACGATGCCGCTGAAATGAAGGATTCAGTAGACAGCGAAGCCTTCGTTATGCCGAGCAGTAAGGGCTTCCAGCCGGCCGGTTGCTGCCCTTCGGCACTGACTCGCTCGTTCTCATCCAACACGCGGCTGCGCTCGACCTGTTCGCCCTGTACAAAGCGCGTGTCCCCGGACTCGTCGATCTCCACTTTGCGCAGCATTTGACGCACGATGACCTCGATGTGCTTGTCGTTGATCTTCACCCCCTGCAGACGATAGACCTCCTGTACCTCGTTGACGATATACGTCAGCAAAGCACTGGTGCCCAACAAGCGTAGGATATCATGGGGACTCGCCGGCCCATCCACCAGAACTTCCCCTCGCTCCACCTGCTCTCCTTCAAACACCAATACATGTCGCCATTTAGGGACCAGGATCTCGCTCTTCTCTCCGTCCTCTGCGGTGATCACGAGGCGCTGCTTACCCTTGGTGTCCTTACCGAAACTCACCACACCGTTGCTCTCTGCCAAGATCGCAGCATCCTTTGGTTTGCGGGCCTCGAAAAGATCCGCTACCCGAGGTAAGCCGCCGGTGATGTCACGGGTCTTGGTGGATTCCTGGGGTAACCGGGCCAACACATCCCCGACACTGACCTCTTGACCCTCTTCGACAGCCAGGATCGCATCTGGGGATAGTGCGTAGTGCGCCGGCATATTGGTCCCCGGCAGAAACAGCTCTTCGTCCTCTTCTCCCACCAGCCGAATGACAGGGCGCAGGTCCTTCGCCGCCGCGCTACGCTGCTTCGGACCCATGACGACAATGCTGGTCAGACCTGTGAACTCATCGGCCTGGCGCTGCACCGTAACGCCCTCGACGATATCGGCGAAACGCACCCGGCCACTGACTTCGGTAATGACGGGGTGCGTATGCGGGTCCCAATTGGCCACCGTCTGGCCTGCTGACACCGGGTCACCATCCGCAACCGAGAGAGTGGCCCCGTAGGGCACTTTGTAACGCTCACGCTCTCGACGCGACTCGTCCAGGATAGCAAGCTCGCCGGACCTGGAAACCGCGACATAACTGCCGCTGGCATGCTGCACCAGCTTGATGTTCTCAAGCCGCGCGATGCCGTTTACTTTCACCTCGATATTGTCCACCGCCGCCGCTCTGGAGGCGGCTCCACCGATATGGAAAGTGCGCATGGTGAGCTGGGTGCCTGGCTCCCCGATCGACTGTGCGGCCACCACCCCCACCGCCTCGCCGATGTTGACGATCTCCCCGCGCGCCAAGTCGCGGCCATAGCATTTCGCGCAAATGCCGTAGCGAGTGCGGCAAGTGATAGCGGAACGCACCTTGACCCGGTCAACGCCATAGGTTTCCAGTCGGTCCACCCAGCTTTCATCCAGGAGCGTTCCTGCCGGCACCACCACATCGTCGGTGGTCGGATGCAAGATGTCGACGGCCGTCACGCGACCGAGAACACGTTCGCGCAAGGGTTCCACGACATCCCCGCCCTCCAGTAACGGGGTAATGGTCGGCCCTTCGCTGGTACCACAATCCAGCTCGGTGACGACCAGATCCTGGGCCACATCCACCAGCCGCCGGGTCAAATAACCCGAGTTCGCCGTCTTTAGCGCCGTATCGGCCAAACCCTTGCGAGCGCCGTGGGTCGAGATAAAGTACTGTAAGACGTCCAGTCCCTCGCGGAAATTAGCGGTAATGGGAGTTTCGATGATCGAGCCATCGGGCTTTGCCATGAGACCTCTCATGCCGGCCAATTGGCGTATCTGCGCCGCCGAGCCACGCGCCCCCGAATCCGCCATCATATAGATCGAATTAAGCGATTGTTGTGCCACCACTCTGCCATCCGCCGCCACCACCTCGTCGGTCCCGAGCTTATCCATCATCGCCTTGGCAACCTGCTCGTTGGTGTAAGACCAGATGTCCACAACCTTGTTGTAACGCTCTCCAAACGTCACGAGGCCCGATGCGTACTGACCTTCGATCTCTTTGACGGCCGTCTCGGCTCTCGCCAGAATCGCCTTTTTCTCCTCCGGTACCACCATGTCCTCCACTCCGATGGAGATGCCAGCGCGGGTAGCGTAACTGAATCCGGTGTACATGAGCTTGTCGGCAAAAACCACCGTGTTTTTCACACCGACCCTGCGATAAGCAGCATTGATGAGGCTCGAGATCGCCTTTTTATTGAGGGATCGATTCACTAAATCGAATGGCAAGCCCTCGGGGACCAGCTCGAAGAGCAGAGCCCGGCCTACCGTGGTTTCAACCAGCCGCCGACGAACAGAGTTAGCGCCTGCCTGCGATTCCATCGCTGCCTCGTCAATCCGTACCTTGATGCGGGCGTGCAGCTCCACCTCCTGATTTTCAAACGCACGATGCACCTCCGCCACATCACTGAAGACCATGCCAGTGCCCTTGGCATCGACCCGCTCACGGGTCATGTAATAGAGACCCAACACCACGTCCTGGGTGGGCACAATGATCGGTTCGCCATGGGCCGGCGAGAGAATGTTATTGGTCGACATCATCAACGTGCGCGCCTCCAGCTGGGCTTCCAGGGACAGCGGCACGTGTACCGCCATCTGATCCCCATCGAAGTCTGCGTTAAAGGCGGTGCAGACCAACGGATGCAGCTGGATCGCCTTGCCCTCGATCAACACCGGCTCAAAGGCCTGGATGCCCAAGCGATGCAAGGTCGGGGCGCGATTCAGCAGCACCGGATGTTCACGAATGACCTGTTCCAAAATATCCCAAACTTCCGGACCTTCACGCTCAACCATTTTCTTGGCGGCTTTGATGGTCGTCGCCAACCCTTTGAGCTCGAGCTTGCCAAACACGAAGGGCTTGAACAACTCAAGCGCCATCTTTTTCGGCAACCCACACTGATGCAGCTTGAGTGTCGGACCCACCACGATCACCGACCGTCCGGAGTAGTCCACACGCTTACCGAGCAAATTCTGTCGAAAACGGCCTTGCTTGCCCTTGATCATGTCCGCCAGCGACTTCAGGGGACGTTTATTGGTGCCGGTGATGGCTCGTCCGCGCCGACCGTTATCCAGCAACGCATCCACCGCTTCCTGCAACATGCGCTTCTCATTACGAACGATAATGTCCGGTGCGTTCAGATCCAGCAGCCGTTTCAGGCGGTTGTTGCGATTAATGACGCGGCGATAGAGGTCGTTGAGATCGGAGGTGGCGAAACGCCCGCCATCCAGGGGCACGAGAGGCCGTAACTCCGGTGGTAACACGGGCAACACCTTGAGTACCATCCATTCCGGGCGATTGCCGGACTCGAGAAAGGCCTCGATGAGCTTCAGCCGTTTCGCGGCCTTCTTTAGGCGCGACTCGGATCCCGTGCTCCGTAGCTCTTCCCTCAGCCTACTACTCTCTCCCTTGAGATCGATGGTTTTTAGCAACTCATAGATGGCCTCTGCCCCCATCTTGGCATCAAACTCGTCCCCATACTGCTCGATGGCTTCGAGATACGTTTCATCCGATAGCAGCTGGCCACGCTCGAGCTGGGTCAATCCCGGATCGATGACCACGAAGGCTTCGAAATAGAGGATGCGCTCGATATCCCGCAGCGTCATGTCAAGCAAAAGCCCCATGCGCGAAGGCAAGGATTTCAAGAACCAGATGTGTGCCACCGGGCTGGCGAGCTCAATGTGCCCCATCCGCTCACGTCTAACTTTGGCCAGCGTCACCTCGACGCCACATTTCTCGCAGATCACACCGCGGTGCTTGAGGCGTTTGTATTTGCCGCACAAACACTCATAGTCCTTGATAGGGCCAAAAATCTTGGCGCAAAACAAACCATCACGCTCCGGCTTGAAGGTGCGATAGTTGATGGTCTCCGGCTTCTTCACTTCTCCGTAAGACCAAGAGCGGATCTTTTCCGGTGACGCCAGACCAATGCGGATGGCATCAAATCCTTCGGCCTGCGTCTGCTGTTTCAACAAGTTGAGCAAATCTTTCAAGGTCTTTCTCCTGCTCTCTCCCCAGGCTCTGCGGCGAAACTCGGCGGGTAGCGGGTCAGCGACGTGGCGTCAGTAATCTTCCAGCTCGATATCGATTCCAAGGGAGCGGATTTCCTTCATCAACACGTTAAACGACTCGGGCATGCCGGCCTCCATTCGATGGTCGCCATCCACGATGTTTTTGTACATCTTGGTGCGCCCATTCACATCATCGGATTTCACGGTAAGCATTTCCTGCAGGGTGTAAGCGGCGCCGTAGGCCTCGAGCGCCCACACTTCCATCTCACCGAAGCGCTGCCCGCCGAACTGCGCCTTGCCGCCAAGGGGCTGCTGGGTGACCAGGCTATAAGGGCCGGTCGAACGCGCGTGCATTTTGTCGTCGACCAGATGGTTCAATTTCATCATGTACATGTAGCCCACGGTGATGGGCCGATCGAAGGGTTCCCCTGTACGACCATCGCAGAGCACTGCCTGGCCAGCGCGCGGTAACCCGGCCATCTCGAGCATGCGTTTGATCTCATCCTCGGTGGCGCCGTCAAAAACGGGGGTGGACATCGGGATCCCAGAACGTAGATTGCGTGCCAGCTCCACCAACTCAACATCTGAAAGCGTCTGCAAGGCACTGCCCTTGCCACCGACCTCATAGATGCGATCCAGGAAAGCGCGTAGCTCCACTGCATCGTTATTCTGGTCCAACATCTGCCCGATCTTGAATCCCAACGCCTTGGCGGCCCAACCCAGGTGAGTTTCCAGCACTTGTCCAACATTCATGCGCGAGGGTACGCCGAGGGGGTTGAGCACAATATCCACTGGGGTGCCGTCGGCCAGGTAAGGCATATCTTCGACCGGCACAATCATGGAGATAACCCCCTTGTTGCCGTGTCGGCCCGCCATCTTGTCGCCAGGCTGGATACGGCGCTTGACAGCCAGATAGACCTTGACCATCTTGAGCACCCCGGGCGCCAAGTCATCACCGGCCGTCAGCTTCGACCGCTTTTCTTCGTAGCGCTCATCCAGGGTCGCGCGAGCCTGCCTGAGATGCTCGGCAGCTTTCTCCAACTGCTCTGTCACGCCGTCGCTTTGAGCGCGAATCGCAAACCACTGGTCGCGTGCCAGACCTGCCAGATAATCCTGGGTAATCTCACTACCCGACGTGAGTCCCTGCGGCCCTCCAGCGGCCACCTTACCTATCAGCAGCCGCTCCAAGCGTAAGAAGGTGTCCGCCTCCACGATGCGATATTCGTCGTGCAGATCCTTCCTGACCTTATCCAGCGCCATCTCTTGGATCTGCTTCGCCCGGGCATCCTTCTCCACCCCGTCGCGGGTGAACACTTGCACGTCGATCACCGTGCCATTCATACCGGAGGGAACTCTTAGGGAAGTGTCTTTGACGTCGGACGCCTTCTCTCCGAAGATGGCACGCAACAACTTTTCCTCAGGGGTCAGTTGGGTTTCCCCCTTGGGCGTCACCTTGCCCACCAGGATGTCACCGGAACGCACCTCAGCACCGATATAAACGATCCCGGATTCGTCCAGCATCGAGAGCGCACTCTCGCTCACATTGGGGATATCCGCCGTAATTTCCTCTGGACCGAGCTTGGTATCCCGCGCCACACAGATCAATTCCTCGATGTGGATGGTTGTGAAACGCTCCTCTTGCACCACCCGCTCCGAGATGAGAATCGAATCCTCGAAGTTGTACCCGTTCCAGGGCATGAACGCGACCAAGGCGTTCTGACCCAGGGCCAGCTCACCCATATCGGTGGCCGGCCCATCGGCTAACACGTCACCGCGGGCCAGGACATTCCCCGGTTTCACCAGCGGGCGCTGGTTGATGCAGGTGTTTTGATTGGAACGGGTGTACTTGATGAGGGAATAGATATCGACCCCCGGCTCACCGGGTTCGGTCTCATCGTCATTGACGCGCACGACGATGCGCGCGGCATCCACCGAGTCCACTACACCGCCCCGCTCCGCCACCACCGCCACGCCGGAGTCAATGGCCACGGTGCGCTCGATTCCGGTGCCTACCAGTGGCTTTTCGGTACGGATGGTGGGAACCGCCTGACGCTGCATGTTCGAGCCCATAAGCGCTCGGTTGGCATCGTCGTGCTCGAGAAACGGCACCAGTGCCGCCGCAACGGACACGATCTGCTTCGGCGACACATCGATGTAGTTTACCTTGTCCGGCGTAGACAAGGTAAACTCATTCTGGTGACGACACGTGACCAGGTCATCGACGAGCCGCCCGGCTTCATCGACCGTCGCATTCGCCTGGGCGATGACGTATTGACCCTCTTCGATAGCGGACAAGTACTCGATCTGATCGGTGACCCCACCATTGACGACTCGCCGGTAGGGCGTCTCGAGAAAGCCATACTCATTGGTGCGCGCATAGACTGCCAGCGAGTTGATGAGCCCGATGTTGGGACCTTCCGGTGTTTCGATAGGACACACCCGCCCGTAGTGCGTCGGGTGTACGTCGCGTACTTCAAATCCAGCCCGTTCACGGGTCAACCCCCCCGGCCCCAAAGCCGAGATCCTGCGCTTGTGGGTCACCTCGGAAAGTGGATTATTCTGATCCATAAATTGTGAGAGCTGGCTCGATCCAAAGAATTCCTTGATCACGGCAGATACCGGTTTGGCGTTGATCAACTCCTGGGGCATCAGCTCATCGGCATCGGACAGGCTCAAGCGCTCTTTGACCGCGCGCTCCACGCGCACCAAACCGATCCGAAACTGGTTCTCTGCCATCTCTCCCACACAACGCACACGGCGATTACCCAGGTGATCGATGTCGTCGACGGTCCCATTTCCATTCTTGATGTCGATCAATACCTTCAAGACATCGATGATATCTTCTTTGGACAAGACGCCGGGCCCAGTGACTTCGCTTCGCCCGACGCGGCGGTTAAATTTCATGCGGCCTACCGTCGACAGGTCGTAGCGCTCGGGATTCATGAAAAGATTGTTGAACAAACTCTGTGCGGCATCCTTCGTGGGAGGCTCGCCCGGTCGCATCATGCGATAGATCTCGACCTGCGCTTCCAGTTCGCTACGGGTGGAATCACTGCGCAGGGTGTCTGCGATATAGGAGCCGCGATCGACGTCGTTAACATAGATCGTCTCAAAGCTCTGAATACCTAATGCGCGGAACTTGCCGATGGCGTCCAACGTGAGCTCATCGTTGACCTGCCCCACCACCTCGCCGGTCGCCGGATCCACAACGTCACGTGCCAGTACTTTGCCCACCGCGTAGGCATCGGGTAAGTGCAGCACGTTCAGCTGCGCCCTGCGCATCTTCGCAATATGGCGCCCGGTAATCCGAGAGCCCGCCTCCACCAGCAGATTACCCTGCGGATCCCGAATATCCGCGTTCACGGTCTCTCCCCGCAAACGCTCGGCGACGAAATCGAAACTCAGCCCCTCCTCTGTCGAAGTGAAGGTATTGGTGTCGAAGAACGTTCCGATGATATCCCCATCGCTAAACCCGAGGGCGCGTAGCAGCACCGTCGCTGGCAGCTTACGCCGCCGGTCGATGCGCACGAAAACCAGGTCCTTCGGATCGAATTCGAAATCCAGCCAAGACCCTCGATAGGGGATGATGCGCGCTGAAAAAAGCAGTTTGCCCGAGGAATGGGTCTTACCTTTGTCGTGCTCGAAGAAGACCCCAGGGGAACGGTGTAGCTGGGAGACGATGACCCGTTCGGTGCCATTGATGATGAAGGTGCCGGTGTCCGTCATGAGCGGTACCTCACCCATATAGACCTCCTGCTCCTTGATATTCTTAATCACCTTTGGGGCCATTCCCGCATCGCGGTCGTACAACACTAAGCGCAGCTTGACCCTTAACGACGCAGCATAGGTGAGCCCTCGAAGCCGACATTCCTTGACATCGAAGATCGGCGCCCCAAGGCGATAGCTCACATAATCCAGACTGGCGTCACCTGCGTAGCTCTCGATAGGAAATACCGATTTAAACGCAGCGTGCAGCCCTTTATGCTTCCGCGCTTCGGGGACCACCTCCGCCTGCAAGAAATGCCGATAGGAATCGAGTTGAATCGCAAGCAGATACGGCACATCCAGTACGCCCGGTCGCTTGCCGAAGTCCTTACGGATGCGCTTCCTCTCAGTGAAGGAATAAACCATGACCTATCCTCAAATTGATATCAAAGCGCGGAGCTACCCTTCTCATCAATGCAGCAATCTTTTGTCATTGCCGTCTTCAACAGGGTAGCGGCTTGCGGAGCATACGCCGAATCAACACAGAAAGGCCGGTGGCGCGCCGCCACCAGCCGCAGATCGAACACAGGACCGGGCGTCGAAGCCGTCTATTTCACCTCGACCGAAGCACCCGCATCTTCGAGGGCTTTCTTGACCTGTTCTGCCTCTTCTTTGCTCACACCTTCCTTGATCTTCGTCGGCGCACTCTCCACCAAGTCCTTCGCCTCTTTCAGGCCGAGGCTCGTCACCCCACGCACTGCCTTGATCACACTCACCTTATTGGCGCCGAAACTTGTCATCACGACATCAAACTCGGTCTGCTCCTCTTCGGGAGCCTCCGCCGCCGCGGCACTCCCCCCCACGGCGGGCATCGCCGCCATGGCCGCTGAGACACCGAATTTTTCTTCCATGGCCTCAACCAGGGCGACCACCTCCATCACCGACATGTTTGCAATCGTCTCAAGGATCTCTTCTTTTGATACGGCCATTGCGCCCTCCTAAATTCGCATCCGAACCCACCAACCTTCTTGACCTCACGCCCTCGGGCGCACGAATTGTGACGTTCTTGACCGGCGAACGGCCCTCATACACTATGCCTGCTGTTTTTGATCGCGGATGGCCGCCAACGTGCGTACCAGCTTTGCATAGGGCTCGGCCAAAGTACGCGCTAGCCTTGTGATGGGAGCCTTCATGACGGCCAACAGCGTGCCGAGAGCCTCCTCACGGGTGGGAAGCTTGGCGAGCACATCGATATCGCCGGGAGCGATCAGCTTGCCACCAAAGGCGATCAGTATCACCTTTAGCTTGTCGTTTTCCTTGGCGAACGCAGCCATGACCCGCGCCGCCGATCCGGGCTCATCGCGCGCAAACGCGAGCACCAAAGGACCCGCCAAGCTATCCCGCATACAAGCGAAATCAGTCCCTTCCACCGCCCGCTGCGCCAAGGTATTCGGCACCACCCGAAGGTGGACATTGGCTTCACGCGCCGCGGTACGCAGCCTGGTCATCTGCGCTACCGAGAGCCCGCGGTATTCTGCCGCGATAGCCGAGCGCGCTTGACCCGCCACTTCAGCCACCTCGGCGACGACCGTCTTTTTCTGTTCAAGGGTCAATGACACGTCACCGCTCCTCGCTGACCGACCTACAGGGCCAAGCTCGCCTTTTCGATAGCAAGGCCCGGCCCCATGGTGCTCGACACCGTCACCTTGCAAATGTAGATGCCCTTGGCCGCACTGGGCTTGGCCCGATTGAGATCGGTGAGCAAGGCCGACAAGTTCTCCCGCAAGGAATCCACCTCGAAAGACAATTTGCCAATGCCACAGTGGACGATTCCTCCGCGATCGGTTCGATAGCGCACCTGGCCTGCCTTGGCGTTCCTGATAGCGCCGACCACATCCTGGCTCACCGTACCGACCTTGGGATTGGGCATCAAGCCGCGGGGACCCAAAATCTTGCCTAGTTGTCCCACGATGCGCATAGCATCGGGGCTCGCGATCGCGACATCGAACTCCAAGAAGCCGTTTTTCACTCGCTCAGCCAAATCTTCCATGCCCACCACGTCGGCACCGGCCTGCACAGCCGCCTCGGCCGCAGCACCTTGGGCAAACACGGCCACCCGCACCTCTTTACCGGTACCGTGCGGCAACACCGTGGCGCCTCGCACCACTTGATCAGACTTGCGGGTATCCACCCCGAGATTCACGGCCGCCTCGACCGATTCCTTGAATTTCACCGAAGACAACTCCTTCAACAGAGCGAAGGCTTCGTCCACGGGATAGAACTTACCGGCCTCAACTTTCTCTCTGATCCCGCGCATGCGCTTGGAGCGTTTCGGCATGGCTACAAACCCTCCACGTTAAGACCCATACTGCGAGCACTGCCGGCGATGATACGCACCGCTGCTTCTAGATCGTAGGCATTGAGATCGGCCATCTTGGTTTTCGCTATCTCCTCGAGCTGCGCCCGCGTCACCGTACCCACTTTCTGGGCATGGGGTGTGGCGCTACCTTTTTCAATTCCCAAAGCCTTTCTCAGCAGCACCGAAGCCGGCGGCGTCTTAGTGATAAAGCTAAAGCTTCGATCGGCGTACACCGTCACCACGACGGGAATAGGAAGACCGAGCTCCAGGGTCTGCGTGTGGGCATTAAAAGCCTTGCAGAACTCCATGATATTGACGCCGTGCTGACCCAAGGCCGGCCCCACCGGCGGGCTCGGGTTCGCCTGACCCGCCGGAACCTGGAGCCGCACATAGGCGAGGATTTTTTTTGCCATCGTTCGCTTCCAATGGGTCCTGACGTTAAACCGAAATCCCTCGCGGGGACGTATCTGTCACCGTTATGCCTGGGTTTTTCGCCAATGGGAGCGCCTGCCAAGCGCGGCCGCCGACCCCGCGACCACGTTAGAAGCTGTTTTAAAAACTGCTGCGCTTGCCATAGCTGCGTTGCGCGGCGGCTCAGAATCCTCATGTACTCCCTTGTACACTGCGGTTGTTACTCGCCCCATCCTTGGGGCTCGCCCCTTCGGGGCCCGCTTTCAGCTGTTCAAAATCGTTCCAGACGATTTTGTCGCCACTGTGCGCCTTGCTCTGCCGGCGCTCGCGACATTTTTAAAACAGCTTCTTAGCCTTGACGCCGCTTGTCGCTATCCCCGCTTAATCCTTTTCCACTTGGCTAAATTCCAACTCTACCGGAGTGGAACGACCAAAGATCAGCACGGCCACCCGCAATCGGCTCTTCTCGTAATTCACTTCCTCTACGACCCCGTTGAAATCCGTAAACGGGCCATCGATGACCCGCACGACTTCACCTGGCTCGAACAACACCTTCGGTCGGGGGCGTTCGGTACCCTCCTCGACGCGATCCAGGATGGTTCTGGCTTCGGCCTCGGATATCGGTGCGGGTTTGTCCGCGCTGCCACCGATAAACCCCAATACCTTAGGCACGCTTTTTACCAGATGCCAAGTGGCGTCATCCATCTCCATCTGAACCAGCACATAGCCGGGGAAAAACTTGCGGTCGCTCTTACGTTTCTGCCCACCACGCATTTCAACCACTTCTTCGGTGGGCACCAACACCTCCCCGAACTTGTCTTGCATGCCACTTCGCGCGATGCGCTCTTTGAGCATGCGTTTCACTTGGTGTTCGAAACCCGAATAGGCATGCACAACGTACCAACGCGGCGACACCTAACCCTTACCCTCCGTGTCCTAGCAACTGGCGCATCAGATACCCGAGCAACCCGTCTAGAGCCCAAAGCAGCAGCGCCACTATCGTCACCATCACAAGAACTATACCGGTGGTTTGCACCGTTTCCTTGCGAGTAGGCCAAACCACCTTGCGGACTTCCATCCGCGCCTCACCCATCATACTCCAGGCGAGACGCCCCTTCGCGGTTTGCAGGGCGACCGCCACCGCGATCCCGGCGGCAGCCACCAACCCAATCACCCGCAACAACAATGACTGATCGGAAAAGTAATAGAAGAGACCGATGGCGCCCCCTAACAGGGCAACCACGACGGCCCATCTCACATTGTCCGCCATGCCGCGCAGCCCCTCGACTTCTTCCGCATCAGCCCGTGCTCCAGCGACCAGGCAGTTACGCGATCCACACCCCACGCCTCCATGGCCAAAAGCTTCCCTGTGTAGAATCACAACATCCACCGTGGGCTACCGTGTAGCTTGCGCTACCCCCTCAGAGGTTGTGAAAAAACCTGCTACGCAACCCGATAGCGGCGTTGGGCGGTGCTCGCTCCTCGCCTATCTATGTCTCGTCGCTGCGCTCCGTCCGCCTGGCTCTCGGGCCGCTCGCGACGGTTTTTTCACAACCTCTCAGGAGGCTGCTCGCAATTGCCTACGATGACGATGGCAGGCCAGGAGGGACTTGAACCCCCAACCTGCGGTTTTGGAGACCGCTGCTCTGCCAATTGAGCTACTGGCCTGTGGGATGTCCTTCGCTTCGCAACTCCGAGCCAGCGGGTCAGCCCCTTCCACCCCAAAGTTCCGATCCACACCTTGGGTGCGCTTTCGGCACCGGAAGACCAGCTTACCTCGCTACTCGATCACTTTAGAGACCACACCGGCACCGACCGTACGCCCCCCCTCCCGCACTGCGAAGCGCAGACCTTCTTCCATGGCGATGGGTGCAATCAGACTCACGATCATCTTGATGTTATCTCCTGGCATGACCATCTCGACCCCCTCCGGCAGGTCGACCGCCCCCGTCACGTCCGTGGTACGGAAGTAAAACTGCGGCCGATACCCGGTAAAGAATGGCGTGTGGCGCCCCCCCTCTTCTTTAGACAGGATATAGACCTCCGCTTCGAATCGAGTGTGCGGCGTAATGGAACCCGGCTTTGCCAATACCTGGCCTCGCTCGATCTCATCTCGCTTGACACCGCGCAGCAACACCCCAATGTTGTCGCCGGCGACGCCCTCGTCCAGGAGCTTACGGAACATCTCCACGCCGGTGCAGGTGGTCTTGTGGGTCTCGCGCAAGCCCACGATCTCTACTTCTTCTCCCACTTTTACCTTGCCTCGCTCGACGCGCCCCGTGGCCACCGTCCCGCGCCCGGATATCGAAAATACATCTTCCACGGGCATCAAAAACGCGCCATCGATGGCCCGCTGCGGCTCTGGAATGTAACTATCCAGAGCCTCCGCCAGCTTGATGATCGATTCTTCTCCCAGCTCCGAGGCCTCTCCTTCCAGGGCCTTGAGTGCCGAGCCGCGCACGATGGGGGTGTCGTCACCTGGGAATTCGTACTTATCCAGGAGCTCTCGCACTTCCATTTCCACCAATTCCAACAACTCCTCATCGTCCACCATGTCTACCTTATTCAAATAGACGACGAGGTAAGGGACGCCCACCTGGCGCGCCAACAGGATATGCTCGCGGGTTTGTGGCATCGGGCCATCGGCAGCACTGACGACCAAGATAGCGCCATCCATTTGCGCTGCACCCGTGATCATGTTCTTCACATAGTCCGCATGTCCGGGGCAATCGACGTGGGCGTAATGCCGCTTACTGGTTTCATATTCCACATGGGCGGTGGCAATCGTAATGCCTCGCGCCTTCTCTTCGGGTGCCTTATCGATCTCGTCGAAGGGCACAAACTCACCGCCGTAGCGTACCCCTAGCACCTTCGTCATCGCCGCGGTCAGAGTAGTCTTTCCGTGGTCCACGTGACCGATCGTCCCGACGTTCATATGCGGCTTCTTACGCTCAAACTTCGCCTTGGACATGGCAATGTCTCCCTAATCGCAGCACTCGATCTTCGCATCTGGAGCCCACAACCGGACTTGAACCGGTGACCTCTTCCTTACCAAGGAAGTGCTCTACCGACTGAGCTATATGGGCGATGAAACCCGTGTTTACCAGGCCCCTAGCTCCCGCTAAGAGTTTGTGAAAAAACCTGCCCCGCGACCTGCGCCCGCTCCTCACTTCTATCTACTTTGATAGGTCTCGTTTCTGCGCGCCGTCGGCCTGCCTCTCGGGCCGCTCGCGACGGTTTTTTCACGACCTCTAAGAGGCCCCGACCCGCCCGAACAGCGGCCACGTCAGCATGAGCATGGAGCGGGTGATGGGAATCGAACCCACATCATCAGCTTGGAAGGCTGAGGTTCTACCATTGAAC
>CAZUZO010000071.1:0-17697 GCA_964624765.1 uncultured Thiotrichales bacterium
ATCCTTTGCACATCGGCTCCAAAGATGAACCGCCAGATAGGCTTGCCGAGTACGTAGGCCGCAGTCAACTGGGGGGCTTCATTGTGCTGCGCGAAGCGCAGTCACTCGGCGCCAACATGGGTGATAACGTCTCAAGGATCGATGCCGTAGGTGTAACGCGCGCTGGGTTCGCTCATGGTCCGCTTTCGCTCTTTGTCGCTTTAACTTTTACTACGCACCAAGTCTCCGGCAAATCGACACCGCTTTGAGCTCCCTTGTCAGCGGGACGGTCTGCGGGCTAGCGTATCAAGGGCAGGGGATGGGTTGGCTTGATGACAAGCGCGCTCTGAGCTTGTGAAAAACCTGCTGTGCGACCCGATAGCGGCGTTGGGCGGTGCTCGCTCCTCGCCTATCTATTTTGATATGTCTCGTCGCTGCGCTCCGTCCGCCTTGCTTTCGGGCTGCTCACTACGGTTTTCTCACAACCTCTCTGGTCAGCCGCCGCTTGCCGCAAGCAGCGGCTGGTGTGCTAGCCAACGCCATCGATCCGTTGCCGGAGTAACTGCAACAAGGCGGCCTTGGAACGCGGTGGCTCAGTGATTGGCGAGCCGGGCGATGCGCGATAGAGCGCCCAGGCGATCTCTAGGAGCAGGGGCACCTTGAGCCTGGCGGCGTGCAGCAGTTCCTGGTCTCCAAGCATGCGTACGGTTTCGCCTTGTTTCAATACCTTGCCGTCGGCAAACACCGCGACCTGGTCGGCCCAACGATAAGCCAGATCGACGTCGTGAGTGGAAAAAACCAACGTGGTCCCGGTTTCCTGAAGCGTTTGCAATACACTGAGCAGGTGGCGAACGCCATGGGAGTCTAGCCCAGCGGTGGGCTCGTCGAGAACGAGGATCTCCGGCTCCATGGCCAACATGCCGGCAATGGCAACCCGCTTTTTCTGGCCGAAGCTTAGCATATGGGTGGCCCGGTCTCGCAGATTTGCAATGTGGAGCACTTCCAGCGCGGCATCGATGCGGGCGCGTGTTTCTGCTTCTGATAGACCGAGGTTCAACGGCCCGAAAGACACGTCTTGATAGACGTTGGCGGAAAATAATTGATCATCGGGGTCTTGCAACACCAGCCCGACACGACGGCGTAATGTGACAAGGGATCGACGATCATAAGACAGGGGATAGCCATCGAGGAGGATGCGACCTGAACTCGGGCGCAGCGTGCCGTTCAAGTGCAACAGCAAGGTGGTCTTCCCCGATCCATTGGCGCCCAGGATGGCAAGCTTTTGGCCCCTTGCGATGGTGAGGTCGAGCGCTCTGAGGGCTTGAATACCCCCTGGGTAAGTGTAATCGATGCCGTTGGCTACAAGTGCAATCGAGCTCACTGCGCGGTGGCATCGAGCGCTAGGCCACTCGTCGCCACCCCCAACAGCAGCCCTAGGGTGCCGATCAGCCGCAGCCGTGATAGCGGCCACTGGGGGGTGAGTACCCGCAGTTCGCCTTGGAATCCCCGTGCAGTCAAGCCGATCTCCAACCGCCGGGAACGCTCCAGCGAACGCTGGAACAGGCTACTCACGAGCCACCCCAACGATCGCAGACTGTTGCGAACGCCCACGTAGCCCTGGCGGGCGATCTGCGCTTGGTGTCCAGTGGTCGCTCGTTCCAGGAATACAAACAGCAAGCGGTAGGTGAGCAGCATGAGTTCCACCACCGCTTGGGGAATACCAAACCGTCGCAACAACGGCATCAGATCAGCGGTCGGCGTGGTCAGCGTGAGGAAAGCAAGACAGGAGACGGCGGCAAGGGAGCGCAGTAGTGTACTCAGGGCGATGTCCAGTCCCTGGGGAGAGAAAACCACCTGTAACCCCGAGCTGAGATCCAGGGACAAGACGAGCAAGGGAAGGCTGGCGATGAGGAAACCAAGAGGTACTGCCATGACTCGCAACCAGACCGAGGCCGGAATGCCGGCGCCTAACACCGTCGTCAGCAACATGACGAGCAGGATGATAGGAGCGGTCGTCGTTGCGGGCAGGGCGATGGCCAGTACCAGCATGCCCCCCGCTAGCAGCCCTTTTTCGGCCGGGTGATGTGGGTGCCAACGGTTGGTCCAGGCGAAGCGGTCAATGGCCAGCATCGGAGCTTCGCTTGGTACCGGCTTGGGATTGGCCACGCCGCAGGCCGAAATAGTAACCGAGGAGTCCAGCGCCCAGCGCCGCCTGCAGGGCGAACAGCAAACTCTCTATTTCACCACTCGGCGGCTCCCAGAACGATTCAAACCAGGGCTGGTAGCCTGGGTGGGTCTCCACGATCGCCGCTTCGGCTTGCCCGTCGACACCGCTGAAGGGTTCATCCAGGTGGTCCGCGATCGGTAGTAGGAGCGGGGCAAAGACCAGCACCCCTACCAGTATCAGCAGGATGATGTTATGGCGCTTCACTTGGCTTCCTCCGGTATGAACCTGAGTCCGGTCAGTTCGGCACGGCTGTACTGACTCAAGAGGTTGATGATGATGACGGTCAGGAGGCCTTCGATGATCGCGAGCGGAATCTGGGTGAAGGCGAAGATGCTGGCGAATTTAATCAATGCGCCACTAAAGCCACTGGCCGGGTCGGGGAAAGCCCAGGCAATTTGCACTGAAGTAGTCAAATAGGTCGCTAGATTGCCCAGCATGGCGGCGAAGAATACCGCGATGGCAAGGGATCCGTGCAATCCGCGGATGCCTCGGAAGACGCCGTAGGCGACCCAAGGTCCCACGATCGCCATGGAAAAGACGTTGGCGCCCAGGGTCGTGATCCCACCGTGGGCGAGGAGCAGTGCCTGGAACAGCAGGACGATGGTGCCGAGCACCGCCATCACCGAAGGGCCGAACAAGATCGCCCCCAATCCCGTGCCGGTTGGATGAGAGCAGCTGCCCGTCACGGACGGGATCTTGAGCGCGGAAAGCATGAAGGTGAAAGCCCCCGAGGCCGCCAGCAATAGCTTTGCTTGGGGGTTGTCTTCAAGGATCTGCGTGATGCGGCGGGTGCCAGCAAGCACGAATGGCGCGGCCGCTGCCGTCCAGGCGGCAGCGTGGACGGGAGGCAAAAAGCCCTCCATGATGTGCATGGTGTTTCTCCCCTGGCAATGAACGCGCAGGCCACGGGGGAGGGCTGATTTGCATTCGGCGCACGCCCCTGAGAATCTGTTTTAAAAACTGCTGCGCTTGCCAGAGCTGCGTTGCGCGGCGGCTCAGAACCCTCATGTAATCCCTTGTACACTGCGGTTGTTACTCGCCCCATCCTTGGGGCTCGCCCCTTCGGGGCCAGCTTAACGCTGTTCAAAATCGTTCCGGACGATTTTGTCGCCGCCGTGGGCCTTGCTCTGTCGGCGCTCGCGACATTTCTAAAACAGTTTCTGAGGGGCTGGCGTCATAGCCTCTCAACCGGACACCCCGCCCGGCACAACTTGCGAAGCACGATGACGGCAGGTCTCCTGGCTCGCAGGTCAACGTCGCCCCCTGACCTTCCCGGCCGTTGACCGCCAGTGGTGATGTGTGGTGGGTGACTCGCTGCTTACAGTTGCGGGGGCAGCCATGGCTTTGGCGTTCAATTTTGCGGGCCGCACCATGTTCCCTTTTAACCCCGACGGGTGTGTCGCCTGGCGGGGAACCGCTATCGTTATAGTTTAATAATCTACTTGCCATTAGGAGTCGTCGTCAACTGCAGCACCACAGCGCGTTTCAGTTCGCCGCCAGGAAACGGTCTCGCGTTTTAAGGAAGCGAAGTTTTGCGGTGCCGTTGCTGCCTGGCTGGTCGCTCGTGAGCCAGAACTCACACAGCGGTTCCTGTCGATCATCGAGGCAATACGCACCGTGCGAAGTACGCCCATCGGTGATTAACCAGAGCGCCGCGACGTCGCTCCAGGGCAGGTGCAGGGTAACGCACTGGTGGTTCACCATGAGCTCGTCGCCCCTTGACTGCAGCTCATCACCGCGGATACGCAGCTCGGCGCGCACCCCCGCCCCGCTCGCTACCACAACGCGCAGCCACCCCCATGGCCGTAACGCCTCAAGCACACTGGATAGCTGAGGCGCCCCCATCGGTGTCGCCCGATACCCGCTAGTGGCGCTTGGGGCACCGTCCTCGGCAATCGCCACCAGGACATCGCCGAGGGGTACCTCAAGCTCCCGGGCTAGCGCCGCCAGCGATGTCGCGGGCCTATCACGCAGGTCGCGACGCAGGGTGGTTCGCCAGCCCGCAAGCCCCAAAGAGAGCGATCGGCCCGGTTTCTCGCCGGCTCTAGGCTCCCCGGTGAGCGGGTGGTATTTGTGCTCATAGCCGCGAGGGGTGATCATTAATCCCTCGCGAAAGAACGTGCTGCGGTTGCCCACCAGGATGGTGCTGAGCATGCCGATCTCGCCGTTGGCAAGCTCCCCCAGCGTGCAATACTCGATGCGCTGCTGCTCGCGGTGGGCAGCGGTGACGATCGCCACCGGTGTGTCGGGACGGCGATGCCGCAACAGCAGGTGTTGGGCGGCCAGCAGCTGTTGACGTCGCCGTGCGCTCTTGGGATTGTAGAGCGCTACCACAAAGTCGGCTCGAGCCGCCGCCTCTAGACGCCCGGCGATGACGGGCCAAGGAGTGAGCAAGTCGGAAAGCGAGATGGTACAGAAATCGTGGGTCAGCGGTGCGCCCACCAATGCCGCGCAGGTTATTGCGGCGGTGCTACCCGGAATGACTTCCACCTGGATGTCCGTGTTGGGGCGCCAGCCCGATTGCAGCAGCACCTCGTAGGTGGGGCCTGCCATGCCATAGATGCCGCTGTCGCCGGAGGAGACCAGGGCCACCGTGTGGCCCGCTGCCGCCTGTTGCAAAGCCTCGCGGCAGCGATCGAGCTCTGCGGTCATCCCCTTGGCGATCACCTGTTTGCCCGGGATCAGATCACGTACCAGCTTGATGTAGGTGGTATGGCCGATGATCACGTCGGCGGCCTCGATGGCGGCCCGGGCGCGCAACGTCATGTTCGCCTCGTCCCCAGGACCGAGCCCAACCAGTAGGATGCGCCCGTCAGCCATGGGCGTTGGCTCGTGCCACGGCCACCGTGGCGTGCTTGCCGTCGGGCCCGCGGTATTTCTGCTTGGGTAGTAGTAGCTCGGCGGACCCGGCCGCCGCCAGCGCTGCCGCCTCGGCTACCGCTGGGGTGCCGAGGTGTCGGTGCACCACCGCCGAGGGGTTGGGTACCTCGACCGCGGCTAGCCGGCTCGCCGAAAAGAAGTAGAGCGGCCACCCGTGGCGCTGTGCCAGGGCCAACAGCCCTCCTTCGTCTCGCTTCGCCTCGATGCTAGCCAGGGCTGACACCGCTTGCGGGGTCAAGCCTAGGTGGGCCAGCGCCTGTGTCACGGCGTGAGCCAGAGTCTCCTGGGCCGCTCCTCGATCGCAGCCGATACCGAGCACCACCCGTATCATTCCTGTCCTGGCGGTGGGCGATAGACCACCAACCGTTCCGCTAGGCTATCCCAGAGCGCGCCCGGCACAGCGCGGCGGGTTACCCACAACACGCCGCGGAACTGCCTCGCATCCAGCGCTTCAAAGCGGTCAAAGAGATGGATATTGCTCGGTAGCGGCGTTGGCCGGGTCCACCAGTCCCGCGCTCCGGCTTCCTGGACCAGGGCTACCGGATCGCCGTTGACCACGTGGGCGGAGACACGGGTGATGTTGAGTTTGGGCGCCTCGACTCGCCAGCCGAGCTCACGGCCGAGGATATCGACCGCCAATGTGTGGCCGACATCGGAGGCGGTGGTGAGCACTGGGACGGCCTCCAACCAGGCGGCGATCCCTTCAGCGAAGGCGTTGGCACCGCCCTGGTGGCCACCGAGCACAGGAATGACGAAGTGGCCGGCCTCGTCGATTACCAGTATTGCCGGGTCTTCGGCCTTGGATTGCAGATGTGGAGCGATGAGACGTACTACCGCCCCCACCGAAAGCACGAAGACGATGGGGTCGTAGGCAGCAAACAATCCAGCCACTTGCGCGCGCAGGGCTCCGCCATAGGCTCGCACGGGGTTAGTTACCCTCTTTAAGCCCGGGGCGAAGGGGTTGGCCACGACCAATGTGGCTTGCGGCATGTGCGCCGCCAGGCGCGCCGCGAGTTCGGCACCGCGGCGGGTGATGGCGACGATTGCGACCTGCTCGAGGGACTTCATCCTTTGCCCGCCGCGGCCATGGCGGATTTCGGGCGGCAACCGCGGATCGGCTGTGGGTGTATGCGCCTGGGGTTTCGCACCAAGAGTAGGGACAAATAATGCACCGTCTCGCCCTGTAGGGTGGCGATGTCACGCACGATGCGTTCCTCAGGCGTGCCGACTCTCTCGACCAGGTGGGAGTGGGCCAGAAGCTTGCGGCGGGAAAGCCAGGCGATGAACGAATCGAGTACCGGCTTGATCTTGAGTAACACCAGGGTGTCGAAATGTTCCAGTAGCCGCTCGGCTTGGGCAATTCCATAGCCGGCTGGCAAGATGGCGATGGCCTCATCGCTGTCGGCGAGGGGCATGGCGAGGCGCGCAGCGGCAGCGCTGAAGGAGGTGACGCCGGGCACGGCCTCGATGCGGACGTTCGGCTCCAGAGCCGCTACACTGCGGGCAAGGTGGCCGAAAGTGGCGTAGGTGGAGGCATCGCCTTCCACCAGGAAGACCACGTCCTCGCCACGGTGCAAGATCTCGATGAGCGCTTCTGCAGCGGTGAGCCAAGCGCTGGCCAAGCGCGTCGGATCGCTGGTCATGGGAAATACGAGAGGTGTGTGGCCCCTAGGCGGTTCAAGACCGGCGCGGCGGGCGATGTTCAGCGCATAGCTGTTGCCCCCGAGCTTGCGTACCGGGTAGGTCCAATGGTACTGGCTTTGTAGGAGCCGATACGCGCGGCGGGTGATCAGTTCTGGATCGCCGGGACCCAAGGACACACCGATCAGGCCACCGTTGGTGTTAGGCATCATGGACTATCCTCTTTATCTGTTTCTAGGCGTTGGCCATCGTTTCGGCCGTTGGATTGCGTTGGCCCTTGGGGCAGCCGACCCCAGGCCGCAAGGGACGCCGTGAAGACGTCCCTGTCGGCTTGGGTCCGGCATCCCTGCCGCACACACCCTTGCGCGCCCGGGGTTCGGCTGCCGAAGGCTTGGGCGCCGAAGGGATGCTCCGAAGAGCGACCCTGACGAAACAATGACCATGGCCTGTCTTTGTCTGCGGTGAGGATCCATACCGGATTCTCGGGGACGAAACGATGGTTGTGTTGGATGGGGTGGCTACGGGCGACCTGGATCTGTGTTACCCGCCAGGGGGTGCGCAGGGTCTGCAGCGTGGTGATCGCGAGCCACAGGTTTTCAAGGGTGACGAGGTTCATCACCATCGAACCGCCGACCTGTAACCGGCCCAGACCATAGGCAATGACCTCAGAGAGCCGGCCGCCGGAGCCGCCGATGAAGATCCCATGGGGATCGGGCCACGTGTCGAGCCCAGCGGGGGCCTCGGTGTGCAGCAAGGTGTAATTGTGAATGCCGCATTGGCGACGATTTCCCCAGGCGATGGCCACGTCCGCGGCGTTTTTCTCGGCCGCGTAGACATGGCCCTGAGAGCACACTTGTGCGGCCTCGAGTCCCACCGCGCCGGATCCGGCGCCGATATCCCAAACGATACTGTTACGGCGCAGGCCGAGATAAGCGAGAGACACCGCGCGCACCTCCCTCTTGGTGATCAGTCCTTGGTTGGGTTTGCGCTGCGCAAAGCTCTCATCCGCCAAGCCGAACATGACCCGATGTGCCCTGGGCACATGGCGACATAGCAACACCACATTGGGTGCCGCGAAGGAGCGGCTGGCGGCCTCACTCGGACTCAACGGGCCAACGATGCGCTCTTGTGAGGACGCCAAGCGTTCCGCGACCGTGAGGGTATGGGTCGTGCTCCATCCCTCTGCGACCAAGAGGCGTGCAATGCGGTCTGGGGTGTTATGGGCACTGGTCAATACAGCGACTCGCTCGTAGTGGGCGAGGGTGACGAGCAGAGCGTACAGAGCGTGCTCGGGACCGGCTCCCGGGACCCATTCCCCCGCGTCTTGACCGTGCACCGATGCGATTCGCATCCGGTGCCACGGGATCCCTAGGCGAGCGCAGGCCAATTGTATGGTGGAGACGTTCGGGATGATTTCGCAGCTCGCCGAGCCGAGGCGCTCGATGAGGTATTCACCGATACCGTGACAGAGGGGGTCGCCGGTTGCCACTACCACGGTCCGTTGGGCCGCTGTGCGCGCCGCATCGATCCAACCCGGAACCTCAGACAATCGGCCCGTGAGGTCACGGCGCACCGTGTGCGTTGGCAAGCAATCGCCAATGAGCGACAGGGTGCGTTGGGTCCCGATCACCAGGTCTGCGGCGCTCAGATGCCCGCGCGCCGCCGCGCACAAGCTGTGGGTGCCGTCCTCCAGCACCCCGATGATCCGGCAGGGCTCAGCCATGACCGCCTCCCCAGGCCTCGGCGACTTTACTGCCCTCGAAGTCGCACACCAGCACGCGTAACGAAAACCGATCCCGATAGCGCCCACACAAGGTCTGCACAACGCGTTCGGCGAGTGTTTGATAGAAGGGTTGGCGCAGTCCGAGGGCTGCTAATCGTTCACTGGCGTAACGGGCGGTATTGCCGAACCGTATGGCATCGCAAAGCTCGGACGGTGCGCCGATGCCCCGTGCCACCTCGGCCAGCAGCATGGTGTTCACGGGATTACGGCCGGCATGGGTGATGGTTTCGCCTTGAGCCATCTTGGTGAGCTTTCCCACCATGGCCCCGATGACGACGCGACGGATCCCCATCCGAACGGCGGTGTCGAGCGCCGGTTTGAGAAAATCCCCCATCTGCACGAAGCACACGGATGGCAACGTCTTGAGCTCGCGCATAGCGAATTTTTCCGTGCGTCCGCCGGTGGTGAGCACCACGATATCCCTCCCTTGATGGGCGGCGACTTCCACGCCTTGCACCACGCTGGCTCGGAAGGCGGCGGTGGAGTAGGGGTAGACGATGCCGCTGATACCGAGGATAGAGATGCCCCCGTGGATGCCGAGACGGGGATTGAGGGTGCGTTTCGCCATCCTTTCTCCGTTCGGCACGGAGAGGGTCACCTCGAGCCCATTACCCACGAGCCATGCCGCCGCCACCGAACGCACGTTGTCTTCGATGTTGTGCCTCGGCACCGGGTTAATGGCCGGGCTTCCGACGGTGAGCCCGAGCCCCGGCAGGGTGACGGTACCGACTCCCTCACCCCCTTTCAGGACGACTCGACCAGGCATCCCCACTAATGGACGCACATCGGCGGTCAGTGGTGCTAGGTGAGTGACATCGGGATCATCGCCGGCATCCTTGATCACCACGGCGTGGCTGTGCCCGTCCTCAAGCTGGCCGTCGTTGACCACAAAACCCACTTGACGCCCATTGGGGAGCCGGCACTCGACGTGCTCGGGAACACGGCCCGAGACGAGCCCCAGGGTCGCCGCACGCGCGGCTGCTGCTGCGCAAGCACCGGTGGTAAAGCCGGTGCGGGTGCCGCGCCTACGTTTATCTTGCATCGCCCATGACTAGCGGCCGCCAGGTCTCGAGTGCGTTGCGGCGAGTGCCAATAACGCGTGGATGGTAGCCACCGCTAGAGTCGAGCCGCCCTTGCGGCCGGCGGTGATGATCCAGGGAATAGTGAGTTCTGCCAGGGCTTGCTTGGATTCTGCGGCGGCCACGAATCCGACCGGCATGCCGACCAGGAGTGCCGGATGAACGTTCGCCTCCCGAATCAGGCGCACGAGCTCTAACAACGCGGTCGGCGCATTGCCCACCGCGATGATACTGCCGTTCAGCAAGTCAAGCCGCTGCGCCTTGCGCATCGCCTGTACTGCCCGGGTGGTTTGGCTGCGCGCCGCGTCTGCGATCACGTCCTGATCGTCGATGAACTGATACGCGGTCAGGCCGAAGGAGGCGAGCCGTCGTGACGCGATACCGGCGACCACCATCTGCACATCGGCGACGATTGGCCGGCCGGCTAGCAGTGCGGTGACCCCGGCGTCCACGGCCTGTGGATGAAAGCGCGTCAGGCCGTTGAACTCGAAGTCTCCGGTAGCGTGGATCAGCCGGCGCACGATGGTCCATTGGTCGGTCCGGTAGCGATGTGTTCCAGCCTCTCGGTCGATGATGGCGAAGGAGGCGTGCTCGATTTGGCGGCCAGACTCTGTCAGCTGTTCGGTCACCGCGTTCATGGTTGCACTCCCTGGGGGTGTACGCTGACCAGCGTTGCGGCGAGGCTTCGGTATTTGCAGCCGTCGCACTCCGTGAGTCCCGGAGTCTCGTCGGCGGTTTCGCCGCGAGCCGCTAGCACTCGCGCATCCAACAACTGATAGATTTCGTCCTCGAAGCCAAAATAGTCGGTGAGGACAAAAAAGATGTACGGATACTGAGAACGTAGCCGGGTGAGTTGCTGTTGAATGCGTTCGATGAGCCGGCCGCTGAACAGGTAGTAGGGCAGCACCACGATCTGGGTCATGCCGCGCTGGGCTTGCCATTGTACAACCCGTTCGAGACGGGGATACGTGATGCCGGTAAAAGCAATGTCCACCAGCTCATGGTCGGTTTCTTCCCATAGCCAGCGCGCCATCTTTGCCACATCGCCGTTGGCAATCCGATCCGAGGAGCCTCGTCCCAATAGGATGACCGCGGTGGTGGTCGGATCCGGCATGGCCATCGCCTGCATCGCCTGGTGCACGCGACGTTTGAGGATGCGCAATATCGGCTCAGAGGCCCCCAGATGGCGAGTGTAGAGAAACTTCACGTCAGGGTAGCGTGGCCGCACCGCTTCGATGTGGGCCGGGATCTCCATCTTGACATGACCCGCAGCATTGAGGATGAGCGGCACCACGGTTACCCGTTGCGCACCTCGAGCCGCTTGTTCGAGGCCTTCAGGAAGAAGAGTTTTGGCCAGCTCGATAAAGCAGACCTGGATATCCCAGTCCGGGTGGCGAACCCGCCAGCGCTGGGCAAACTGTTCGACTTCGAGGTTGCCCGAGGGCACGCGCGATCCATGTCCGACCAACAGGATAGTGTCTTTCATGGTGATACCTCATGGGAGCCATTCCCACCCCTGCGAAAACGGTGGGAGAAGGTGGTGTCGTAGAGCTTGGAGGTGGCGAGCGTTGGCCAGTAACGTGCGCCCAGTGCCGGGCTTGCGATGATCATGGCCTGGCTGGTTAGACGCTGCGCGCGGCATCGGTCACGGATATCGGCTAGGGTGCCGCGGATAAGCTTCTCGTCTTGGCGCCAGCTCGCCTTGTGCACCACGAGGATCGGCGTGTTTGGTTGCCAACCCGCGGCGAGCAAAGCGGACTGTACCTTGGGTAGCAAGCTGATAGAGAGAAACAGGCATAGCGTGCAGTGATGGCTGGCGAGTGCTTCCAATGCCTCGCCTCTCGGCATGGCGGTACGTCCCGCCACGCGGGTCAGAATCACCGTCTGGGTGATCTCGGGAAGGGTCAAACTCTCAACCGCTACTGCCGCCGAGGCCATGGCCGAGGAGACCCCTGGGACGACTTCGATCTCGATGCCGGCGCGATCCAGCGGTCGCACCATCTCGACCAATGCCCCGTAGAGGCTGGGATCGCCGGTTTGTAGGCGCACCACCGTAGCGTGTTGCTGGGCCTTGGCGATGAGCCAGTCGGTGATGGTTGCCAAAGCCATCCCTTTGGAATCCTGGCACTCGCACTCGGGCGGAACGCTCTGGAGGTGCACCGCCGAGACCAGTGAACCGGCGTAAAGCACGGCCCCGGCGCGCGATAGCAGATCGCGTCCCCTGACCGTGATTAGGTCTGGATCCCCAGGGCCAGCGCCGACGAACCATACCTTGCCCACGTTTAGGCGACAACCAGATGGGAAGCGCCGCCAGCCCAACGGCGCAGCCGGGCCACCGAATCATTCTCCAGGGTGTCGACGCCGGCGGTGGTCCCTCGCAGGGACGGTAAGGGGCCAAGGTCAGCCAGTGCGATCAACATGGGTAGAGCTCCGTTCTTAGACACGCTGTTGAGGACCGTCGTCAGGGTGAAAACAGGCGTGCTACCGCCTCGGGATTGGAAGGGAAATACAGGTGCAGGTACGATGCGTGCAGCCGATCGAGGCGGTACACCGGTTCCCCCTGACGCCCTGGCTTTGCGCCCTCACTCCAAGCAACGGGTTCGAGGGAGGTCGCAAGGCGTGAGTAATGGAAGGTATGGCCACGCACCGTGCCCTCGGGTAGCGCAACGCGATGCATCCCCAGGCTCGTTAGCCGCCTTTCGGTGATCCCATGGCCAGGCAGCAGCCCGACCATCTCGGCCCGCTGGCCGTCAGCGTCGGCGAGCGAGTCAGCCAAGTACAACATGCCGCCACACTCGGCCACGAGCGGTTTGCCCCGTTGATGATGGGCGCGAAGCGCCTGCCTCATCCCGCTATTCCTGGCCAAGGGGGTGAGGTGCAGCTCAGGGTAGCCGCCCGGCAGGTAAACCGCATCGGCTTCGGGGAGTGCGGTGTCGGTGAGGGGGGAAAAGTAGACAAGCTGGGCCCCCATCGCCTGCAGCACGTCAAGATTGGCCGGATACAAGAAGGAAAAGGCGGTATCGCGGGCTACCGCGATACGCACGCCATCGAGCGCGGCCGGCAATGGCGGGACATCGGTGACCGGAAATGGGGTCGGTGTGGGCAGTGCACCGAGCGCGGTGTTCCCCATCAACGCTGCCGCATGCGTCAGGTGCCGATCGAGGTCGGCGAGCTCGGCTGCCTGCACCAGCCCCAAATGGCGGCTGGGCAAACTGACGGCCGTGTTTTGCGGCAAGGCACCGAGAAAGGGTATGTCTGGAGGGGTGCTTGCCGCGAGTAGAGCGGTGTGCCCTGGGCCTGCAACCTGGTTGGCAACCACCCCGGCGAGGGTGAGGCCAGGCCGATAGGCCGCCAGTCCCCAGGCGATGGCGCCGAAGGTTTCCGCCATGGCGGCCGCGTTGATGACGGCGACCACTGGAACCCCGAGCAGTTCGGCGAGATCGGCGCTGGAACGCTCGCCATCGAATAGACCCATCACACCCTCGATGAGGATCAGATCCGCCTCGCCGGCGGCGTCATAGAGGAGTCGTCGGCAATGCGTCTCACCTCCCATCCATAGATCCAGTTGGTACACGGGATGGCCCGAGGCGCGCTCGAGAACCATCGGGTCGAGGAAGTCCGGTCCGGTCTTGAACACCCGTACTTGGCGCCGGCGATCACGGTGTAACCGCGCAAGCCCAGCGGTGACGATGGTCTTGCCCTGGCCAGAAGCCGGCGCCGAGATAAGCAGTGCCGGGCATTGGCGGAGCGTGCTCATCGTTGCATGCTCGTTGGCCCTGGCGACAGTTCCAACAAAACGTCTTTGGGACGGGCAAGGGCGGGTATCTTCAAGCGTTCGGGGTGATTCAGGCTGGTGCCTGCTTGCATGTTTCCTCTCCTGACGTGTCAGCGGGCGACTCGTGGACTATGCGGTCAGGAAACACCAAGCGGGGCAGATACGAAACCTGCAAGCCGCGGGACCCACCGTCCGCCATGCTCTGCGTTGGCTTCAGGCCGGTCTCCGGGCTTACGAGCGGGAACATACCCAGGGCACTGCGCCTTCCCACGCAAATACGCGCAGTGGCGTGTCGTGCAGTGCCTTCACTCGTTTACCGTTGCGGGGGCAGCGCCGGCTTGGCTCCAGATCGTTCTCAAGAGCGCACCGGCTTCCCGTTTCATCCCGTGAGTGACTACCCTTGGGACACCTGAAGCGAAGGATGAAGCGTAACGTCGAAGCGAGGCTGGTGTCAACTTTCAGCTTCGGCGCCACGGCGGCTGCGCCAGCGCCCCGAAACGGTGATCCGTCCACTCAAGGGCTTACCCGCTAACATAGCAAAGTGACCGCCTCATGATTTAACACAAGAAGAGTCCCGAGCGAGGGGGTGCGGGGGAAATCATTTCCCCCGCTTGAGCTCTTTGTGGTCAGCTCATGAAACCTCGATGTTCAAGTTAGAAAATTAGCTACTTCTAATACACCTGCTAACTTGTTGATTTTTCATCGTAAGCTGTTGATACCTTGCTGGATTTACTGGTAACGCTAGTATCATTACGGGCATCAAAGCGATCTTTTAAGTAGCTGAAAAATAGAGCCTTTTGCTACGCCATTAGAATATAAGCAATCACTAACTTGACCATCGAGGTAGCAGGTTTTTTCACAGCCTCTGAGCTTTCATCCAACCGTTACCTACCTATCCGTGCCCGCCTCCAGAACAGTCGGTCGTGCCCGCGTAAGGTATAGAAAAGTTGCACATCGCGCACTAACAAGAAATCGGTTCAACTAGGGGAAATCTGCCCTCCCATCATTTCTCTAGCACCACCCCAAGAGAAAAGCCCGTTGCAAACGATTTCACGAGCCCTCACCACATTTGGTGGATCCGTTCTATTCGATAGTCCTTGTGTTGTCTCGGGTCTCACATTGCATCGTTCGACTCATCTCAACCCATTGAGATAATTGAACAAATCAGGGATATCCGGGATGGCTCACCGCTGGCCTATGGTTTGCCCATCCTCCCTACGGAGCACCCGGCACACTCACCGCCGAGGGTGCCTGATAAGGCTCTGGTATTGTGACCGGCGCCGACCCAGAGCATCTGAACGAGAAGAAGGAGAAGGATCCATGAGATTTAATCGAGGAGTGTTTGACACGTGCCTCATGTCACTGGTTAGCCCAGAGCGTGGGGCTCGCCGCACGACGTATGTCACTGCGCGCGCGCTCGCCTTCGGCGCCGGCCTCGCCCTGCTGCCGGCAATCTCGAGCGCTACCCCCCCGCCGACCGAGCGCTTGTTCGGAGTACCTGATACTCTCCAGGGGCAGGTCCGCGGTGCGGTGTTCACCATGACCAACAGCGCCGATGCCGATCCCGGCAACCAAGTGGTCGCCTTCCATCGCCTCGCCGACGGCACGCTGTCGCTCGCCGGCTATTTCCCCACCGGCGGGGTGGGCTCGGGGCCAGCGCCGACCTCGACCGTGTTCGGTGCCTTTGTTCCGGTCCCCGCCGACGGCCTCGGTTCCCAGAACGGGCTTGTGCTCAGCGATCCCGACGCCCACGGTAGGCGGCTGCTGCTTGCGGTCAACGCCGGGAGCGATTCGGTGACCTGCTTCGTGGTTCAAGGTGGTAACGACGGATTGCTCCTCTCCGCCCCCGTGACCGTGGGCTCGGGCGGGGTTTTCCCCAACAGCCTGGCCTTCAAGGGCGATGGCAGCGGTGGTGTGCTCTACGTTCTCAACGCCGGGCTCGACGGCAACGTTAGCGGCTTCAAGGCGTCGGCGCAGTGCACCCTGAGCCCGATCCCCCACGGGCAGCAGACTCTCGCTGGATTGATCAGCGATCCCCCGGTGCAGGAGCCGCGGCCGATCGAGGTGCTGACCTCGGCCGCCGACATCGGCTTTACCCGTGATGGTGCCCAGCTGGTGGTCTCGATCAAAGGTGGGCCCGACGCCTTCGCAGGCGGGGTGGTGATCTTCTACATCAATCCCAGCGGTTCGATCACCCAGCCTCCACTCGTGACTTCGTTCAGCGCGGCCGAGAGGACTGCCGCACCCTTCGGCTTTGACATCGATGACCAGGGTCGCCTGATTCTCACCCATGTCGGCTCCCACACCGCTGCAGCCTACGAGATCCGCTCCTCCGGCAGCCTGGTCCCAATCGGTGGTCCGGTACCGGTCAGCAACCTCGCCGAGCTGGGGCTCGCCGCTGCCGATACGCCGCTGGCCTTCGCTGGCTTTCCTTGCTGGATCACCATCCATGAGGGGATCGCCTACGTCATCAACTTCGGTGACATCCCGGCGGCGAGCGGCGGGCTGCCCAACGGTCCGGGCACGATCGTGGCGCTGCGCATCAACCAGGACGGCTCGCTTACCCCGCTCGACACCGACCCACAGGCGCCGGGCCTGGTTGCGACCTTGAAGCAGGACGACCGCAACGACCCCAAAGCCGGCCTGTTTGGCAACCATGGGCTCGACGTCGCGGCGGTGGCGGACGGCGAAGGCGCGTTCCTCTACCTTGCCCAGGGGCGGCTGGGCACGCTCGGCGCCTACCGCATCGAGGGCGACGGCACGCTCACCAAGGTAGGTGATTTCAACGGAGGGATGACCCCCGGCGTCGATCCCTTCGCTGGCACCAACCCCGGCATCAATGACTTCCTGGATCGCTGCTTCCTCCAGGACGAGCCGCGCTCGCCAGAGTGTGCTCAGGGCAGCATCCAGGGCGTGGCTGGCTATTGACCCGTTTTGACCAGCGGGGCGGCGGCCGGAGCCGGTCGCCGCGCCCTTCAGGTGGCGGTTCAATCCGCCGCAAAGCGTTTCAGGCGGGGGTTTATCCCCCGCCAGCTCAACCTACCGGCTTTAGCCGATAAGTCATTGAGTGGATTTGCCCTTGGGGCAGCCAACCCCAGGCCGCAAGGGACGCCGTGAAGACGTTCCTGTCGGCTTGGGTCCGGCATCCCGGCCGTACACACCCTTGTGGCCTGGGGTTCGGCTGCCGAAAGGTTGGACGCCGAAGGGATGCGCCGAAGAGCAACCCTGATGAAACGATGACCAGGGTCGCTGCACGACTGAGCTTTCAGCTAACCGTTGCCCGCTCTACGTGCTCGCCTCCAGAACAGCCGGTCATGCCCGCGTAAGGTATATAGTACAGACCCTGTGAGTACAGGACCGTCGACTCGAATGTCGCGGTGAGGTTTGTTTGTCGGAAAACAGAGGCTTATCGACACTGGCGGGAGGTGTCCGAAAACAGCGCTTGCTACCGGATAAAACCTGCACGAGAAAGCGTGTCGGATAGTGCCATAGGTCGGAAACTTTGCCTGAGAGGTTGTGAAAAAACCGTCGTGCGCGGGCCGGGAGCCAGGCGGACGGCGCAAAGCCGAGAGACATATCAAGTAGATAGGCGAGGAGCGAGCACCGTCCAACGCCACTATCGGGTCGTGTAGCAGGTTTTTTCACAACCACTGAGATGTTTTCCGACCACGAGATGGCGGCCGGTGTTGGAAGTGTTGGGTCTAGGCCCTGTCGGAAATCAACGCAACACGACCGTCTCTGCGCCCTCAGCCAACCTTCCGCGACCGAGTCAGCTGGAGATCGAGTGCGACCCGGTCATACGTAACCTTTGGTACGATCCGTCCTCGCTCACCTCGATCCAGACGTACCAGACCGTAACCCTCCATCGTTTTCAACGTCCGCGACAGATTTGACTTCGCCTTGCCGGTCATCCGCGCCAGCTCGTCGAGCGAACCAGGCGACCGCTCGGCGATCACTCGCAAGAGTTCACGGTTCCCCGCCGACAACACCTTGGCGAAGGATTCGGTGGAGGTGAACCACACCTTGGGCTCGTTGCGAGACGCTCGGCGTTCGCCGCGCGCCACCGCCATCGTGCGAGCCTTCATTTCCTCGTAAGTGGCAATGCCCACTCTCAGCGTTGTCATGGAATCACTCCTCTTTCGCGCAACACCGCGTCGACCGCCTCCCAGAAATCACGCAGCAACGTTGCCGCATCGCGATATTGGTACGACTTGGTGGTCCGCAACCGATGGCGATGATCTTGCGGCTCGCCGTGCCTTCGCCTGGCTACAGAATGGGCGTTGTCAAAACCGACCAACCGCTCGCCAACCGGTCCATGAAGGGTCAACGAGTA
>CAZUZO010000072.1:0-17585 GCA_964624765.1 uncultured Thiotrichales bacterium
CGTCCGCCTGGCTCTCGGGCCGCTCGCGACGGTTTTTTCACAACCTCTCAGCCTATACTTCAGTTTGATTGTTGAAGCGCTGCTATCGGTGCTGCTTGACACCGGATGGCGTCTTTTCTCGGGACACAACAAGAGTTTTAATAATAGGCTCTGTCTGCGTTAAGTGTGGGTGCGCAGTAACCCATTGTTTTCAAAAGCACTCGTGGAGCCGCTGCGCCGTGGATTTCAGCGATATTTCAGGGACTTAGCATTCTTTCAACGCTTAACGCAGACACAGCCTAATAATAACAGGAACATGGATGCACGGCATGGAGGGAGTCGCAGCAGGATGGCAGACGGGCGGTTGTGAGAGCAAGTAAACGCCTTTGCTATTGGGCATGTTGTGATTACCGATGAACACGTTGCGGTAACGGGATCTGCCTGGTCCAGCAATTAACAAAGTTGCGCTCTCACCGCTTACCTCAGGCGCCTGAGAGCAGCCGCGAGGAAAACATTTCTTCCCGAACGCACTTGAAAAATGCTGCAACGCACCATATGTAGTACCTGGAGCATGTTGCGATGCAACATGCAGGTTCCAACCAAACCGACCAGGGAAAAAAAGTACCATGATCACCGAAACATTATCTGCACTTACCGGCCCGACCAGGGGGATCCTGGATCCGGTTCAGCGGCTAAATCAAGAAACCGTAGCAACAGTCCAGAGGCTTGCGGCACACCAGATCGATAGCCTGAAGACCTACTCGGACCTCGGGACGAGCCAACTGCAAATGGCTGCTGAAGTAAGAGATATGCAGAGCCTTCAAGAGCTAATGTCCAAGCAAACGGACGTATTGCAGGCGCTCAGCAAGTGCCTGATATCCGATATCAGGGCGGTAATTGAGATAGGTGCTGACTTCGTTTCGCACGCCAAGAAGATCGGGCTTGGGGTAACGCCAGTGCTGCCGGTGAAGGCCCAAGTGCAGACCTCCTGAAGTCGCGGATTATCGATGACCCCAAAATTGGGCACATCGTACGGAGTGGAGCGGCGTAGAGGCGCATCTAGGGCTCAGCTCAGGCCAAATCCTAGACAACGCTCTATGTCATTGATTCTCCGTTCTGAGATCAGGAAGTCTGAAGTGAAGGCTGACTAGGGAATAGGTTGGTCCGTTCGATCGATCGCCACCATCCTGAAACGGGATGGTGGCTTCTTCTTTAGCCGTCCTGGGATTTTCATCCCGAGGGCGCAGTCATTCTCTGTCTTGGGGAGGCACTCGCGACTCGCGTGCCGACAGCAAGCAACTTGACAGGATAAATCGTATTTCTTTTAATAGTTGACTGCCTGGCTAGGATATTATACCCATCTGAGCAATGATCGAAGCAATTGCTCAACTATTGGAGATGCAGCAATGAACGTACCCGAACGTGATGGAGACGGTTATCTCACCGATATGACGACATGGACGCCGGAGATCGGCCGAACCATGGCGCAGCAGGATGGTATTGATCTCGACGACGTCAAGTGGGGGCACATTCTGAAGGCACGCCAGTATTATGATGAGCACGCGGTTGTTCCCCCAATACGTAAGTTTGCCAAATATGCCGGTGAGAACCAGAAGGAGATGTTCAAACTCTGGATGACGGGCCCTATGAAGCCGATTACCAAGTATGGCGGCTTGCCGAAGCCGACAGGCTGCGTCTGATTAGATATGTTGTCCTTGTTGTGTCGGTCTTTCCCGTGGGGTAAGTTCTTTATCCCATGGCGGTCAGGATGCTTGTGCCATCCATCAGTACGAAGCGTGAACTGATGGCAAGTCATGACATACTGTGAATTTCTCCTGAACGAGCCTACCTAAGGTATGTGTCCTTGGGACGGTTGGTTTGGGTGCAGTTAAATCATCTATAGTGCCGCTAATTGAGATCAGGGCAGCTGTCTAATTCCAAGATATTGATGTTCAATCACTAAAAGTAAGATAGCTATTCTCAATGTCCGGATCAGAATTAGCCGGACTATAGACCGGATCAGCCTGCCTGCCCGCCCGGCCAGCCCGCAAGCGACCTAAACCACTTTCCTGGCCTGTGCTGGCAGGCGCCTGACGAAACGATGACCAAGGCCTGAAAACCGCCCAGCTGCTCGAAAGACGCGCACTCAACACCCCCTTCACGCCGTTGACGATGGCGTAGACACATTTCGGGTGCTTTTACCTCGTCTATCTGCTATTATGGTCTCCGAGAGAGGAAAAACCGATCTCTGGATCGGTAGAAGGCGCTTGCCTAGTTCGACGAAATCCCACCGATTTCTCCCCGAGACTCGTGGCCCCCTGCCTCCCCGTGCCGACAACGGCATTTCGCTATCGAAGAAATTCTTGTGCTGGATGTTTTTCGATAGTGTCGATTAATCCATGCACGAAATTTCAGAGTAACATCGATATATGAACATCTACATAGGCAACCTTCCATACAGTATCACCGACGCCGATCTGCGCGAGACCTTCTCCCGCTTCGGCGAGGTGTCTCGGGTCAATTTGATCAGCGACAAGTTTAGCGGCGAATCCAAGGGCTTCGGCTTCGTGGAAATGGACGACAGTTTGCAAGCTAATGCGGCCATCAAGGCCCTCAATGGCACCGACATGAAGGGACGCAACGTCACGGTCAATCAGGCCAAGCCGAAGACCGATCGTTCCTCGCACGCTGGGCGTTTCTAACACCCTGACGATCCCTACCGTCTGCTGGGTTCGCAACCTGGTGACGTGACTGGCGAAACGGAAGCCCGGCTTTGGCCGGGCTTTTCGTTGGTCGCCGGAATGCCTGGCCTTCGCTGGCAAATGTGAGCGTTCGCTGGTGCAACGCATGGGCCGCCCGTTTGCCCTGCGCATCGCAGGGATGGTGGACACCCTCTGTCCATTGAGCCTGACCCCTTCGCATCATCATCATCATGCTCAATCCACCTGCCTCTTCAAGTGATGCAAACCGATCCACCCTGCCTTTGGCCATCTCGTTTCCCCATTGACGATGCGTATAATCCGAAGAGCATGTACAAGGGCGAACGATTCAACAGCATCAGCCATCTCATCGGCGCGTCCCTCGCGCTGGCGGGCGGTGCTGTGCTCGTGACCTACGCCGTTCTGGAAGGCGATGCCAACAAGATCGTGAGCTACAGCGTCTACGGAGCCACGCTGTTCCTGCTGTACCTTGCGTCTACGCTCTATCACAGTGTGGTGGGTCCGGCCAAAAGGGTCTTCCGAGTGTTGGATCATCAGGCCATCTACCTTCTGATCGCTGGGACCTACACGCCATTTAGCATGGTGGCGCTCGAGGGCGCATTGGGCTGGTGGATGTTTGGCACCATCTGGGGGCTCGCGGTCTTCGGTATCGTTTTGGACGCTCTGCCGCGCCGCGGACCCCGAGTGGTTCCACTGATCATCTACTTGGTCATGGGCTGGCTCTGTGTGTTTGCTCTGGATCCGATAATCGCCGCGCTGCCGCCGCAGGGCTTTGGCTGGCTGCTAGCCGGTGGAATCTGCTACACCTCGGGCGTCGTCTTCTTTGTCCTCGACAAATGGTACCCATGGTGCCATGGGATCTGGCATCTGTTTGTCATCGCCGGCAGCGTCAGTCACTACTTCGCGATTCTGCTCCTGCACTAATTCGACTCCACCCAACCTAACTCCACCCCAACCGGAAACCGTGATCATAGAGCCGTAACCTGACAGGCAGATATTAAACCACGCTTAACACGGCTAAGATTCGCAGCCGGAGTTGCAGTCGTGTCCGGCAATCACTGCACCGCACTATATCTCGCTACCCGCGTGGCGACCTTGCCCAGAGCGAGCGCTACGGGCATATGGCGGCACGGGACGGACACGAATCAAGTCTTGCCAATCCCCGACAAGCTGCTTCAATACCTGGTGGTAGGGAAAGACGACCTTGGTCATCGTTTCGGTCCTTTAAGTATTCTCCGTCTCGCCGCGGTGGCAGCCGATCGCCTTGCTTTATGGGACGCCGTGAATACATTCTTGGAACCTTGAGTCAGGTATCCAGGCCGAATACACCCTTGTGTCACGGTTTTACCTTTTGTGGATGGGGATACTGTGACGAAACGATGACCATGACCGGGCCGACATATTGAGCCAAGAGAGACCTACAAAAACACCATGCAATTCTCTCAGCCTTTGGGCCCCGAGGCCCTGTATCGACATTGTGATGCGAGCGAGTTTTCCTTCGAAACCACTGCTGAGCTGGAGGACCTGACCCAGATCGTAGGCCAGGATAGGGCTGTGGAGGCGGTGGAGTTGGCCACTGCCATGGGCGTCGCCGGGTATAACCTGTTTGTCCTCGGTGAGCCGGGGAGCGGACGCCACAGTTATATTCAACAGTTTCTGACGCAAAGGGCTGCCGCCCAGCCGGTGCCCTCTGACTGGTGCTACGTCAACAACTTTGCCCAGCCGCAGAAGCCGACCGCGTTGGAGTTACCGGCAGGGCGTGGTCGCAAGCTCGGCGAGGACATCGAAGGGCTCATCGAAGAAGCCCATACCGCCATTCCAGCCGCGTTCGAGAGCGAGGATTATCGCACCCGCCGGCAAGCCATCGAAGAGGAGTTCAAGGAGGCCCAGGGAAAGATCTTCGAGGAAATCCAAGAGCAAGGGAAGGCACATGGCATTGGAATTCTGCAGACCCCCACCGGCATTGCCTTCGCACCCCTCAAGGATGACGGCGAGGTGATGAGCCCGGACGCCTTTAACAAACTCTCCGAGGACGAGAAACAGCGCATTCAGAACCAGACCAAGGTCCTGCAACAAGCGCTGGAACGGGCGATGCAATCGACGCCGCAGCGCGTGCGAAAGGTTCGAGAGGCGATCCGGGCGTTAGACCGCGAAGTGACGGTGTTCGCGGTGGGGGGGCTCATCGACGATTTGGTCCAAGCCTACCAGCAAGGGCCAAAGGTGGTGGCCTACCTCGAGAATCTGCGCCGCGACATCATCGACAACGTCGACATTTTCCGTAAGCCGTTCGGTGGGCCGTCCCAGGCGGAGGCTGAGCTGCCGGGGCAGCAGCCGAAGGAATCGCCGGCCCTGCGCCGCTACGGGGTGAATGTGGTGGTGGACCACGGCGATGCAGGAGGCGCGCCGGTGGTTTTTGAGCAACACCCCACCTATGCGTTTCTGATGGGACGCATCGAGCACATCGCTAAGCTCGGGGCCTTGCTGACCGATTTCAATCTTATCCGAGGTGGAGCCTTGCACCGCGCCAACGGCGGCTATCTAGTCCTGGACGTGCGCAAGGTACTGATTCAGCCCTTTGCTTGGGAGGGTCTCAAGCAGGCGCTGAGCTCTGAGGAGCTTCGCATCGAATCCCTCGGCCAAGCCTACAGCTTGGTGAGCACGGTGTCGATCGAGCCCGAGCCGATCCCACTCAAGGTCAAGGTGGTCTTGATCGGTGAGCGGATGCTCTATTATCTGCTGCAGGCTTTGGACCCCGACTTTAACGATCTGTTTAAAGTGGCGGCGGACTTCGAGGATGAGATGCCGCGCACCCCGGAAAACCATCATCGCCTCGCCCGTCTCTTGGCCACAGTGGCCAGAAGGGAATCGTTGAAGCACTTGGATCGCCACGCGGTGGCCCGCTTGCTGGAGGAAAGCGCGCGCCAAGCGGGGGATGCGGGAAAGCTCTCAGCGCAGGTCCGAGAGGTTATCGACATCTTGCGCGAGGCGGATTATTGGGGGACCCAGCATGGCCACGGCCTGATTCAGGCGCACGACGTGCAGCGAGCCATCGACAGCCGAGATCGTCGCCGTAGTCGTTTGCGCGAACGGGTCCAAGAAGCGATCCTGCGTGATACCATTTTGATCGATACGGCGCGTGAGAAGGTGGGTCAGATCAATGGGCTGGCCGTGGCGCGGGTCGGTGATTTCATGTTTGGTCGGCCGAGCCGGATTACCGCGCGGCTAAGCCTCGGTAGCGGCAAGGTGGTCGACATCGAGCGGGAGGTCGAGCTCGGCGGTCCCATCCATTCGAAAGGAGTCCTCATTCTTTCCAGTTTTCTGGCTGCCCATTACGTCATCGACCGACCTTTATCGCTTTCGGCGAGCCTGGTATTCGAGCAGTCCTACAGCGGTTTGGAGGGCGACAGCGCCTCCTCGGCGGAGCTTTATGCTTTACTCTCGGCATTGGCCGAAGCGCCCATCAAGCAGGCATTGGCCGTCACCGGCTCGGTCAATCAATTCGGCGAAGTGCAGGCTATCGGCGGGGTGAATGAAAAGATCGAAGGCTTTTTCGACATTTGCAAAGCCCGTGGGCTAACCGGTGAACAGGGTGTTCTCATACCGGCTTCCAATGTCAAGAACTTGATGCTGCGCCGAGAGGTCATCGACGCGGTCGCAGGAGGCCAGTTCCATGTTTATCCGGTACAGACCATTGCCCAGGGCATCGAGATCCTCACTGGCATCGAGGCGGGTGCGCGCGACGCCGACGGGGAGTTTCCCGCGGGCTCCATCAATTATCGAGTGAAGGCGCGGCTGATCGATTTTGCAGACAAGCGCCGGGCCTTTGCAGCCGAATCGACCAAAGAGGAAACGTCTTGAGCGAGGGTAAACAGGCGGCACGGGTGCGCCGTATTGCCATTGCCCTTGGCGGTGAGGCGCCGGATGCGCGGGCGCTGGAGCGGATCGCCTGCCTCGCGGCGCGGCTACGGGCCGAGGTGGACGGATTGTTTGTGGAGGACATCGATCTCTTGCATCTGGCGGCGTTGCCCTTCGCGGCGGAGTTTTCCCGCTTCACGCAGCGTCATCGGCCGCTGGAAGAGGCGGATCTCCAACGCCAGCTTCGCATCCAAGCGGCGGCGGCGCAGCGGGCGTTGGCGGCAGCTGCTGAGCGGGTCGGGGTGAAATGGTCGTTTCGCGTGAGCCGAGGCTCCGTGGCGGCGTTGCTGCTGCAAACTGCGGCGCAGGTCGATCTATTGGCCCTGGGTGCCTCCCGGAGAATCTTGTTGCGAGAGAGTGACCTCGGCTTCGCCCTGCAGGCGGCGGCCCAGCGGGCGTTGCAGGCCGAAGGTCGGGACCGGCCAGTGGTCGTGGTCTGTGATGAGACCACGGCTGGCAAGCGGGCGCTAGAAGTGGCTAGACATGTCGCCGATACGGATGCTCGGGCACTGCGGGTGCTGCTCATGGCCAGCGATGAAGAAGCCGTCAAGCGACTGCGTCACAGGGCGGCTCGGCTCATCGGCGAGCGGCCGGTACAATACCAGCAAGTGGTCGACCCAACGGTAGGCACTCTATTGAACACCGTCCGTTGGCACAACGCGGCCATGCTGGTGTTACCCGCTAGCCCAACGGTGCTGGAAACGTCGACCTTTAAACTGCTGCGAGAGGGGTTGAGCTGCCCGGCATTGCTGGTGCGCTGAAAGGCGGCAGACCTGTTGTGGCTCAAGAACGATGGCCGAGTGGCTTGAATTCGATGGGCGGCTTGACATCCATTGGGCCCAAGGCTAGCTTCTTCCGACAACCTTATGGCAAGCCAGGATTTTTAAAATGAGCATGACGGATACCTTAGCTGACCCTCATCTCAAGGAGGTGTTGGCCGACATTAAACAGGAGCATCAACAGATCTTCGCGTTGTTGGATCAACTCAAACAACCTTGCACCTTGGACCGCCTGCGTCTACTGCTGGCCGAGCTGCACTCGACGCTGATGAGCCACTTCGCTCACGAGCAGTACCCAGGGGGCCTTTACGAGTACTTAGGCAACCGCCATCCGGAGCACCACCCAGTGCTGCGTCAGCTGGTGGACGATCATAACTTCATCATTTCGACGGTGCGGGGGTTGTTGGAGCGGGTTCAGCTCGGCGATCCACAGAGTGTAGCCGGGGTGGCTCAAGAGGTAGCCGGGTTGGCAGAGCGGATACAGACGCACGAGCTACGCGAACGGGAGTTGGCCAAGCAGGGCGGGACAACGGCTTAAGCCGCCGGTTTATGAGTGCGTCTCCCGAGGGCGCACGCGGCCATGGAGCTTGGCAGCGCGCCGTGGGGCGGTGCCGGCCGCGGCTCGTTCGAGAACCAGCGCAGCGTAGGGGGAACACGCCGCTCCGATAGGTGGAGGGGCGTTCCAGGGCCCTGTTCTGACGCCAGCGGAGCGGTCTCGGTGCTTTTTGCGACCGGCAATCGCCGCCCCTTTCTGCGGGCGGCATGCTTACTTCGGCGGCCGTTTCCTCGAGATGGGCGATGACGGCTGGCGTGCAAATTCGACCGATTCGAGACACCGATCTCCGGGGCTTCAACCAAGCTGTGAACTCAGTGTGCCGAGAACACCGTTTTCTGGCCCACGTGGAGGAGTTCTCGCTCGACGCCTCGCGCGCTTATATGTGCCAGGTGTTAATAAACGGTTGGCCCTTGACGGTAGCCGTTGAGGATGGCGTTATCATAGGTTGGTGTGACATTGTGCCGGGACGCCTGTTGGGGTTTCGGCATGTGGGCCGACTCGGGCTCGGGGTGGTGCGTGAGTGTCGGGGCAAAGGTGTCGGTCGGCGGCTGATAGCCGAAGCTATCGTGCGAGCGAGAGCGTTTGCCTTGGAGAAGCTAGAGCTCGAAGTGTTTGCTGACAACGAACCGGCCATCCATCTCTATCAGCAGTTTGGCTTTGTGCGCGAGGGATTGCGCAGGAACGCACGAAAACTCGACGAGGCTTACCAGGACATCCTGCTGATGGGGCGGATGCTCGGCGGAGCAACCGATTGACGGGAGATCCCATCCATTTCCGACAGCGTTGCCAGTGGGCGTGCGACGGCTCTGCTGAGGAGGTGGCTTACCACGATACCGAGTGGGGAGTGCCTTCCTATGATGCTCGTCACTTATTTGAAATGTTGCTGCTAGAGGGAGCCCAGGCGGGCCTGTCATGGTCCACCATCCTAAAGAAACGCAGTGGTTACCGCCGCGCCTTTGATGGCTTCGATGCCTACCGCATTGCTCATTACGACGATAGTAAGATCGCCCAGTTGCTAAACGATAGGGGTATCGTGCGAAATCGCCTGAAGATTGCAGCGGCGATTGCCAACGCGCGCGGCTATGTGGCGTTGGATCAGTATCCGGGGGGCTTCGCTCAGTACCTGTGGGATTTTGTTGGAGGACAACCGCGACACAATGCCCGGACCCACAGCGAGCAAGTCCCGAGCTCAACCGCGATGTCCGACGCCATGGCGAAGGATCTTCGCCAACGGGGTTTTAAGTTCGTCGGTACGATCATCTGCTATGCCTTCATGCAGGCCGTGGGTATGGTGAATGACCACACCACGGATTGCTTTCGCTATCAGGAGATCCTGGATCTTTGCCGTGAGCCCCGATCCCAATAGCCCGCTAGGGCCCGAGGGTGCCGCGTAGCGGCGAACGCCGCTTTGGGTTGCGGAGCCGGTTTCCACGACCTCTAATGGAGGCTGCCGATCTCGAGATTAGGGACACGCTTCAGGCTGTGGCCATTCAGGACCGGGTGATGGCGGTGCGCCAAGTAGACACAGGAACTCCGCGAGCACCATAGCGGTTGCCCCCCAGACCTTGGTTTGCTCGACCCGAAAAAACGGTACCCGGTAGACCCTTCCCTGGTAGACCCAGGTCTCGGTGCGCACCCGCGCCGGATCGCCCAACTCCCTTAGAGGAACCTCCAAAACGCGAGCCACCTCACTTTCCTGCGGGTGCAGAGACGGCCGCTGGTCGGTAATGGCGATCACCGGGTAGAGAATGAATCGGCTCACCGGAATGTGAAGGGGGCTCAATTCGCCGATGACCTCGACCTGTTTTGGGTCGATCCCGACCTCCTCCTGCCCCTCACGTAGCGCTGCCGCGATTCGCGTTTCTCCTGATCGCACCCCTCCACCGGGCAGACTGACTTGCCCTTGATGGGTGGGCAGGTGCTCGGTTCTGACCGTGAGCAGAGTATGCGCCTCGCCTTGTTTCGGATACAGCAGCAGCAAGGCGGCAGCGTCGCGGCAGTTTTTCGGCAGCGTGTCAGGTTGCCAGCCTTCACGGGGGCGAGGCACCATGCAGAGGTGTCCTGCGGCTCTGGGAAGAGGGCCCGACAGCGCGCGGCGCAGGAAAGGGCTCAGTGAGGACAAGCGCGTTAGGTCGGGTGCGCCGGGATTGGACATCGGTCCATTATCGCTCATGATGCCCGCAAAGAGCAGACAGCCGAAGTTGCGCCGCCCTTGAGACCATTAGAAAATGCTCCCATGGGCAGCTCGGCTTGGTTCAATAGATTACTTCTTTGGATCTGCGGCGGTTGGTTTTTTCTGACCATCTCCATAGGTTACGTCGCGATCGCCAACTTTAGCCAGCTGCAGCCGCAGCGGTTGCCTGCGGTGGAGACGGCTCTTGCGGATGTCATGGACGCGCAAGCCCAGGCCACCACCCTGCGCTATGTTGCCAGCGAGCTCAACCGCCACTTTTTCTCGGTTTACGGTTGGGCCAATCTTACCCTGGCGGCGGCAGCTCTCGTGCTGGTCAGCACATCAGGGCGCATGCTGCGTTGGCGCACCGCGGCGTTAGCGGTGTGCTTCGGAATCGCTGCGCTGGGGGCGCTTTATCTGACGCCAACGTTGATCGACCTCGGTCGGCAGATCGATTTCTTGCCTCGGGAGCCGGCTCCCGATCCGGTGAGGCAATTCTATCGATTGCATCGCCTAAGCGAGGGGCTCGAGTTGCTGAAGCTGGTGTTGCTGACCGGTGTCTCGGTGAGCCTCGTTCGCGCGGGGCCGTAGTGCTTGGGTCGAGTTGGGACGCCGCACGAGCATCGAGCATGGCTGTTGGTTTCATCAATTCACATGGGGAGATATGGGCTAGCGATGGATGAGATGACGGCGCACTGGGAGCAACAAGACCTCAGGGTGGGCGAGGTGGGTTTGCGGGTAGCGAAGCAGAGAGATGCAGACCGATTGCGCCTTCGCTTCACTTTGGCCAGTGACGAGGAGTGTCGTTTGCACTGGGGATTGGAGCGTCGCCACGGGGCGTGGCTAAGACCTCCCGAGTCCTGCTGGCCCCCACAAACGGAGCCGTTCAACAATCACGCGGTACAGAGTCTCTTCGTGGTCAGCGACCAAGGTGAACGGACTCTTGAGCTTGAGCTCGACCTCAGCGAGGGGTGGAGAGGAATCGCTTTCGTGCTCTATTTCCCACTGGCAGGGCGTTGGGTCAAGGATGGCAAGCGCGATTTTCGTTTGCCCTTGCTGCCCGCCATGGGACAGCCGTCGGCGCAGGCGACATTGGCTGCCGCCAGCCGGGAGGGTGATTGGCGCCGCTACAGCTTTGATCTTGGGCAGGGTGAGTTTCTGTGGGCGGCGGTTGCTGAGAAGGGAGACAACACCGTGCAGGTGCTGTTGGCCTGCGATGCCGAGGCACCGCTGTATTTGCATTGGGGCGTGGCTGAACGATTTCCCCATGAATGGCGTCTGCCACCGCAGGAACTGCAGCCGACGGGATCGAACGTATTCGATGAGAAAGCTGTGCGCACCCCCTTCGGCGAGCGCGACGGCGTGCGTTGGTTGGGATTGATGTTGACCCGGTTGCGCGAAGCGGTTCCGTTGCGAGGGCTGGATTTTGTCTTGTATCAACCCCAGGCGGAGCGCTGGCTCAAGAGCGGCGGGCAGGACATGCACCTGGGGTGGGTGGAAGCGAGCCATGAGCCGCTTCCTGACCTGTCGCCTGGTCCGCATCGCCTTGCCGAAGCCATTATCAGTGCGGAAATGGGAAAGAGCTCATGGACCCTGATGCATCGATTTAACCTGGCCCACGACCTGTTGCAGGGGGCAGAAGCGGATCAGGAAGCCCTGGCGCTGATCTTTGCCTGGCTGCGCTACTCCGCTATTCGCCAGCTCGACTGGCAGCGGCGCTTCAACACCAAGCCGCGGGAACTCGCCCATGCCCAGAATCGCCTCACCTTTCGCCTGTCCGAGATGTATCGCCCGTGGCCCCAGAGTCGGGTTTGGATCCGGCTGCTGCTGACCACCGTCGGGCGGGGAGGCGGGCGCGGCCAGCAGGTGCGCGACGACATTCTCAACATCATGCACCGGCATAAGCTGAAGCATGGCGGCGAGCGATTCATGGAGGAGTGGCACCAGAAGCTACACAACAACACCTCCCCCGATGACATCGTCATCTGCGAGGCTTATCTGGCATTCTTGGACAGCGACGGCGACCTGGATCGCTTCTATGGTGTGTTGCGTGCTCACGGTGTGACCCGTGAGCGGTTACAGAGTTTCGATCGTCCCATCAAGACCGATCCGCTGTTTTTCGCCGACAAAAAGGCAGGGCTCATGGAGGACTTTCGCAATTACCTGCGGGTACTCAAGTCGGTACACGCCAGCACCGATCTGGAGACCGCCGTGACCGCTGCCCGCGAGATGATCGGTGCCCCCTTGCAAGCTAAGCTCAGGATATTGCTGGGTGAGATGCCGACCTCGTTTCCCGACTGGGTACGGCCGAAGGAGCGCTATAAATCGGGCACGTCGGAGCGTGCTTCGCGGGCGGCACAGACGGCGCCATCAGCGAGATCGGCACGCCCACTGAGCCCCCTAGAGCGGGCACAACAGATCGTGGCAGCTCGTAGGGAACTCGCCCTCCAACTCGCCCAAGCGGGCGATGCCGGCGCGCTTCGCGAACTCCTTTACTTGGATCTGGCTCTGGAGGATGCCTTGCGGGTGGCTATCGAGGGGCAAGAACTCGGTCGTCTCAGTGACCAGAACCTGTTTGACTTGACTCGACTGGCACTGACGAGTTTCTGTCTGTCGATACCCGATGAGGAATTGGAGCTGGCTTCGCGTCAGCTCGATGCTTCAGCCGAACCGACGGGGGATGGGCGTGATGGGGCGTTGCGCGCTAAGGCGATAACGGATCGCGTGGCTCGGTTGCTCGGCGATTGGACCGAAACACTGTACGCACGGCTGCAACCGAAGGCCGAGCTCCTGGGGCGGCGTCTTGCCGTCGAGGAATGGACCATTACCCTGTTCACTGAAGAGGTCATTCGCGGTGGGCCGGCCTTTACCCTATCGATGCTGTTGCGCCGACTGGATCGTGTGCTGCGAGCGCGCGCCGGCGTGGGCGGTTGGCAGGTGATCAGCGCGGCCCCGGCGGTGGGTCGCCTGCGTAAGGTCAACAGCCTGATGGCGGTGCAAGGGGAACAGTTTAGGGAGGCGACGCTGTTGGTGACTTCCCGGGTCAGCGGCGAGGAGGAAATTCCCGAGGGGGTACGGGCGATCCTCACGACGGATACCCCGGATCTCGTCTCTCATGTGGCGGTGCGCGCGAGAAATGCGCGGGTGCTGTTTGCCACCTGCTTTGATGAACAGGTGTACGCCTCCCTGGAAGCGCACGAGGGTCGCAATCTTGCGCTGCGGGTGAGTACTGCCGGCGATGTCACCTACGAGGACGCGGGGGCAGGGGAGTCGGGAGGTGAGGCAGTGCCCAGCCAGGCTGCGCTGCGGTTGCGGCGTCGGGCTTTCTCCCAGTGGGCGATCGCCGAGGCGGATTTCAACGCTACGGTGGTCGGGGCGAAGTCTAGTAATCTCACGGCGCTGTCTGGCAAGTTACCGGATTGGGTACGTTTCCCGGCTTCCATGGCGCTGCCATTCGGGGTGTTCGAGGCGGTGTTGGCGGCCTCGGAAAACCGCGCCGTGCGGGAAACCATCGAGCAGCGGCTGGCGGAGGTGGCGACGAATCCCCCTCAGCAGTTACCTCGGGTGCGAGCGGCTATCGAGGGTTTGACTGCTCCTGAGGCGTTACGGTCTGCGCTTATGGCCACCTGGCAGGGCTGCCAGCTGCCGAACGTGGCGTGGGATGTCACCTGGCGGGCGGTGACCCAGGTTTGGGCCTCCAAATGGACCGACCGTGCCTATTACTCGCGGGTAGCCAGAGGAGTTGCCCACGACGATCTGATGATGGCGGTGTTGATCCAGCAAGTGGTCGAAGCCGACTATGCCTTTGTTCTGCACACCGTGAACCCCATGACGGGGTGTCACGATGAGCTCTATGCAGAGCTGGTGCTTGGGCTGGGTGAGACCTTGGTGGGGAATTATCCGGGTCGAGCCCTGAGTCTCGTTATGCGCAAGGACGATTTGAGCTTCCAGGTCCAGGCCTACCCCAGCAAGAGCATCGCGCTGTATGGCAAGGGTGTGATCTATCGATCCGACTCCAACGGTGAGGATCTGCAAGATTTCGCCGGGGCCGGGTTGTACGATAGCCTGCTTGCCGAGTCACCTTGCAAGCGGCTCCTCGATTACGTTGCCGAGCCTTTGCTGCACGACCGAGCATTCGGCGAGGCGTTGTTCACGAAGCTTGCGACCCTCGGCATCGCCATCGAACAGCTGTGCGGATCGCCTCAGGATATCGAGGGAGCCGTGCAGGCTGGTGAATATTACGTGGTGCAGACGCGACCGCAGGTGGGACTGTAGCAATGGGGTGGTGGTCAGCACCGCGAACGGTGCGCCGGGGACGCCGCGACCGAGTGTCCTACACGTGCAGGCTTGCCTCTGCGGCCGGTGGCCGACGGGCAAACCCACCATCGAAGCTTCTCACTGCCGCGGTCTATATGGAACAAATCCGCCCCGACGGTGGCCTCTGTTGCGCTGTGGCCATCCCAGTAGGGTGAGGGCGAGCGTCGGTTCGGGCTCGCAGGAAATCGTGTCGGGGCGCCTTGCAGTGGGAGCGACAGTGCTCGCATGAGGGGTTTCGGACTGGTGGCTTGCCTGTTGGTGGCCGTGGTAGGGCTGCTGTTTCTGCTCACCCGGTATGGGATTGGGCGAGCCGAGGCCGACTACCCGCCGCTGGGGCGGTTTGTGGAGGTGGATGGCGTACGGCTGCACTTCGTCGAGGCGGGCCAGGGTACCCCCATCGTTTTCATTCACGGCGCGAGCAGCACGCTTAGAGATTTCGTCACCAGCGTCTTTCCTCTGCTGGGAGAGCGCCATCGGTTGCTGGCCTTCGATCGGCCGGGCTACGGTTACAGCGAGCGCCCCGAAGCGGGAGGCTGGCTCGATCCCGCTCGCCAGGCAGCGCTCATCGGCCAGGCTTTGCGGGCCCTCGGAGTGGATCAGCCGGTTTGGGTCGGCCACTCTTGGAGTGGCTCGTTGGTGTTGGCTTACCTGCTGGAAAATCCCCAACAGGTGGCCGGAGGCGTTCTCCTCGGTGGTGCGAGTCACCCGTGGGTCGGGGGGGTCGCGTGGGTGCGGCGGGTAGCGGGGGTGCCTTGGTTGGGGGATCTGTTTGCGCGTACCGCTGTTTACCCGCTCGGCAAGCTACTACTGGAGCACGCCGTGGCTGAAGTGTTCTCTCCCGAGGCCGTGAGCCCCTGCTATGTGGAACGCACCGGCGTCGTGCTCGCGTTGCGACCCCGATCCTTCTTGGTAGATGCCGAAGACGTACGCGAGCTGAGCGAATACCTGCATCGCCAGAGCCAACGCTACGTTGACATCGAACGGCCACTGTTATTGATCACGGGTGATGCCGATCGGGTGGTGCCTCCCGCTAATCATGCCGAGCGGCTGATCAAGCAGGTTCCCCACGCCGAGCTCGTGTATCTGGAGGATGCGGGCCATGCGGTGCATCACACCCAGTCCGAACGGGTCGCCGCACTCATCGGCGATTTTGCCGAACGGGTCAATGGGATGCGCCAGGCACACGTTAGCCGAAGCGGGTCCGTGACTGGGGGAGGGTAGATGGACCAGGGAATCTGACACCCTTGCGGCTCAGCCACCGCCCAACCCCCTGTAACCTCGAAATGAGCCCAGAAATGAGAAGTCGTTTTAGAGATGTTACGAGCGCCGGCCCTCGTGACATTTTTAAAACAGCTTCTTAGACAACAGACATTATCGGAAAGGACACCATCTGGACCCTTATTATTTGTGGTGTGCGATTGGGTTTCCGATAAAGTTTTATGAGAGAGAAAGATGGGCGCAGAGACAACTTACGCGACGGATTTTAATCTATGGATTCAACGGACAGCCAGGCTTTTGCGTGAACATCGTTGGCGAGATATTGATTTGAAGAACTTGATTGAGGAGATCGAGGACTTGGGCAAGAGTGAAAGAAGAGGTATTGCAAGTCAATTGACTCGCCTCTTGCTGCATCTGCTCAAGTGGCAATATCAGCCGCAACGGCGTTCAGATAGCTGGCTTGACTCTATCACTGACGCAAGGCTTCAAATCGAACTAACGCTTAAAGATAGTCCTAGTTTAGGAGTCTATGCCTCAGTACAGCTTGATCGGAGTTATCAAAAAGCGCGCCATAGTGCGTCAAAGCAAACGCAGCTTCCTCTTTCATCATTCCCTGAAGAATGCCCGTATTTACTGGAGAATGTTCTTAATGAAGATTGGTTGCCAGAGTCAGCTCACTCTAACGAATAACGAGCCCGGGTAGGATGCGGTGAGGAACGAACCGCATCGATCGAGACACGACCCAATCCAGGTGATCGAGCCAGAATTGGATGACCGAATATCGGCGTGCGAAGATCCAAGGGGCGACCTATTCTTTCACCGTGGATTGTGCCGAGCGCCACGGAAATCATGAGTGGGTGGACGCTATCGATCGACGACGGCAGAGCTTGCGCAAAATCAAGAGCGAGCTTCCCTTCGAAATCGATGCGATGGGCGCACTGTCCGAGGACCTACATTGCATCTGGACTTTGTCGGCCGGCGCGCTAACGACAAGAGGTCAGCCGCGCCCGCCCATGACACCGGTGGCCGCGCTGAGTCTCGACGCCATTGAGGTGATATAGTACCGCTAATTGAGATCAGAGTATTGCTTAATCCCATCTTATTGATTTTCAAACAGTAATAGCAAGATAATTATTGGAAATGTCCGGATCAGAATTAGCCGAACTATACATATCCCTCAAGAGGTAGGCCTCTGGAGTCTCGATAGGAGGGAGGCGTGATGCCCCATGAGGCAGTCGGATTGGCATCGCTCGTGGTCGCGAGCCACAGCCTAGCTTAGATCCCGCCGGATATTTTCACGGTCGGCGTCGTTCTCGTCAATGGCTAGCCGCGTTATCACGGCTTGTAGCGGTGTACATGCCCCGTACCAAGGGTAAGCCTGTACCGAGGTTCAGGGCTCACATTGCAATGATTGCTTCGATTTCTGCCCCCGTGATGTGGTCTAGAGACGCTATCAGCACGCCATAGACCCAGACAAGAACCGTTGGGAGTTCTGCCCGCCAGGGCTCGCGATCAGGGATGTGGTGGAGCGGTTTTCCGAGCCGTGGTGATCGTCAGACGCGGGGTCAAGCCGTGATTGAAATAGATCAGATATCAAGACGCGACCCTAATCTCCGACCCCTCATGACCTCACCGAATGCCTTCTTAACCATGGAGAATCGTTGAGAGAATCCTAGGTGAACGATCTTCTCTCTCTGTCCTGTTCGGTGCGGATGCTAAACTGCTTTAATCGCTCGCGGCTTCGCTCCGTACTCGCTGCGCACGGGGTGACGCTCAACTTGCGACCCGTTAGGCGCACTATGAGGCAAGATCAATAACGCCATGAGCATCATGGACGATTACGTGACATTCAAAGTTCCTCTTGACCTAGCCAGTACTCTGGCTGGGGGCGTGATTGGTTTCTTGCTTGTTTTCTTTGTCGATTGGGT
>CAZUZO010000073.1:0-17449 GCA_964624765.1 uncultured Thiotrichales bacterium
TGCCTGAGAGGTTGTGAAAAAACCGTCGCGAGCGGTCCGAGAGCCAGGCGGACGGAGCGAAGCCGAGAGACATATCAGATAGATAGGCGAGGAGCGAGCACCGCCCAACGCCGCTATCGGGTTGTGTGGCAGATTTTTTCACAACCTCTGAGCGCTGCGTAGAGATCCTCTAACGCCCCGGTTTGGCGCTTGCCATAACCCGCCCGCAAAGCGTGCGCCACCGGTTCTCGGTCTTCAGAGCCACTCTGACGAAACGATGACCATGGCCTTGAGCTCGCTCTTGGGAGCCGTGAAAACCAGCTCTGTTGCAATGCACAACCTCTTACTTCGTTGGTTGGGTTTTTCGGTCGCGCTATGGGTCGTTCTATCGGGCGTCTCGGCGTTGGCTGCGGTGGATGCGGATAAAGATGCCATTACGCGTCTTCTCAAACCCCTCGATAGGGTGGCGCGGCAGGAGGAGCAGGAGGATCGTCAACTTACCCCGGAAGAGCAAAGCGCCCTCATCGATCGCAGTCGAGCGGAACTTCAGGAGCTGTCCAACAACTTGCCGCGCCATATTGCAGCGCTCAGACAAGATGCTCTCGATGTGGCCATGGTCGAGCAAACTCGCATCGATGCCGAAACGACCCGGTTGCATCAGGAGAGCCTGAGGCTCGATCTCGTGGGAGCGGGGCGTCGCATCAAGCGCTTGGACAAGTCGGTGCGCGAGCTCGAGGCACGGGTTCAATGGTTGGAAAACCCCGCTCTGGAACAGTTTGAGACGGCCACGCGTGCCCTTGAGCTGGCCCAGACTCGTCGCGACTTAGCCGAGCAACGGCGGGCCTTGGACACGGAACAGCAGCGACAGAATCTCTTAAAGAAACGCCTTGAATTGACTGAATTGCGCCGATCCTTGGCGCAAGACTGGCGTATCGCGGTTGAGGATGCCTACTATGCTCAACTGGAACGGCAGCACTTAGCGGCCCGCGACGAGCGTGAGCGCGCCTTGGAAGAAGAGCAGCGCAATTACCTCGATCGGGCGGCGGAACTCCGCCAACAACTGATACGACAGACCGAGCGGCTCAACCAGGATGAGCGTCTGTTATGGGAGGTATCGATCAAGGTCGCTGAAGCACGGGCGCGGCTGGTCCATCACGATATCCGGTTGACCGGTATCCAGGTCGATTTGGAGCGCAGCGATTTGCTGACTCGGCGCGGTGATACGAATTCCCGCATGCTGCAAGGGGCACTAAGGGAAATCGATGGCTTGATAGAGGAACTTCAGGCTACGCAGCAGCTGTTCGCGCAGGGATTGCCCGTGGGAGAACGGCAAAAGCGACTCATCGACCAGGATGGCAAGCAAGCCGCCGCGGCACGGCGTGCCATCGAGTCGCTGATCCAAGATGCCAGACGGCGCCAAGAACGGATCGCAGACCAGCTGACCTCAGCGTCGGAGCTCAAGGCGCGTCTTGATGCGCGCTACGAAGCCAGCCTGCGCCAAGATCTGCTCGCCCGCAGTACGCTGCCCGGTAGCCTGGGGGGATGGTGGCAGCTGCTCGGCAGCCTCGCAGATACCCCTAAAGCCATCCTGTATCAGGTTCAGTTGAGCGTGATGGCGGCTGCTCGGGCCTTGATGCAAGCTCCGCCGTGGCGCTGGGCCGGGCTCGTGGTGGCACAGGTTCTGTTGATCGGGCTCATGTTGCGATTGAGACAAATAGCCCAGCGTCGGCTGCGGGTGGCGTCGGTGGGTAAAGTCAAGACCTTCGTGGGGACGGCTTCGCTGGCGGTGCTGCGTATGATTCAGCGCAATCTGCTGTGGCTTGGGCTCACCTTGGCGCTGCTGTGTGTGGTGTGGATCGCGGAAGTGCCCCAGCCCGGCAGCGGTATCATCGTTACCCTGGCGTTGGTGAGCATGATTATCAAGGCGGTCTTTACCTTTGTGAGTCAGGTACTGACTACCGCCGACGTGCGGGCTGAACGGATTCCCCCGCGGCTATTCACTCGCCTGCGTTGGAGCGTACTGATCGGCGGGATCCTGGGAGCGATGGTGCTGCTTATCCACCTGAGTGGACTACCGGATGCTACCCGGGAGGTCGTCGACCGTGTATTCATGCTGTACCTGCTGTGGGTGTTTCCCACACTGTTGCACTTACGGGGGTTCGTTTTGGAGCTGTTCGTGGAGCGTTATGCAGACCGGCTATGGTTTCAAACGTTGCGTTTGGTCAGTCTTTTTTTGCTGCTCTCCCTCGTCGGTACGGGGCTTGTCGGCGTGATCGGCTATCTCAACTTGGCCTGGATGGTGGCCTGGCATCTTGGCATTTTTCTTTTGGTTTTCGTCTGTTGGCAAGCGGCGCGCGGTCTACTCAGCGACGGCGTCATCGTGCTGAAGAATGTGGCAGTGAAGTATTCAAGCTACGGTCTGCTGTGGACCCAAGACGTCATTGCACCGGCGCATCGAATCCTTGAGGTAGTGCTCTTTGTCGGCGCCCTATTGGCGCTCTCTGAGGTCTATGGTATCCAGGGCGGCTTGGCATTCGCCAGCTCGGCTTCCCAATCCCTCGAAGAGCCTCTTTTTTCTCTAGGCGGTATCGAGATCAGTGCCTATCGTATCATTGTGGCGCTGCTCTTGATGCTGTTCATCCTAGCGCTCGGGCGCTGGGTACGGGGTGTGACCTATCGTTGGGCGTTGTACCGCATCCGTGACCTCGGGGTGCGCCATAGTCTCTCGGTGTTTATCCAATATGTGGTGGTGCTCATCGGCTTGCTGATCGTGCTTCGCAGTACGGGAATGAACCTCACCACGATGGCGGTGTTTGCCGGTGCCGCGGGTGTAGCGGTCGGCATCGGCCTGCAAGCCATCGCCAGTAATTTCCTCAGCGGATTGTTGTTGCTCATCGAGCGGCCTTTGCGCGCGGGTGATATCGTCACGGTCGGGACCCACGAGGGTGAAGTGACACGCGTGGGTATGCGCTCGGTGAGCTTGAAAACCTGGGATAACCAGGAAGTGATTATTCCGAATGCCGATGTGGTGACCAACGCATTTACCAACTGGACCCACAGCGACAGCATCGTTCGCACCGTCCTGTGGATTGGGGTCAGTTACGATGCCGATCCTGACGCCGCGCGGGAAACCCTGGAGCGGGTCGTCCTCAACCATCCCGGAGTGTTGTCAGAACCCGCCCCGATGGCGTTGCTCTGGCAGTTCACCGAGTCATCCATTCAGTTTCGAGTGCAATATTACATCGACATCAGTCGAGAGAGTCTGCTCGGTATGCGATCCGCCATCAATCGTGGTATGTGGCATGCCTTGAAGGAGGCCAACATCTCCATCCCCTATCCGCAGCAGGATCTTCATATCAAGGAGTGGCCGGCGGGTGGCCGCCAGGAATTTGACCGGGCGCGGCTAGAATTGGAGTTGGGCAGTGGAAGAACCTAAGGAGTGGAGTGCGGGCATTGTACAAATGTCCGAGTTAACTTAAGGGCAGACTAGTTGAATTCACGCCGGCGCTTTGCTCGGCAGTCGAGCCTCGGGAACGGAGGTTTTACTGCGCGCGGTACGGATCCGTCTGGCTCTCGGGCCGCTCGCGACGGTTTTTTCACAACCTCTCAGGACCAGAGGTCGCGCAGGGCAAGCCGGACCGCGTCGAACGGCGGGACCGCGACGATCTCCTCTGCTTGCCAGGTTCCCAGATCCCGCCAGCCCTCTTGCTGTAGCGCAAACGCCTCGATCGTCTGTTTCAGCGGATCGACCAACCAGGCGAAGCTGACCCCATAGCGCGCGTAGATGGGCATCTTGATCTGGCGGTCTTTGCTCTCAGTAGACGGCGACAGAATCTCGCAGACCCAATCCGGAACCACCTCGAAGCGCTGGTCTTTGGGCAATCGCGGCAGACGCGCCCTCCGCCATCCGGCGAGATCCGGAACACAGACCTCCTGGTCCCGCACGAAATGGATCTCAGGCTCGACGAGTATTCGCCACCCGCCCGGCCCGCCTCGACCGCGGTCAAATGGACCGCCAAGCTCAATCTGCAGCGCGGACTCTACGCCCATATGCGGACCCGACGGCCCCGGCTGGGCGTGGAGCTGGCCGTTAAGGATCTCCCCCGTAAGTCCCTCCGGCAGCGCCGTCAATCGATCGTAGAGCGAATAAGATTCGGCAAGTTGCATAGCGCTAGACAATCATTCGGCTTGTTTCACAACGTTCCGACCCGTGTGGTCAGAAACACATCACTCCCGAAAAACCTTCTCCTGCTCATTTGGCTTCGGCTTGATGTTAGTACATCAACAACCCTCCCAAACGCTCTCGACAAAGAACAGCCGGGCTAGTCTTGTCATCCATCCGCCCACCGTTTTGGTATGCCGGTCGCCTATGCCGCCCATTGGTAATCATGATGAAGCCCGCCCAGGATCGGAAACGAGATGACCTTTCCGCCGAGTTTGTGGACTGACCGAGGTTGTGTCCGGGATATTGCCTGACCCAAACCTTGATGGGTCTAGCGCGATTGAAGTAGATCTCGACGTACTCCTTGTCACGAGGATGGCGCCCCCGTGCCGGCAAGATGGCGGTGCGGTAATGTGCCGCCAAATCCTCATAGGTGGCATTGGCTTGGGGCTCGTATCGGCAGAGCTTGGCGACAGCGCTCTTGAGGTTATCGGGCACCAGCAGCTCGGCAATGCCCCCCATGAACTCGAAGGCGCGTATGTGCGAGGCGCACCAACCGGGCAGGCCCTGGGTCCAGGTCGCTTCGGCATAGGTGTAGTTGCTCGCTCCCAGGGTGGCGACAAAGATCTGCGCCTCGCGAATCTCCCCGCTCTATAGCGCTCCTAAGACATTCGTGGTAGGCGATCCCAGCAATGTTCAAGTCGGCAGGTCTGGTTAGTCCACAAATCAGGTAGGTGCACTATATCGATCGACCACATCTACCGTCTGCCCGGCATAATCGACGAACAGCTTCTCGCCGGCGCGGTGGTGGAGTATAGGACAAATAAACGCCCTTTTGTAACTATCAACGTATCCCGCTCGAGTGCCACGGATTGGCCTTCGGTTTGGACGGGTGAATGGGGTATCGGTTGGGTAGGGATCCGGTGGGCGAGGTGAGCGACCGCCCACACGCTGCCGGACTCGTGGCGGGACCGTGAATCTGGCAGGGTTTGCCATGAAAGCACCGGACTTTCATCGTCCGGGGTGACGTTCCAACGACATGATCGTTAAGCGAACGGGGCGGTGGGGAGCAACGGACGCCCGGCGAACGCATCGCGGATGGCCGTAAACACGTTCAACCCTGCTCATTGACAATTAGAAAAAAAAATAATTGTCAGTGATGCTAAAAAATAGTTGACAGTGGGCAGTTGGATGAGTGTCATGGCGCCGGTGGCGGCCTGTGAGCGCCTTCGTCCTGCCTGTTTGTTTAATTAGAAGGGTCGAGATGGCGCGGTAGACGACCGGCAAGATCGCCGAGAGCACGTGCGGATGGGCGGCCAGCAGAAAGCGTAGCGGAATCGGAAATGACAACACCCATTGGCGCACGGGTACTCGGGGAATGATGTGATCCACCCAGTGGGCGGGGTTTCGGCCATGCGCCGTGCCCCGCAGGCGGGGCAGAATCCGCGCCGTTTACACGGGCAGGCCACCGGCTTCTCATGGGCGCAATGTTGGCCACGCCGGCGCAGAAAACCGTTGGCCTGCCACAATCGAGCAAAGCCTCGAACTCGTCTTTGACAAAATCGGGCAGGCCTGCGCCGGTCTCCGCCTCGCCTTGGGCGAAGCACGTCTCGACGTTTTCTTGTACGAGCTGATAGAGCGTCGTCTCTTCGGGACGCCGCCGTTCGTAATGCACGGGGTTGACAGCGGGTGTGGGCTGAGGCGCCGTTTGGTCCCTGAACGGTTGCATGGTTTTGCTTAGCCGAACGCGCCCGCCCGCGTGATGCGGCGGAACGTCGAAGGCATCATGTTCAGTGTCTTTGTAAGCCTGTTGAGCAGAGCTGGAGAAGGGCTCCTCTAGGCTCGGACGCTTCCCTCTGTATGGACCTTCGCATTTCACTTCAGTGGGCGTGCTTTCGGCTAATGCATTTGTTAGCGTTAACATCAGGAGCAAGAGCGAAACCAGCCCAGACCATCGTCGTCTGTTCCTGTCTCAGGAAGAACCTAAGGATAAGTGTTCGGGTTAACCGAAGGTAGACGATTCGCATCCGCGCCGGCGCTTTGCCAGTCGAGCCTCGGGAATGGAGGTTTTACTGTGCGCGGTACGGGGCCGATTGGCCATGCGTACGCTGAACAGGGCGACGGCGATGAGCATCGATTGCCTACCAGGCTCGTTGTAAGAGGGACGCACGCTCATGGTGAGGACTCAACTCAGCAGGCAGAGTGTTGTCATTCTGCTTCTGGTGATGGCATCGGTGTTGGCGAGCTGCGATCTGAACGGTGAAACAGCCCGCTATCGGGAGACCGACTGGGCGACGCAGCGTCAACAGATGGTGGCGACACAAATCGCGGCGCGGGGGGTTGCGGATCCACGGGTACTGGAGGCCATGGGCAGGGTTCCTCGCCACGAGTTTGTGCCCGACCGCTCGCGGGGGCTGGCTTATGTCGACTCACCTCTTCCTATCGGGCACGGGCAGACCATTTCTCAGCCTTTCATCGTGGCCTTCATGACCGAAGCGGCGCGAATTGGACCGGGCGATCGTGTGTTGGAGATCGGAACCGGCAGTGGGTACCAGGCGGCGGTGTTGGCAGAAGTCGCGAAACAGGTTTATTCGATCGAGATCCTGGAAGCACTGGGGAGGACGGCGAAAGAAAAGTTGCGAAGCTTGGGTTACCAGAACGTGACCGTCCGAATCGGTGACGGCTACCAGGGTTGGCCCGAGAGGGCTCCCTTTGATGCCATCCTCGTGACCGCGGCTCCGGCAAAGGTTCCGCCGCCGTTACTGGAGCAGCTCAAGCTCGGGGGTCGGCTCGTGATGCCGGTGGGTAATGTCGATCAACAACTCATTCGGGTCACGAAAACCCATCAGGGAGAAAGACGCGAGACGCTGTTGCCGGTCCGTTTTGTGCCGATGACGGGCGAGGCGCAGCGGGATTAAAGGGGCGACTCGCGAAGCCCATGAGGCCCCTTAGAAGCTGTCTTAAAGATGTCACGAGCGCCGGAGTCAGGCGCACGGTGGCGACGCGATCGTACGGAACGATTTTGAACAGCGTTAAGCGGGTCCCGAGGGGGCGAGCTCCAGAGATGGGGCGAGTCACCACCGGCCCTGGTGTGGGCGTCGATACTGGTGTACGCGACGTGGACGCCGTTCGACTGGCTCTCGCTCGTGTTGCGCAGCCGCGGACTGGCCGCGGCCCTGATGGTCCTGGGGTTCGCATTGCTCATCCTCGTGCCGCTGGTGTATGCGGGGATAGAACTGTCCGCCCGGGTCGATGCCATCGAAGCCTGGTGCCAGGCGAAGGTCGCGGCGGGCTGGCCTAAGGTTCCGCGCTGGGTCGCCACCCTGCCGTGGGTGGCCCACGGATAGAGCATGGGTGGGCGAGTCTCAGAGCGGGCGACCCCGTGATGCTCGCAAAGCTGCGCGAGTGGGGCAAACCCGTGCTCGGGTTGTTGCTGAAACTGGGTTCCGCCCTGGGTAGCGGCTTTCTACTGATGATGCTGAGCCTGGTCTTCGCCTTGTTCATATATGTGAACGGCGAGCAATTGGTGCGCTGGGTAACCGGCCTTTCCGGGCGGGTCGCCGGCCAGCGGGGCAACGAGCTGTTCCGCATCGCCGGTGCGCCAGCGCGGTGTAGTCTACGGATTCATCGGCACCGCGCTGGCGCAAGGGGCGGCAGCGTACTTCGGTTACTGGCTCGCGGGCGTACCCAACGCGCTGAGCTTCGGGCTCGTCACCTGCCTGCTCTCGATTGTCCCCGGCGGCGCGGGCTTGTTGGGTATGCCCGTTGCGTTGTGGCTGTACCAGCAGGGCGAGGCGGCCTGGGCCATCTTCGTGGCTATCTGGATAGTCGGCGTCGTCAGCTTTCTGGGCAATGTCGTCAAGCCACTGCTGATCGGCAAGGAGACCTGCCTGCCGTTCCTGCTGATCATGATGGGCGTCATCGGCGGCGCACTGGGCTGGGGCCTGCTCGGCGTGTTCCTGGGGCCGACTTTGCTCACCGTCTGCCACAACGTGCTGCAGCGCTCGGCGTTCGCCAGCATGGAGGCTCCGGGAGGTGGTAATACGGATCCCGCTTCCGACTCGCCTGGCCGGCGGCGCCATGGAAACGCACGCGCCCGAGGCGCGTCTGTTCGACTAGGGACGCAAACTTGTGCGGCAAAGGCCGTGCCCGGTGGCGCGGCCTCTGATTCCAATGCCTACTTGCTCAGGGTTTCGAAGGTCTCGACGAACTTGGCGGTCGGGTTGTCGAGGCAATAGTCCCGCACCTTGTCGGTGATCGCCGCGTTCTTGTCGAATTCGAGCGCGGTGCTGTTCGCCTTGCCGTGGAGATATCCGTGCATGTAGGCCATGGAGAGTTCGCGGCCGCGATCATCGCTCGACATGATGTCCTTGCAGGTGACGGCAGTGATGTCGGTGATCCCCTTGACGGGTTCTTCCGCGACGGCTGTGGAGGAAGCGGCCGTGACGAGTGCAATACCTAGCCAGTAGTAACGCATATTCATTCTCCGATCTGTGTTTGAGCTGTTTGAACGTGTTCGCCGTACCCGCCGGTACCGCTGCCTGATCGACGCTGGGCGCCGTCGGGTGAATACGGAGTTAGAACACAGGTTAGGGCGCGTAACCTCGCATGCAGGCGTTGTACGCGTCGTTGTAAACCTGATCCCGCGTGGCGGCACTGCGGGCGCCGCCGGCCACACCGCCGACGATCGTACCCACCGCCGCGCCCGTTCCGGCATCACCCGCAATGGCGCCGAACAATGCGCCGCCGGCCGCGCCGCGCGCGCCGCCGCGGACCATGCCGCCGCCAGTGGGCGCCGCGTACTCGGCCTCGCGCCTCGCGTAGTCGGCGCAATATGACGCCGATTGGGCCTCCGCGATCGCGGCGGTGCCCAGACACCACAACAGCATCACGACCTTAGTGTTCAGTCTCATCGCGTACGCCTCCCCGTTACGGTCAATTACATTCACTGTGGTGGCAGAGATCGGATGCACGTGGGTGTCGCCCGTCACCCTTTCCGTCCGTATCACACTCGCGGTCACTATACCAGCGCGGCCTTCCGCAGGATTGGACCAAAGTCCTATGCTGTCGTCGACATCGGGTCGCTTACGTACCCGGCGTGTATAAGACAAATAAACGCGCTTTTTTGGATCAGGAAAGTGGCGAAAGACCGCAGAAGTGTCAATCACGTGAGGTTTCGGTCCGAAAACGGGGCTTTTGGGTTCCGCAAGCGGGTGGTGCGCCGTTGATTATGAGGAATTTTGGGGTGTAAAACGGTCGGAGACCAAGGGGGGTTGTCGGCTCGGGAGCTGAACCGGATTGAATCGCGTTGTGGGTGTGAAATCAGGCCGTTTCGAGGCGATCGAAAGACCGCGCGGGAGCGCGGGGTGGAGCCCTGGTGGGCAACCCGAGAGGGTCGAGAATCTTCGTCATCACGGAGGGATCTTCGATAGCGGCAATGATCTTCAGGTGAGCGCCACAGTGAGGGCAGTGTGCCACGGAACGCCAGGCGGTAGCTCTGGCCGGTGAACTGCGCCGACGCGGTTATGACCTTGCGCTCGTCACCCGCCGTATCAAAGCTGATCACCCGCCGCGCGAAGTCATTGATGGCATCCCTGTTCGCCATCTGTCCCCGGTGGGATTGAGCCACGCGGCCAACGCTCTGATGGTGGGGTGTCTCGTCGTCGAATATACACGGAAGGCGCGGCTCACACCTGCCAGTCGATGAGCTCGGTAGTGTTCCAGAAGGGGACTGGTCAAACCTGCTTTACACTTCGGAAAAGCGGCATGGAAAATAGAAACGACATATCTGCGCGTTCTGAGGCCATCACCATAGCGAGTGAAGTGTAAAGCAACCACCCTGCAATTTGACCAGTCCCGATTTATCCTATATAAATCAATTCCTTGTTAAAACAAAGTAACATTCTCGGAACACTGCCAAACGGTTGTCGCTCACTACACCGCCCTGCTCCGAAGGTGTGTGGTGGCTGGTGCTGAAGCAGCCGGTGGGCGCGGCTGCGGCGCAGATCGGGCAGTTTGCAAAGACTCTGGGGTTGGCGAACAACCGGCCCATCCAGCCGGTGAACGCGCGGCCGGTGCTGAGGTGATGTAGGCTAGGGGGTACACCATGCGCGCATTGTTTCAGACCGGCTTTACCAAAGCAGCGCAGGGCTACCCGTGCGAGAAGACACCGCCGGATTTCTGAGGTTGAGGCAGGCGCCTGATGCTGGTGCAGACACGCAGGCGCCTGCGCCGCCGGCCAGAACAGGGTGCAGTTACGCGATTGGGTATCACATCTCCTGAGCAGTGCCGGTCGTACGATTATATATGTTGATGAGGACCTGCTGGGGCGTCTTCGACTCTATCTCTAGGTAGCTCGCTTTGTTTGCCTCCGACTCGAAGAAGATTTTCAATGCATCAGGGCCGCTGCCCTCGATGACGAAAGGGGCATTGTCAACATCCAGCACATCGTTGCCAGAGATCGGGTCGACCGTGGTGGTGCGCATGGTTAGTACCTCCCGGGGTTAGTCCCACAGTATGATTTCATTGTCTGCAAAGGTGTTGTAGAGATTCAACGAGCAGGCCTGTGGTATGCGTGGCTCAATTGCCAGGTATTCCTGTCTCGTCTGTTCGGACTCGAAGTAGATCTTCAGAGCGCCGTTGCCTTCGCCTTCCACAACGAAAGGCGCTTTGTCCAGGCTGCTCACTTCGTTTCCTGTCATGGGATCCCGCGTGGTTACTCGCATATCAGGGCTCCTGTAGAACGATGCGGTGTCGGCCGCGCACGGCACCGCCATGGTGGCCGGCGGCTGTGGTCTTTGTATCAGCACCCTGGCTGCGACCCGCTCCTGGTGCCTGACACCACGTAAATGGGGTCGGCAAGGGGGGTCAGGCGGGCATACTTGTCATCCGCAGGGCGGAGATACCCACGGATCGATTCCGTATCCAGATGCTCAAACCCGGTGGCGCGCTGGAAGTACGCCTTCACCAGCCCCAGGCGTTCGAAGGGATGGAGTTCGGTCCATATCTTCACGGCTTTGGGCGGAAACCACCGATTAGAGAAGGTCACGACGAAGGGTGCTGCGGGACGCAGGACGCGGGCGACCTCCTGGAACACCTCGATGGGTTTCGTCAGATACTCTACGGACACCGTGCATATCGCGGCGTCAAACGCCTCGTCGTCAAAAGGCAGAACGGGGTTGAGGTTAAGGTCATGCACGACCCGGGCGGAGAGGCGGGGATTGGCTGCCAGCTCCTCCGCGTTCATGCCGAGCCCGGTCACGGCCAAGGGCAGGCCGCCCGGGAGGTGAGAGTTCCAGCTGGACATCAGGTCGAGCACCTTCATGCCCGGTTTGAGCCGGGGCGCGTAAACGGCCCGGACGTGCTCCATGGCAGAGTTGTCGAGGTGGTTGACCAGGCGCGGGCTGGCGTAGAAGCAGGCGTCGTCTGTCATGTCCTGGCGGGCAAACGGCTCGCCTGAGAAAAAATCGGTCTCGCCATCGGCAGCTTCCCGCTGCAGGCCGGGGCCGTTGTCACATACCTCCTGCACGACGTCGTTACAACGTCCGCCCCGCTCCTCCTTTGCTGGCAGAAGCTCTACCAGAGTTGCCTTGACGGTCAGATCGAGACCAGCTAGGGGATGGTTGAGATCGGCGACATGGACGCGGTCCTGCCCCCCCAGGTAACGAAAGGGGTGGTGGTCCTGGGGGTAAATCCCGGGAAGGGCGCCCAGCAATCCCTTGGGATAGAAGCGGCCCTGGCGCAGCATGACGCTGCCCCCGTTGGCTCCCAGGCGCAGATTCTGCTCGCGCAGACACCATATGTTCCCGCCGTTTCGCTCGGGCAATACCTCGCCGGCAGCAAAAGATCCGGTGATCACATCACCGGGGCCCGACTGGGCAAGCTTCTCTCCCATGCTGCCTGGGAAGTAATCGCGCCAGAAATTGACGTTATGAAATAAGTAGCGGTCGAAGTGGCGTGCCTGGGGGGTGCGCCAGGCGATGCCTACCTCAACACTCGCGTGGTTTGACTTTTCCATTCTTGGATTCTCCCAAGGATGACACAATCCTGTTGCTTGTCAAAAGATAGTCCAATTATTATATTAGACAATAGTATGTATTATACCAGGATATTCTCATATGTCCATATTATATTTTTACATTCTATATACAACGCCCTGGCGCAAACCAGCACGGCGCCCGGATCAGGGAAGGAGAAGCCCCTCCCGCCGGGAGGGTCAGGAAACCGTTGCGAAGCGTCAGACGCGAACCGGGTTTCCCGTTGCGGACAGGCGGCGGCGCAGCAGGCTGCCTAACACGGGGATCGCTTCATATAGCTGAGCGGCCGGATCCCGGTAGTCGATGTGTTCCTCCACCCGCCCGTCGGCGACGAACCGTACGCGGCTCACCTCTTCGATCTCCCGGCGCCGTGCCGCCGGGCCAAACGCAAAGCGCCAGCGCAGATAGGCCACCTGCCCCTGCGCCAGCGACTCCTCCACCGTAAAGCAAGGCGTCTCTCAGGTCTTAAACATGTGTTCGAACACCGCGCGAATGGCCGCCGGCCCGCGAAGCCGGTTGAACGGGTCCCGGAACAGGGCGCCGGTACTGAACAGCTTCTCGAGCGCGCCAAGCCGGTGCGGCGCGATGCCTTCAAAGAAGGCGATGTAACGCGCCGGGGGATCATCCACGGCCAGGCATCAGGCGCCGGGTCAGGGCGAAATGCAGCCGATAGGGCAGGCAGCGCAGGAGTTTGAGGAGCCAGATGAAGCGCCAGGGAAAGGTGATCTCGAACCCGCTGCGCTCGATCCCGGCGACGATGCGGCTGGCCGCCTCTTCCGGCTCCAGCAGGGCAGGCATCGTGAAGGGGTTTTTGGCGGTCAGGCTGGACCGCACAAAACCGGGATTGATCACCCGCAGATCGATCCCTGGCCTCCGGCTGCAGGGCCTCCGCTAGGTGAAGGCTCGCCGCCTTGGGCGCCGAGTAGGGCGCCGCCAGCGGCAGGCCACGGTAGGCCGCAGCGCTGACGTTGATTCCGATGGCATGACAGACTGACGACTCACATTCTACAGTGTTCTCAAATGCAATGCGGCAAGAGAAATGGCGTTACCGAGGCTTCCCCGTCTGCGTCAGGTGACGCTTGTGAACCAATTGGCGTTGCCGATAGACTCAGTGTGAATCACCTGAAAGACTTCGTAAGCCGGATGGCGGCGTCGCCGCCCAACGCAGCGACGGAAAGCGGGGCTCGGCTACCGGAATAACGACCCAGGTCGTGCGGTTGACCGCCAGCACAGGCAACATGGAATCCACCCACCTTTCACGACTCGACATCACCGCCAGGGCCGTTGCCGTCTGGCTGGTCCTGATCGCTGCCGAGATGCTGCACGGCATCGCGCGTGGAGTCTTCTTGGTACCTTACGTGGGCGAATTCAGGTCCAACCAGATCGGTGTGTTCACCGGCTCCGTCATCATCCTGGTCATCACCTTGGCGTTCGTCCGATGGATCGGCGCACACCGGACCGCCGAATTGCTGCTGGTCGGGTTCCTGTGGCTGATTCTGATGCTGGCCTTCGAGATCCTGTTTGGCCGTTTCGTGGTGGGCGCATCCTGGGAACGACTTGCCGCCGACTACAATGTGCCGCAAGGTGGACTAATGCCCTTCGGAATGCTGGTCCTCCTGCTGTCGCCGATTATTGCCACGAGGATACGGAGATCGACGCAATGACATGGATGGAATGGTACAACAGCCTGTGGAAACCGTCTTGGACGCCTGAACCGTCCACCATCGGCTTGATTTGGCAGATCCTTTACCCAATCATCATCGTGACTTTTGGCTTCGTATTCGTGCAGGCGTTCCGCCGCAAGGTGCGTTGGCAGGTCACCCTTCCTTTCGGCATCAACCTTGTGGCAAATCTGATCTTCACCCCCATCCAATTCGGATGGAGGAACTTGCCGTTGGCAGCGGTGGACATCCTGATTGTCTGGGCGACAATCATCTGGATGATGCTGGCGATCTGGAAGCATTACCGTTGGGTGGCGCTGGCGCAGGTGCCTTACCTCACCTGGGTCTCGATTGCGACCGTGCTTCAGTTGTCGATCACTTGGATGAACTGGGGGAAATAGACATGAGAATGGTATTTTGTAGTACGTTGGTGTTGCTGCTGCTTTCCGTGGGGGCAATGGTCGTGGCGAAAGAGACGCAGAACACTCTGTTCGAATTCACCGGGTCAGACGCTGCCAAAGAATGGCAGACCGTCAACGACGGTGTGATGGGCGGCGTGTCCGAAGGCGAATTCAAGATCACGGAGGCCAAGACCCTGGAGTTCTTCGGCAACCTGTCCCTGAAGTGTCCCTGAAGAATAACGGTGGCTTTGCTTCGGTGCGGACCAAGGCCAAGAAGCTCGGCCTGGCAGAAGGGGATGCACTTGTCGTCAAGGTTCGAGGCGATGGCCGCGAATACTCGCTGAACCTGTACGTACCCAGGCCGCTCGTCGCATTTTCTTACCGAGCTACGGTAGCCGTAATCGGTAAATTGGGTAAGCTGCATAATCGCCTTGTAAATATCTGAGAAGTGATTATAAACATAATATTTATTTAATCTACATATTATAAAGGAGATGCCATGTTAGACGAAAAAACCATTGCCATTGTTAAATCCACCGCCCCTGTCTTGGCAGAACATGGTGAAACCCTGACACGGCATGTTTACAAGCGGATGTTCTCTCATGATCCGGAAGTAGCGCCGTTCTTTAACCCAGCACATCAAACGGCTGGTAAACAGCAACGCGCATTGGCAGGCGCTATTACTGCCTATGCTGCTAACATCGATAATCTGGAAGTGCTGGGCGGCGCGGTGGAGCTGATCGCCCAGAAACACGCATCGCTGATGATTAAGCCGGAGCATTATCCGATTGTGGGCGAAAATCTATTGGCCTCCATCCGTGAAGTGTTGGGTGAAGCCGCGACGGATGAAATTATTGACGCATAAGCTGCTGCCTATGGCTTCCTTGCTGATATTGTGATTGGCCGTGAAAAGCAAATTTATGATGAAAACGCCAAGAAACTTGGTGGTTGGGAAGGTTTCAAATTATTCCGTGTCAGCCGCAAGGAGAAAGAAAGCAGCCCTCGTACGATGCGGTGAGGAACGAACCGCATCGTACGAGGTATGACCCCGGTGACCGAGCTGACAATAATCTGGGCCGGCCATGATCGCAAGAAAACCATCGATCACGACGAAATCATCTACGTCAAGAGGCGGAGCGGTATCTATACCCAGCGTTTTCTTCGCCAGCATGGCCACATCGGACATGGAGGAACAAATCCTAATATTCTGTGCGTATATTGACGAAAGTACTGATATCCCGTAGCTTATGAGCTTGGATTTTGAATGGGATAACGCCAAGGCAAGCGACAATTACGCCAAGCATGCGGTGAGCTTTGAAGCTGCCGAACGTGCCTTCAACGATCCTTTTGCGATTGAGTGGCTCGACGACCGATTTGACTACGGAGAGGACCGATACAATCTTCTCGGTATGGTTGAGGGGCGTTTGTTATTCGTTGCCTATACGCTGCGAAAAGATGTTATCCGCATTATTTCCGCACGAGGAGCCGAACCCAATGAAAGACGCCGATACTACAAAGACAACGCTTCACCGATCGAAAGAGCCCATCGACTGGACACGCTTTGACGCGATGACCGATGAGGCGCGCCATCTGGCTGCGTTGAGTGATCCCGATGCGCAGCCGCTCAGCGATGATGATCTGACACGGATGCGACAGGTACCACGGGTGAAGACGTTGCGGCGTGCTCTTGGTCTCACGCAGGAGGAGTTTGCCGCCCGTTACCATATTCCGCTTGGCACCCTCCGTGATTGGGAGCAAAGTCGCACCGAGCCAGACCAACCCGCCCGCGCCTATCTGACAGTTATTGCCCATGACCCTGATGGCGTGCGGCGGGCACTACAGAACGCCGAGCCCGCGTAGAACCGCATCGATCGAGAGATGACCAGGTGACCGAGCTAAATCTGAATGACCGAATATCGGCGTGCAAAGATTCGAGGGGCGACCTAATTTTTTCAGCGTGAATTGCGCCGAGTGCTCTGGAAATTATCTGTTGGTAGATCATATCGATCGGCTACGGCCGATCTTCCGCAAGGTCAAGAGCGAGCATCCCTTCGAAATCGATGCGATGGTCGTCCTGCCCGAACACTTGCACTTCATCTGGACCTTGCCGCCCGGCGACGCGGACTACCCGACGCGCTGGGCTTTGATCAAGGCGGGGTTTCCTCGTGCCATCCCGGTCGGTGAAAGACGGTCTATGAGCCGCATAAACAGGGGCAAGCGCGGTATGTGGCAACGCCGATACTGGGAACACCTGATTCGCGACGACCAGGATTTCCAACGGCACGTCGATTACATTCACTGGAATCCGGTCAAGCATGGCTGGGTCAGGCGAGTGGAGGACTGGCTCCATTCGAGTTTTCATGCCTATGTGCGGCGAGGCATCTACCCAGCGAACTGGGCCTGCGAACCGAAGGAGGTCATCGCTGGCGGCAAAGGCCTTGACCGTGGTGCACAACGACTTCACCAAACGCCCAGATGGACACACGCCGGCGCAGCATTTCTTCGGTGTCCAGCACGAAGACCTTTTTGCCTGGCTGTTAGACCGGCTTAGCCCGCTCGCACGGCCAGCCCGCAAGCGACCTAAACCACTTTCCCAGCCTGTGCTGGCAGTCGCATGACGAGACGATGACCAAGGCCGGATATTCCTTGAACACGTAACGAATGTTGCCGTCGCTCTTCAGAAGGCTTTGGATCGACGGCACCACCTTCTTGCAGTAACCGCACTGATAGTCGAAAAACTCGACAATGGTCACGTCGCCATTCGGATTGCCGGCAATCGGAGTCGCCGCGTCGCCTTTCAGTTCCGCTTTCGCCAGGACAAGCGCGGCCTCCGCTTCGCGCCGATCGGCCTCTTCCAGCTACGCCTGGTGGCGGGTGACCGACTCGATAATCTCCTCGGGGTTCTGCCGGATATAGTCGCGGATCAGCGCCTCGATGGCTTGGCGCTGACGCGCCGTCAGGCCGGCATCCGTACCCGGGTCGGCGCAGTTGGGACACGTTTGCCACTTTGAAGAAAACCTGCCGAAAACTCGGGGTCTCGTGCTGGACTTTCCTCGTCGACCGCGTGTCCGGTACCCACTCCGTTCCCCCGCTGCCTGCGCTCATTCAGGCTCGTGCCGCCTCACCATAACTGCCCGGACTTATTGAGCTGTTACGTTCCCCCGAGCGCCTTCTCGTCGCCGGATAGGGATGGTGGGCTAAGGAGGAGCG
>CAZUZO010000074.1:0-17263 GCA_964624765.1 uncultured Thiotrichales bacterium
GCACCGCCCAACGCCGCTATCGAGCCGTGTAGCAGGTTTTTTCACAAGCTCTCAGCCTCAGGACCATAGTGCTCCCTTTATTCCTATCGCCTTTCATTTAAGCAGTCGAGATCCAAGCTCCGAACCTCCAGGTGTCGGCGACCTCGCAGAGGATACGGCCGGCTTCTTAGCTAGGATACCGCTCACCTGACGGCCAGCATGATTAACCATGACCGTGCCTCCCCCAAACTCCGCTGGGCTTGGCTGTTGCGAGGGAAGATAGAGCGGCCCTTTCTGCCCACAGGCCGCGAGAGCAATGACAGTCATCAACCCGCAAAGTGCGTGTCGACTCTTGCGGAGCGGTCGGCCGACATCACAGGACATAAGGGACATCTTCTCCTCCCTCGCGTACACCCCAACGTATAGTAATATTGCCATCTTGATCGCTTCGCGCCCATAGTGACCGCGAATGCGACGTGCCTACGCCTCGCAGCAGGGGCGGTTGCGCGACGCAAGGGCGTAGGCAAAAACAAACACACTCCATTCCTGAGGACCTACAGCGATGACTATTACCGATGACGCGGTCATAATCCAGCCGCCTGAGACCGCTGATGCGAGCGTGATATGGCTACATGGGTTAGGCGCCGATGGCCATGATTTCGAACCGATCGTCCCCCACTTGGGTGCGCACAATACAAGCCACATTCGCTTTATCTTCCCTCATGCCCCTCGAATGCCCGTGACCATAAATGGCGGTTACGTCATGCGTGCGTGGTACGATGTCGTAGATGTTGACTTACGGCGCAGGGCGGATGAAAGAGGTGTCCGCGCTTCTGAACAGATCCTTAAGGATTACGTGGCAGCAGAGCTGAGTCAAGGCATCAGTGCTAATCGAATTGTGGTGGCGGGGTTCTCTCAAGGCGGAGCGATCGCACTGCACACAGGGTTGCGTTATCCGCAACCATTAGCAGGTATCCTGGCACTCTCGACCTACCTCCCGTTACCAGAGGCACTGGCTGCCGAACGCGATGCCCGCAATGCGTCGGTACCTATCTTCCTCGCCCATGGCCAGCATGACCCTGTCATCCCCTTCAAGGCTGGTGGCGACTCGAGGGTGCAATTGGAATCCCTCGGTTACCAAGTTGAATGGCATGGCTACCCCATGCTCCACGCTGTCTGTCCCGAAGAAATCGTCGATATCGCAGTGTGGCTATCAGCGGTCCTCCCCTAAGTGGGTGACTTCCAAGGCCTCAGGATGACGGTCTTTAGCGGGGCGTTGCCGCCTCTTACGGCCAGTTTCGACACCTCGGCTACGCTTCCCTGCGGGTGCGCTGCGCGCTCCTGTAGCGCCTGCTCCACCACCGCCTCGCGTCGATGGCGGGGATGCGTGCTGCTCCGCATTAGCAGATAAGGTCGGTTCGGATTGGGACATTCGACGACGGCGTTTTCGCAGCGACACCGGACGCATCAATAGGCCCTCGGCGACCGGCCGAGTCGGGATCTTGGTACCGATGAAAGCCTCAATTTCGGGCAGCGAGTAAACATATTCCTCGCATGCGAAACTCAGGGCATCGCCGCCAGCGCCCGCGCGTGCGGTACGTCCGATACGGTGTACGTAATCCTCAGGATCCTGAGGCAAATCGAAATTGAAGATATGACTGACGTCGGGGATGTGAAGCCCCCGGGCCGCAACATCGGTGGCAACCAAGATGGGCAGTTGTCCACGGCGAAATCTCTCCAACAGACGCAGCCTCTTGTGCTGCGGGACATCCCCAGAGAGGATCCCCGCCTGAAAGTCATGAGCAGTGAGGTATGCGGCAACCCGCTCGGCGGCTCGCTTGGTATTGACAAAGATAATGGTACGAGTAACCTCGACGCGTTTGAGAAGCCCCAGCAATAACGGAATCTTCTCCTCTTTTGACACGTGGTAAAGGACTTGCTCCACTTGTCCTACCATCACTTGTTCGGGAGAAGCATTCACCACGGTGGGCGCATTCATGTGCTCGTAGGCAAGTTCGGATACCCGATGGGAAAGCGTAGCCGAGAACAACAGGTTAAGGCGCCCCTCGGGTGGAGGCATACGCCGTAGCAAATAGCGGATGTCTTTGATAAAGCCAAGGTCAAACATGCGATCAGCCTCGTCCAAGACCACCGCCTGGATGCTCTTGAGGGTGAAAACACGTTGCTTAAGGTAATCGATGGTCCGACCGGGGGTACCGATCAGCACATCGATGCCCGCGCGAAGCGCGTCTCGTTGGCTTTCATAACCCGCGCCTCCGTAGACAACGCACATCCGCAGACCTGTGTGCTTGCCTAGTAGCTGGGCATCTTGATGGATCTGAATAGCAAGCTCGCGGGTCGGCGCTAGAATGATCCCACGAGGGTCGCCCTCTTTGTGTTGAGAGACGGGCGGCCGACGCAAGAGGTGAGTCATGACAGCCAACAAGAAGGCGGCGGTTTTCCCAGTTCCTGTTTGCGCCTGACCTTCCACGTCTTGTCCGGCGAGGGCTAGGGGTAAGGCGCGAGCCTGAATGGGCGTACAATAAGTGAAACCGGCTTCCTCGACGCCTTGTCTTAGAGCCGGAGGTAGGGGGAGGCTGGCAAAGGTGACAGCAGTCAATAGCTTATCATTCATACAGCGAGTTGTGTGATCGGCAGGTGAGAGGGCTTTTCCCCACTTGCAATGAGCCGCTAATTCCGCTCAAATGTGCGCGTAGTTTCCTCAGGAGATACAGCCCATGAGTGGTACGATCGTCCATGTCACGGATGAAACATTCGACCGAGACGTCCTAAACGCGGATCGCCCGGTGCTTGTTGATTACTGGGCCGAATGGTGCGGCCCCTGCAAAACGATTAATCCGATTCTGGAGGAGATTTCCGAAGAGTATGCGGGAAAGCTCACTATCGCAAAGCTTAACATAGATGATAACCCAAGCACTCCGCCAAAGTATGGCATTCGTGGCATCCCGACGCTGATGCTGTTCAAAGACGGAAACGTGGAAGCAACGAAGGTCGGGGCTGTTTCAAAATCGCAGCTCTCGGCGTTTATCGAAAGCAATCTGTAGTAACAACGACCCGTAGTAAAGCAACTTATAGTTGCGTTGAGATAGCAGCACGGCTTTGCCAAGTTGGATCTTGACACTAAGGCGTGCTACCCTATGAGGGTCTAGTGTTTCTATCGCCGTCTTGGCACACCTCATAGCCCCTTACTAATCCGTAAGCCTTCGTCCCTGCAGACTGACGGTCATGCGGTCATGTGCTTGCGTAAAGGCGCTTGCGAATACTCTTTTCCCTCATAGATGAACCTAACAGAGCTCAAACGGTTATCGGTACCCGAGTTACTGGAGATTTCTCAGGAACTCGGGATCGAAGGTATGGCGAGATCGCGAAAGCAGGACATCATCTTTGCCATACTAAAGGCGCAGGCCAAGAAGGGCGAGGACATCTACGGCGATGGAGTCCTAGAGATCCTGCAAGATGGATTTGGTTTCTTACGCTCGGCGGATAGCTCATATTTGGCTGGACCCGATGATATCTATGTCTCGCCAAGCCAAATCCGCCGGTTCAATCTACGCACCGGAGACACCGTGGCGGGCAAGATCCGGCCTCCAAAGGAAAGCGAACGCTATTTTGCCCTGCTTAAAGTCGATCAAATAAACTTCGACGAACGTGACAATGCCAAGAGCAAGATACTGTTCGAGAACCTCACGCCGCTGTTTGCCAACGTGCACCTCAATCTTGAGATCGGCAATGGCAGTACCGAGGACTTGACCCCACGCATCATCGATCTCGTGGCGCCCATCGGTAAGGGGCAGCGAGGACTCATTGTCTCGGCACCGAAATCGGGCAAGACAATGCTCTTGCAAAGCATAGCGCACTCCATTGAGTACAATCACCCCGAGTGCTATCTGATCGTACTCCTCATTGACGAGCGCCCAGAAGAAGTCACCGAGATGACCCGTTCGGTACGTGGGGAAGTGGTTTCAAGCACGTTCGACGAGCCGCCAACCCGGCATGTGCAGGTAGCGGAGATGGTCATCGAGAAAGCAAAGCGCCTGGTTGAGCACAGACGTGACGTCATCATCTTGCTCGATTCCATCACCCGGCTCGCCAGAGCCTACAACACCGTTGTGCCCTCGTCGGGCAAGGTCCTGACGGGGGGCGTAGACGCCAATGCTCTGCAACGTCCGAAGCGCTTTTTCGGCGCGGCGAGGAACATAGAAGAAGGTGGTAGCCTGACCATCATTGCTACCGCTCTCATCGATACTGGCTCACGCATGGATGATGTGATTTACGAGGAGTTCAAAGGCACGGGCAACATGGAGATCCATCTCGAGCGCAAGCTCGCCGAGAAACGCATTTATCCTGCCATCAACATTGAGCGCTCCGGCACGCGGCGCGAAGAGCTCTTGGTGGCACAAGATGGGCTGCAGAAGGTCTGGATCCTACGCAAGCTGCTCCATCCCATGGATGAGGTGGCGGCTATGGAGTTTCTCATCGACCGCCTCAAGGCAACGAAAACCAATGCCGAGTTCTTCGAGGCAATGAAGCGGTAATCCGGACCCACGGCTACCCTGGGAGCTGACAGCTTGCCCAAGGCGTTGCTCCGCCGCCCCGATAGCGGCATCAGGCGGTGTTCGGTCCTGGCTTATCTGGCTGTTCGCTCTCTCAGCTTCGCGCCGCGCGCCTGGCGAGTGAGCCGCTCGCTACGGTCTTTTCACAAGCTCTCAACTTGAGATCGGGTAGACGCCATTCCGACATAGGATAGTGTCTTAGTGAGTTTGACCGGGTTTGTTTACCCCTCGCCGACTTTCCACTGGGCTTCCTGGGCGGATCGATAGTCCTCCACAGCTTTTCGCCTGCGTTCCTCATAAAGCGCCCGCCGTTCTACGATACGTTGTTGGCGGCCTTCGGGTTTCATGGGGATGCGTGATCCCCCGAATAACACTTGTTTGAGGAATGCCATGGCGAATCGCAGCAAAGCCTCATCGTCCGTTCCGAGTTGCTGGAGATGGCCTGGCTCCACATGGAATAGGTTTTGAAAGCCTGGGGATTCGATGAAGTCGCGGAAGCTGTCTAAGTCGTAGCTACACATATCAAACAGCTGAAAGCTACGTTCCGAAGGTGTGCCAACAGTGGGGCCACTCGAGCGTTTCTTGATAATGATGTCTCGCCACTCACGATTCATCTCATCATACTGCTCGACACCTTGCTCTTGTCGATACTGGGCAACAGTCAGCGTTTTCGGCTCCTCGTGTCCCCGACAATGTGCCTCCTTGACCAAGAAGTAAATATCTTCAACCGCCGAAGCATCCTTCTTGCGCATACCCATGCTGCCGAGGGCATAGTAGCGACAGGCTGCGGGCCTGTCTTCATAAACGCTACAACCTGACTCCTGAAGAAAAACACACTCTAGCGTGCCGGGTTTGGTCAGGAGCTTCAGACCAGGCATACCGTGATGATCCATCTCGAAAGGCGTGGTGAAACGGGCAACGAATTCCTGAGAGGTCAGACCGACACGTTTCTTCAAGCGCAAGATGTCGTAGGGTGTGAGGGTGATGTCGATGTTCTTACAGCAGGCGTTAAAACATGAGACACCGGGGTGACAGTCGAACTGGATTTCACTGCTCAAGGTAAGCTCGGTAGGCTGTACCGGGCTCTGAAATGGAATCTCGCCGCTAATCTTGGTGGCAGGCATTCGATGCCCCTCTCTGAAGGAATGGATAAACCGCCTATCGCCACTGCGGCGCCACGCCGACACGCCTAGACACAGTAGCAAAAAGGCCGGGCACCTTCGTTTCGGTACCCGGCCTCCTGACTGGGAGAGCTAAACCCCTAGCTTACACGGGGGAACCTGGTCGAGCGATACCTTCGGGTTCCTCGGGACCGGGTTTGATCAGCTGCACATACTGGACTTTCTTCAGGCTCCACTCACCCGTATCGCGGTCGTAGGTGGAGTTGACAAAACACTTCCAGTTATCGTCGTCAATGGCCTGATAGTCCATCCGATAATAATAACCCGGATAGCGTGTTTCCTGACGGAATTGGATATGCTTCATGTGGGCAAAGGCAGCCATCAGCCGATGGTAGTTCTCCCAGGCACGAAGCAATTCGTGCAGATCCTTGGCACGCATCTTCAAGGAATCTTCTCGAAGCATCTCCAGCTTACGCTCTGCCACTTCGAGCATCTTTGCATTGGTTTGATACCAGGTCGATATCCCCGCGACATACTCGTCCATGCATTTTTGCAGGCGGAACTGAAACATCTTGGGCGTGATGTAGTGCGGATTCACATCGATAGCCGTGGTGTAATCCTTGTGCTCAAGGAAATTCTTCACCGGGCGGTAGACTTCCTCCACCAGATCATCCACACTGCGCGATAGCTCAGGTTTCCAGTCCTTGTTGTCGAGAGCAAATTTCACCATGGCCTTGGCAGCGATGCGCCCTTCAGCATGAGAGCCGGAGGAGAATTTGTGTCCCGAGGCACCCACCCCGTCGCCGGCCGTAAATAGCCCCTTGACGGTGGTCATGCGGTTATAGCCCCAATGGTAATGGTCGGGCGTGCCCGGAATGTCCACAGGTCCCGATACCCAGATACCCGCGCAGCCCGCATGGGATCCCAGCAGATAGGGTTCGGTCGGCATGAGCTCAGACATTTCCTTGTCGGGTTCGATGTTTTCCCCCGCCCATACCCCGCATTGGCCGATGGTCATGTCTAGGAAATCCTCCCAGGCCTCCGCTTCGAGATGTTTGATCTCCTTGGGCGTCATCGTCTCGGCTAGCTTTGCCATGGCTGTCGGCGTATCCATAAAGATAGGCCCACGGCCCTCGCGCATCTCCTTCATCATGAGATGATTGCGTAAGCAGGTACCCATCTTAGGGCCGTTCGCGTAAGCGTTATAGCCGTTAGGCGTGAGATCCGCGTAGTTCTTAGTCTGATAATCTTCCCCATAGGCGTTCATCGCCTGCGCTTTGAAGAGGAGAAACCACGCCCCGACGGGTCCATAACCGTCCTTGAAGCGGGCGGGCACGAAGCGGTTTTCCATGAGTGTCAGCTCGGCGCCACACTCAGCCGCCATGGCATAGGTGGATCCCGCATTCCACACCGGATACCAGGCGCGTCCCGTCCCCTCTCCGACCGATCGCGGCCGGAACACATTGACAGCACCCCCGGCAACGAGCAGGCACGCCTTGAACTTATAGATGTATAGCTTATGCTCGCGGACACTGAATCCCGCCGCACCGGCTACACGGCTGGGGTCATTCTTGTCGGTCACCAGACGGACGATGAAAATCCGCTCCTCAATATTATCCATGCCGAGCGCCTTCTTGGCCGCTTCGGCGACGATCCACTTGTAGGATTCGCCGTTGATCATGATCTGCCAGCGGCCAGAGCGCACCGGCTTGCCGCCTTCGGTGAGCTTCTTGCCCTCGTCGCCGGGCTGCTTCCAGACCGGCAATCCCCATTCTTCAAAATGGTGTACCGAATCATCCACGTGACGACCGACATCGTAGACCAGATCCTCGCGTGTAATGCCCATCAGATCGCCGCGCACATAGCGGACGTAATCGGCCGGATCGTTCTCACCCATATAGGTGTTGATCGCCGACAGCCCCTGAGCGACCGCCCCGGAGCGATCCAGCGCTGCCTTGTCTACCAACTTGACCTTTAAACCCGTACCCTCCATCCAGCGGGTGATCTCGAAGGCGGTGCCACAAGCCGCCATACCGCCTCCAATAATCAGGATGTCGAGCTCTTCTTCTACGATTTCCGGGTTACCGAAAACAAATTCATCTGCCATCTGCTCAACCTCTTTATCATTAATACTTGCCGCCACCCAACGCTTTCACCCGTTTCATGGAACGATCGGCCGGTACAGGGTAGCCCATAGGTAGCAACGCAGCCAGTCGCCTAGGACTTAGCAAACTGGCTCATGTCGCAGGAGTGAGTCCCTTTGGTAAACAAGGTAGAGTGATCGGTGATCTCCGACGGGTTGGCGTTCGGCTTACCGGCATAGGGATCAATGGATCCTTCGGGCGTAGTACGGATTGGAAATTTAAAGCGCTTCATGGTGCCATTGCGGAATTTGATGGTCCACATGATGGAATCCGACCCCCGCAAGGGCTGTACCGAAGCACCCAAGGGCACAACATCCGCATAATGACGACACTCGATGGCCTGCTGCGGGCAAATCTTCACGCAGGAATAACATTCCCAGCACTGCTCCGGTTCTTGGTTGTAGGCCTTCATCGCGTGCCCTGTTTCGGACCCGTCCTTGTCGAGGGCCATTAAATCATGGGGGCAGATGTACATGCAGGCCGTCTTGTCTTGGCCCTTGCAACCGTCACATTTATCAGTACGAACAAAAGTAGGCATAGTTGGTCTCCGTTATCTCCTGAAGTCGATTAAGCCCTACTTTGGGGTTGAACAAACCTATTATCCAACTCTCCCCGCCTGCAATGGTGCGACCTCTAGATGGGAGATGGCTAGAGTATTTCACCCTGTGCCACACTCACAGCACCTCGCTGACCTTCATCTACGTGCCGGATTACTAGCCACTTCGGCCGAAGCGCCAAAATGAGAGGGTGGGCCTTTGCAAAGATTTAGCGCAGCTTGTTCTCGCTAACCGAACGCTGACCTGCGGACAAGCTTCCCGATCAGGCGTCGCGACCTCTCGGGCCCGGACCCACACCACAGTGTTCCCTTGCCGAGCACCAATTCCCACCTGCCAAACACCTGGCCGCAACGCTGCTTCTGTGGCCGGTTGACACGTGGGTTGCGTGCGGCACCTCAACATCGCTAACCGCCTTTGTTAACCTTAAAGTTCTGCAATGCAAAACCCAAGCAGTTTTATCTTTAGTCAGCATAAGGCGGCTTTATTGTTAACCGACCACTGGACCCAGCATCCGCAAGCCTACGATCATCAAAAACAACCCAAATCCGCGCCTCAGCCAGACGGTGGGCAGACGGTGCGCAAGCTTGGCGCCCAAGGGCGCAAATAGCACGCTCATGGTGGCGATACCCACCCATGCGGGCCCGTATACGTAACCGATACTCCAAGCCGGAAGGTGAAGGGTATATTGGCCCGCCACGATGTAACCCACGGTGGCGATGGTGGCGATCGGCATACCTGCCGCAGCGCCGGTCGCGATGGCTTGTCGAATCGGCACCCGACAATGCAACAGAAACGGAACGGTCAGATTCCCACCGCCAATGCCGAGCAGAGCGGAGAGCATCCCGATGAGGGTACCCACCGCGAGCAGGCCGTTGCGGCCCGGCAGCTCTCGGTGCGGCGCCGGCGCGGAGCCCAAGGTAAGTTGCATCGCGACCAGGCACAAGAACACACCAAACAGCAGCCTTAACTGGCCACTGGCGATGTACGTAGCAGCGATCGCTCCCAACAGAGCGCCGAGACCAAAGCCAGGGCTTAGCCGAAGAAACACCCGCCATTGCACAGCCTGATGCTTGTGGTGCGCACGCACCGATGCGAGGGATGTTGGCAAGATGGTCGCTAATGACGTGCCAATAGCCATGTGCATGATACTGTTTTCCGGAAACCCGTTGGCGTGGAAGATCCAGACCAGTGCGGGAACGATGACGATGCCGCCCCCTACTCCCAGTAACCCCCCCAGAATCCCGGCGCCGATCCCAATCAGCGGGTAAGCAAAGAAAGCCTCCATACTCTATTACGATCCGATGAATGCGTTCTAACACTATGTTTGTAAAGTTATGTTTTGGAGACAAGGCACGTCGACTATCGCATGCCTACCTGATGGCTGAAACGCCCGAGTAGGCCGTGGTCGTCGCTTCGTCAGGTCAACGATACGTGCGGCAACGCTCTATTCCGACTCGACGAACAGCCCTGCCCCAGCGCCACCATTAGTTCCTGCGAGACCACTCCTCGGTGCGCGATGGACAAGGGATATGCCAATCGATCCGGGACAGGCTGTGGCCCGCGGCGGGGTAACCCTGGGAAGCGGCGAAGTTAGCGACAGGGTCCACAGGAGAATTTCTGCCAGGCTACTGGGTCTGGAAACCGAGCGGTTCCAAAAAGGTCTATAGATGCAAGACTCCCCTGATACAGGTCCTTCCCCTCCATCACCCCATTGTGAGACTTTTTTGCCTGTGGTTAAGAAATCCGTTCTTTTGGCCTTGACGAGCACGGTTGCGCTGGCGTTCTTTGCCTGGCTGCCGCTTTCCACTCAGCCAACACCAGCACCGCAGGAAAGCCCCCTAGGGGTCACCGTGGCCGAGGTTCGGCGGGATACCCTGCACGACAGACTGGAGGCGCTTGGCACGACCCGCGCCAACGAATCGGTGGATATCACCACCAAGGTCACAGCCCTTATCGTCAACGTCCATTTCGATGATGGCCAGCATCTCAAGCAAGGGGATCGAGTCGTCACCCTGGCACAAGAGGCGGAACAAGCACAACGTGCCGCAGCCTTGGAAGAATTAGCGCAGCACCGGCGCGAGCTACGGCGGCTGGAAACCTTGATCAATACCCAGGTGGAAGCACAAAGAGCCTACGACGAGCGCAAGACGCTGCTGGCGGTTACCCAACAGCGTGTTCGAGAGATCGATTCCAGTATCGAGGATCGCATTGTTCGAGCGCCGTTCGATGGCGTACTCGGACTGCGCCATGTCAGCGTCGGCGCTCTAGTAGAGCCCGGTGACATCATCGCCACCATCGATGACATCAGCCAGATAAAGCTCGATTTTGCAATACCTGACACCTTCCTTCAAATGCTTAGAGAGGGAACCGAGGCGAGAGCCTCGCACCGCGCCGTGGGAGGCTTCCGCGGAACCTTAACCAAGATCGATTCCCGCGTCGATCCGCAAACGCGCTCGGTCGTGGTGCGCGCGGTGTTGCCCAATCCCGATCATAAACTCAAACCCGGTATGTTGATGGATGTGATGCTCCTGAACAACCGCCGGGAGGCGCTGATGATTCCAGAGGAGGCTTTGATTCCGTTGCAACGGCAGCATTCGGTGCTGGTGGTCAATGTCGCTGAGGGCCGAACGGTGCAGCGGCGAACCGTGCAGATCGGTACTCGACGTCTCGGTGAAGTCGAGATTCGAGAGGGATTGAGCGAGGGCGAACTGGTGATCGTGGAGGGCACCACGCGCGTACGTCCGGGTGATCAGGTGGAGCTCGCGGCAACACGGGAAAATGGGCCACGTCAGAGCTCAGGCCAAGCACCCCATAACAACGTAGAGAGTTAGAGGGGCTGATTCATCCGTGTTGCTATCAGACCTGTCAGTCAAGCGCCCAGTTTTCGCTTCGGTCATCAGCTTGTTGCTGATTGCCTTTGGCCTGGTCTCTTTCAGCCGGCTGCCACTGCGGGAGCTTCCCGACATCGATCCGCCCATCGTTTCTATCGAGACCATCTATCCCGGGGCAGCAGCCACGGTGGTCGAACGGCGGATCACCAAACTGATTGAAGATCGCATTGCCGGCGTCGCAGGTATCAGAAGCATCGACTCCAGCAGCGTTGACGGTCGCTCAAGCATCACGGTGCACTTCGATGTTGGACGCGACGTCGACGCAGCGGCCAATGACATTCGTGATGGGGTCTTTGGAATTCTCAATGACCTGCCTGACGAAGCCGATCCACCGGAGATCCAGAAGGTGGCGGCAGACGCAGAAGTCATCATGTGGCTCAATCTGGTCAGTGACACGCTGTCGGTCATGGAGCTCACTGATTACGCGCGGCGTTATCTCGAAGATCGCTTTTCGGCGCTCGATGGCGTGGCACGAGTCCGAATCGGGGGCGCCTTAGATCATTCGATGCGCATTTGGCTGGACCGCAAGGCGCTGGCGGCACGCAACTTAACGGTTGCGGACGTTGAGGAAGCCTTGCGTGCCGAGAACGTTGACCTACCTGCGGGCCGTGTAGAATCCCGGACGCGGGATTTCACTGTGCGTGTGGAACGCGGTTATCGCACGGTAGAAGACTTCAAGGCCCTGGTTCTTGGTCGCAGCGAAAACGGGTACCTGGTGCGGTTACGCGACGTGGCACGCGTCGAAGTAGGTCCCATCGAGCACCGTAACCTGTTTCGCGGCAACGGAGTACCTATGGTGGGGATCGGCATCATCAAGCAATCCCAAGCTAATACGCTTGCGGTAGCTCATCGGGCCAAAGCAGAGGCTGCCATCATCAACGCGAGCCTACCGGTGGGGATAGAGCTCAAGCAAAGCTACGACACGTCGGTGTTCATCGAGAGCGCCATCCAACAGGTGTATAAGACGCTCTTCATCGCCATCGGGCTCGTAACCCTAGTCATTTATCTCTTTCTCGGCAGCGTTCGCGCCATGCTGGTCGCCGTGGTCACGATTCCGGTCGCGGTGATCGCGACCTTCAGCTTACTGCTATTGCTCGACTTCAGCATTAACCTGTTCACGCTTCTGGCCCTGGTACTGGCTATCGGCCTGATCGTCGACGACGCCATCGTGGTACTCGAAAACATTCATCGTCGGGTGGAAATGGGCGAGCCGCGACTGGTAGCCGCCTATCGGGGAACCCGACAAGTCGGCTTCGCGGTCGTCGCCACCACGTTGGTGTTGATCGCGGTGTTTGTGCCGATCGCCTTCATGCAAGGCGATGTCGGACGGCTGTTTTCGGAATTTGCCCTGACCATGGCTGCTGCCGTGGCTTTTTCCAGCCTGATCGCGCTCTCGCTGTCGCCGATGTTGGCCTCCAAGCTGCTGAGCGAAAGCGGTCGGGAGGGCCGCTTGACCCGCTGGGTCGATCGGCGATTTGAGCGCTTGCGGCAACAGTACCTGCACTCGCTCGATCGGGCACTGCGATCCCCGCGCTACGTGGCTTTCCTGCTCCTTGCGACAGCAGGGGTCGCGGTTTGGTTGTTCAAGGCGGTGCCAGCCGAGCTGGCACCGAAAGAGGATCGCGGCGCCTTCTTCATCATGGTAAACGCTCCCGAAGGGGCGTCCTTTCAATACGTACGCGAGCACATGGACGAGATCGAGCGGCGTTTATTACCCTTTACCGAGAGCGGTGAGTTTCAGCGGCTCTTGATTCGCGCCCCACGGGCCTTCGGTGATACCGGAATCTTTAACACCGGCATGGCTATCGTCGTTTTGAGTCACTGGAACACTGGACGCCGATCGGGCTGGTATTACATGGAGGAAGTTCGCGACCGGCTCGCCGATCTCGCGGGCGTGCAAGTCTTTCCCATCATGCGCCAGGGCCTCGGTACAGGCGTAACCAAGCCGGTTCAATTCGTAGTCGGCGGAGCAACCTATGAGCAGTTGGTTCGGTGGCGCGACATCATCCTCGAGCAGGCGGAGATGAATGCAGGCTTGGTGGGTATTGACCACGATTACAAAGAAACCAAGCCGCAGCTGCGCGTCCTCATCGACCGCGACCGCGCAGCCGATCTCGGTCTATCCATCGCCAATATCAGCAGAACCTTGGAAAGCATGCTGGGCTCCCGGCGGGTCACGACTTATGTCGATGACGGCGAGGAATACGACGTGATCATCGAAGGAGAGCACGACCTACAGCGCAATCCCAGCGACATGACGAATCTCTACGTTCGCTCTGAACGCACCGCAGAGCTAATCCCATTGTCGAGCGTGGTGACCATCGAGGAGCTCGCCGATGCCGCAGCCCTGAACCGCTACAATCGGTTACGCAGTATCACCTTCGAAGCGAATCTGGCGGAAGGCTTCAGTCTAGGGCAGGCATTGTCCTACCTAGAGGATCTCGTGCGCAGTGAGTTGCCGCCCGAAGCGCGTGTCGATCATAAAGGTGAATCGCTGGAATACGTTGAGTCTCGACAGCGGTTATACCTGATTTTCGCACTCTCACTGCTGGTGGTGTTCCTGGTTCTTGCAGCCCAGTTCGAAAGCTTCGTGCACCCGATGGTGATCATGCTGACGGTGCCCCTCGCTATAGCCGGTGCCCTGGTCGGCCTCTACGTTACGGGCCAAACGTTAAACATCTACAGCCAGATTGGGCTCATTATGTTGGTCGGACTGGCAGCAAAAAACGGCATTCTCATCGTGGAATTCATCAACCAGCTCCGTGATGAGGGAATGGCCTTCAGGTCAGCCATCGAAGACGCCGCAGGCAAACGCTTGCGCCCCATTATCATGACCGGACTGACCACGACGATGGGAGCCTTGCCCCTTATCTTGTCATCGGGTGCCGGATCGGAAACCCGTCTCGTGATCGGTGTCGTGGTATTATTTGGGGTATCCGTTGCCACACTCTTTACCCTTTACGTAGTCCCCGTGGCTTACCAGTGGATCGCTCAACGCGCCGGTTCGCCACAGGCGGTTGCCGAGCAACTGGAAAGGGAGCTGCAGGCTTACGGGCCCTCTGTCCGAGACCGTTGATGCGCTTCGACCGTAGAAGCTGGCCTAAAACGGACGAGGTTATTGATGCTGACCGAATCGCTCCCGCAAGATATTTTTCTGTACCTTACCCATCGTGTTGCGGGGCAGTTCATCGACAAAAAACACCGTCTTGGGCACTTTGTAATTGGCAAGGGATTGCTTCAGGGCGTTGATGAGGGTGTCGGCAGTGAGAGGATGGGTAGCCGAGGATTGGACGACCACAGCGGCCACTTGCTCACCGAAATCGGGGTCGGGCAGCCCGATCACCGCCGACTCGTGAACACCCGGCAAGCGATCGATATGGCGCTCGATCTCCTTTGGGTAGACGTTGTAACCACCGGTTATGATGAGATCCTTGCGCCGTCCGACGATGGTCAGGTAACCCTCAGGGTCCAGCTTACCGAGATCACCGGTGCGAAACCAGCCGTCATCCGTAAACTCCTCCCTGCTTCTTTCAGCGCGTTGCCAATAGCCCGAGAACACATTGGGTCCTTTGACCTGGATTTCGCCCACCTTCCCACAGCCCAGTGGTTGGCCCGTCTCGGCAGTGATTCGGATCGTCACACCATCGAGGGCTTGCCCAACCGTGCCAGCTCGGCGTTGCCCATGCAACGGATTTGAGCTGTTCATCAGAGTTTCCGTGAGCCCGTAGCGCTCTAGGATACGGTGCCCAGCGCGCTCATAAAACGCCATGAAAGTTTGCTCTCGCAGCGGCGCGGAGCCAGAGATGAAAAGCCGCATGGCGGCACAAGTCTGTCGCTCGAAGGCGGCTTCTGCAAGCAAACGTGTGTAATACGTGGGGACGCCCATAAACACCGTGGTATGGGGTAGATATCTCACCACGCTGGATGCCTCGAATTTCGGTAGGAACACCATCTTGGAGCCGCTGAGCAGAACGCAGTGGCTGGCTACAAACAGCCCATGAGCATGAAACAGAGGCAAAGCGTGCAGCAGCACATCTGTCGCTGTGAAGCCCCAGGCTCTCACCAAGGTCAACGCATTGGAGGCCAGGTTGTCGTGACTCAGCATGGCGCCCTTTGGTCGACCCGTGGTGCCAGAGGTGTACAGCAAGGCTGCGATATCCTCCCCGCTACAGGGAACCGACGGATACTCGGCGGGCCGTCCACTGCATTGCGCCAGCAGGTTGCCTGTGCCGTGCGCACCCAGATCGAGTAGGTGCGGTATACTGTGGCGCCGGACCAAACTTTGCAGCTCCCGACTGGCCTCTGGACGGCCGATGACCAAACTGGGCTGCGCGTCGCCAAGAAAGAAATCGACTTCCTGGGGGCGGTAGGCGGTATTGAGTGGTAAATAGATGAGGCCCGCACGCAAACAGGCCAGGTACACCAGCAAGGCCTCGGGAGATTTCTCCACCTGAACGGCAACCCGCTCACCCTTTCGCAACCCAAGAGCGTGAAAAAGTCCGGCGAGCCTCGCGGTCTCCCGATGCAAAACGTCGTAGGACCAGCGACGGCCATCCTCAGTCTCGATGACGGGGGCATTGGGATCAGACGGAAAACAACGTGCAAATCGTTCGTAAAGGTTTCTGTTGCTTGTCCTGGCCATGGTCATCGTTTCGTCAGAGTGGCTTTGGAGCACACCGTCGGTCCCCAAGCCTTCGGCAGCAGAATCCCTTGCGGCAAGGGTGTGTGCAAAGGCGCCGGGCCCAAGACGTCTGCACGCCGTCCCGTGTGGCAAGGGCTCGGCTGCCCCCAAGGCAAAGGTCATCAAACTCCCGAAACGATGACCAACACCGGAAAACAGACTAATGGCGGCCTAGTCATTACTGTTCGAAGAGGACACTGGCGCAGTCAAACCAGACGGGAGCGCCCTTTGCTTACGTTGCACGCCGCAGGCGCGACCAATAAGCTGCCGTGTCTACGGTTAGACCCAACCCGCTTTCTCGAAGATTATGCAACTATTATTATCGGTATGTCATGCGCTCTGAGGCACGCACGCGGGTATGCCATCATCAGCCATCACCTCTCTCGACCGGTCGTGGTCATCACATTGCTATCCGCTTATCTTCTGATGGCAAAGTACCGTACGCGGGGCTGTTAGAATGACTGGCCTCGCAGTTGTGTGAGCGAGCCACTGAAGGTATGCGTTTCGGACTCATCATCATCGGTTCTGAACTGCTCACAGGTAAGCGCAAAGACGCGCACCTAGATCGCGCCATTGAGATCTTGGGGGAGCACGGCTTGGAGCTCGGATGGTGCAAGTTGCTGACAGACAACTTGGAGCTGATCACAGCCGAACTGCGGCACAGCTTCAGGGACAAACAGGCCGTTGTTTTCAGTTTTGGCGGTATCGGCAGCACGCCGGATGATGTTACCCGACAGAGCGCCGCTCGGGCGGCAGGGATGAGGCTAGTGCGCCATGCCGAGGCGCGCGCCATCATTGAGGCACGGTTCGGCGAGGCGGCTTATCCTCATCGCATCCGTATGGCTGACCTACCGCAGCACTGCCGCTTGGTACCCAATCCCGTCAATCAGATCCCTGGATTCAGCGTAGGTCACCACCATTTCCTGCCCGGGTTTCCAGAGATGGCCTGGCCGATGGTGGAGTGGGTGCTCAAGCAATACTATGCGGGTCTTTTTAGAAGCGCGCCCCGCGAAGTGCTGTTGACCGTTCTGCAAGCTAGCGAAGGCCAGCTTGTGGCCCTAATGGAAGCCTTCGTGGAGCGTTTCCCGGGGCTGCAGCTCTCCTCGCTACCGTCGATGAAAGGCCCTCAACGTGAAACGGAGCTTGGGGTGCGCGGTGAGGCCACGGCGGTAGAAGCGGCAGTGGAGTGGCTTACCGATGAGCTAAGGCGGGGAGGATTTCGCTGGCGGCAGCGAGCCTATTTGCCGGCCGGCGGGAGTCGGCCTGAGAGGTTGTGAAAAAACCTGCTACACGACCCGATAGCGGCGTTGGGCGGT
>CAZUZO010000075.1:0-17255 GCA_964624765.1 uncultured Thiotrichales bacterium
CGCGTAGGATGCGGTGAGGAACGAACCGCATTGATCGAGACTGCTTCTGGACTTTGCCGTCCAGCGACGCGGCCTACCAGATCCGCTGGGCTTGGTTCAAGCAGGATTTCCCGGCGCCATACCGGTCGGTGAAAGCCGGTCCACCTGAGCCGCATGACATGAAGAGAAGATGCCGCGACTCAAACATGTTTGAGTTTGTACAATTGGATCGCATCGCGAAGCCGGTGTAACGATCGAGGCGAGTCGATGTCGGCCAACACGGCGTCGGTTTTCATGTTCACGCCGTGCAGGCGGTTGCTATTCCTGGCTATCCACTGCTGCGCGCCGACATCGCCTTGGAGCCCGGCAAGATCGGGCAGGATCGCGCGGGGTAAGATAACGGGATGGCCGCGTGCACCGGCGAAGGTGCAAGCACAGACCTCTGGCTGGGGTAACTGTTGGAAAGCGCTAATGAGGCGATCGATGTCTCGGCTGGTGACCAAAGGCATGTCACCGAGGCAGATCAGCGCTGCGGCGCAGTGGGGACCGAGGGTAGCAAGCCCGCAGCGCAGCGAGCTGCTGAGGCCGTGTCGATAGTTGGCATTGTGGACAAAGCGGACTCGCTTGCCGTGCAATGCGTGTTCGAGCCGGGATCGCTGATAACCGGTTACCACGATCACATCTGTTGCCTTGGAGTCGATCACCGCGTCGACCGTATGGGCGATGATCGGCCGGCCGGCGATTTCAATCAGCAGCTTGTTGCGCCATCCCATGCGTCGTGAGCTACCCGCCGCCAGTACCACTGCCGCAATTCTGTGACCGACTGGCCAGCCCTGTTCGGCATATGCAAGTCGGTTCACGAGCGATGAGCTGCAGATAGGGCGGGCGCCATCGTTGCCGGCATCTTCGTGGAGTCGGAGCCAGCGAGAGTTTGAACTTCGAGCCCAGGATCCACCGAGTACAGCAGTGCCTGCATGAGCATCGCCATATCGCGGCTACTGGAGGGGTCGACATGGAAGATCGGGGGGGTGATGCGCCACGGGTGGGATCGGATCGACAGGTGACGATAGTATTTTTCGATCTCGGGTGACGAGCTGGGGTCGGTGCTCAGGAGGCCTATGGCTATCTTGCACGGTATAGATAGATTCTCGCTAACGTGCAGTAAGTGATCCAAGTCTTTGAGCGGTTCGGGGCTGTTAGGGTCCAGCAGGAGCAAAATTCCTAGCAGGGCCTGTTGCAGCAACTCTTCTGGAAGGGCGGGGGATTGGTCTCCCGGCAATGCGTGCAAATGCACCGCTTCGGAGTCGGAGAGCTTGATGACGCCACCGCTCATCTGCTTCGTGTTGTCACGCGGTTGGGGGTGTGCCCCTGGCGTATCCTGCTGCATCGAGGGGCTATCGCTCAGACTCGCAATCGCCGTGATATTGTCGTGATGGCTAGGTCCGGCCACTAACACAGTGTAATTGCGAACACTCGGACGTTGCCAATGAATGCGAGGCAAGGTATCGATCTGAGGGCCCCGCTGTAGGTAGTCCAACACCTCTCGAGCTGAGTGCGGGCGATCCTGTGGCTCGAGACTCAGCATCCAGTCGATGGCCTCGAGAAGATTGCGGCTGTACCGACCCTGTCCGAGTTGGGTTGCCCGAACCAGCGGGTCAGGGGTTGATGCTTGCCGAGCGGTTTGCCGTTTGATGGACTCAATTGGCGTCTGCCCTGAGATACAACGGTACATCGTGGCCCCCAGAGCATACAGATCCAAAGCCGGCCCTTGGGCAGTCTCCACACAGTATTGCTCGATGGGTGCGTAGCCTAACGTCAGTTTGCTGGTTCCGCCTTCGCAGATTTTCGCCATCTCCAGCCTGGCGGCGCCAAAGTCGAGCAGCAGGGGTGTGCCGTCGGTGCGAATGTAGATGTTCGCTGGCTTGATGTCCCGATGCAGGTAGCGCTTGCTATGCACTTCCTGTAACCCTTGCAATACCGGCTGAAACAGGCGTCTCAGATCGGTTTCAGCGAGTGGCTTGCCAGACCTTTTAAGGTAATTCTTGAGGCTTTCACCCTCCTCGTACTCCATGACGATGTAGGCCGTGCGGTTGGCAGCAAAGTAGCGCCAGACGCGCACGATGTTGGGATGCTTGAATGCGGCAAGTACCTGTCCCTCTCCAATGAAGCGATCCAGCTCCCCCTGGTATATCTCAGCATACTTGCTGGACTTGATCTGCACCGTACCTTCGGTGGCGCGCCGAGCGTATTCTTCTGGGAAGAACTCCTTGATGGCCACCAGCATCCCGAGTTGGGTATCGGTGGCTTTGTAGGTGATGCCGAAGGAACCGGCGCCCAGCACAGCATCGATGCGATATTCGTGGACCACAGAGTCTAAGGCGAGGTGATTGGGATAGTCGGCGCTCACGCCACGACCTCTTTGTGCTAGCGATTACCGATCGATCGCAGACGCTTCATGACTTCGGATAGGAAGCGGTGTTTAGCCTTGGGACGGGAAGCGGCTTCTTGAAATAGATAATCCGCCTCGCGCCGCGCTTGCCCGGCCAAGCCGATCGTATGGCTGGCACTATAAAAATTGAACACGTGTACCTTAGAGATGCCAAGCGCTTGGGCCGTGTAGTCAAGAGTCATCGGCTGCTCGTTCCACAGCGAGGCGATGCGCATGGCATGAGGTACGGGATGCAGACGGGTGAAGTTTGGCCAGTGTCTCAAGTAAACCCGCTTCCCTAGGTGGGTGTCCCAAGGTAAGCCGCCGCAGTAAGTCCATAGCGCGAGCTTCCAAAGAAAAGCCTCTAGCGTTTGCCAAGCCCACTGGAGGGGGGGCGAACCATTCGAGGCGTCGGGTCGATCGAACTCATATGGCGCGATACGCACCTGGGTCGGTGTAAGAAGGACAGTGGCCAGTTGTTGCAGTTGGTGGTCAGTGAAGCTCGAATAAATATGTCCTCGGGGCGCGTGTAACAGCAGGTGGCCATCTCCAAGGGTAAGCTGCACAGCGCTTTGGATGGCAGCGGGTGTTCTTAGGGTAGTTTGTAAGATACCGAGCAGACGCTCCTGCACGGGAACCAACGTCCCCGGGGGGGACCGGGCATCAGCGGGCGGCAGACGGCTGGTCTTTTCGGAAGTCCCTGACTCATCGCTGGGCCAATTGAGTTGCCCAGCAAAGCCGCCATCAGCGGCTTTGCGATACCATGGCTTTTGTTGAGCCAACCTGTCGACGGGGTGAGTGTCATGGGTTCGGGGGACGGGGTAACGATAGGTCTTTTCGAAGGTGCTGGCCGAGTGGCCGGGTTCAGCCGGATGGGATTGTGCGGTGTGGCGGTTCTGGTCGGGGCGTTGAAGAGGTTGACGCGCGTCTGCAGCTAACCCGTGCCCTGGATCATCCGGGGCCTTTTCCGTAAGTCCCTTGACGCCTTGCGCGCCCACGTGCCCGTAGGCGTTACCGAGCTCGACTTCACAGGGCTGAATCGGCGCCGTGGTCGAGGGCCGGCTGCGGTACCAAGGTGCACTGTCCAATAGCTTCGAGGGGTGTTGCTCGGTAATTCGGATCGTTTCGGGCTCCACGCCAGCGGCGAACGGCTCTGCAACGCCCAGGGGCGCCTTGGTGTCGAGGGTTGCAAGCCGATGGCGGATTGTTTCCAGGACCTCAATGAGCTGGTCTACCTGGATGGGTTTCGGTAGGAATGCGTCGCCGCTTTCCTTGGACGGTTCGGTGTCCGAGAGCAAAATGATCGGTCTATTGGGGAACCGCTCGCAATATCGATGCCAGGAGGCCTGCCCTACGGGACTATCTAGATCGACTATTGCGATCTCGGCTACGCTCGAATTGGCCACCATATAAGCATCTTGCATCCGATCGTGGAATACCGTTTCGAAGCGCTCGCGCACGCGAGCGTCGATGCCAACGAGGTCAACGCGGATCAGTGAGCGGGCTGAATTCGAATGCATTGGGCAGCGCGTGTCGGCTGATAGAATTGTTTGCGGTGGCTAAGAGGTGCTTCGGTCAGGTCGGTGCAGCGCCAACTAGCGGCCTCGCGGTATGCGATAGGTTTGCGATCCTGGGTGTGCATTTTCTAGCGGCCATCGCAGCGGAAAGTTGACGTCCATCGCGGCGTGCCGCCGTCAGCCGAAAAGGCTGAGGAGAACCGAAGGACGATGTGGGTGGCTGTCCCCGGGCCGGAGAACGCTCGGAGTGCTTGTCACTCACCGCTGATGTCATCGAGGAGTTGACTGTCACTCACCGAACTCTACCGGCGAGACAAAGCCAGAGGGTTTAATGGCGAGCACGGAACATGTCAGCTGGTCGAGAATCGCTTCAGCGGTATTCCCGATGAACAATCCCGCGATGCCTGTCCGCGCAACCGTGCCCATGACCACCAGTTCGGCCTGCAACTGCTTGGCGATGTCCGGTACGACCGTGGAGGCTGCACCCCGGAGCAAATGCAACTGAGGAGAGAGATAGTCGTAGGCCTCGGTACCCAATAGCTCTCTTAACTGCTCACGCAGCTCATTGAGACCCCTTTGATGGCGGGAGCGTTCGCCTTCCACATAGTTCATGCTGGCTATCTCGGGGTTGTCACTCCAGGTTTGTACCATCGTCTCGCCCGGCACGTCCCAGACATGCACCAAATGCAAGGCAGCAAAGTCGGACAACGCAAGCGAAGCGGACAGCTCAAGAATCTGTCGGTTGAGGTTCCTGTGCTCGGTGTCGGGGGTTTCCAAATCGAAATCCACCGCCGCCAGAATGCAACCGTAATTGGACCTTTCCTCCGGCTTCGTGAGCCATACCGGACAGGGACACTTGCGCAGCAGATGCATGTCGTCGTTACCAAATAGCCGTTCGATGAAATTCGGATTTTCCGCCGGCTTGATCAGCAGATCATGCCGATTGCGCAACACGGCGCGAATGATTTCCAGAAACCCGGTGCCCCTCAGTACCTCGTGTCGAATGTGGTGTCGCGTGCGGTAAGGCAGGGTCAACGACTGCAGGGTTTGCAGCTTGTCGGTCATCATCGCAGCCTGCAAATCGGCGGAAATAGGTCCGCCATCCGGCAGCCCGACGCCTGCCGTGACACGCGGTATCACGTCCACAACGGTCAGCTCAGCCTGGTTGTTCTCCGCCAGCGAGACTGCTCGCTCCAGGGTCGGCTGGGAGGTTTCGCCATCCCCCACCACGCAAAGAATGTTCTTGAATCGCTTCATCGCGTTTTCCTCCGTCCTCAAGACTCGATCACGTATCGGAAGACAGATGGCGCGCTTGGCCCGATGGCTTCGACTTGTCCTGTTGCCCTTCTAGCACGGGTCTGTAGTCCCAATCCCTCACGCCTTGGATGATCAGATCGATATCGTCGGTCGAGATACGCAGCATCTGCAAGGCTGTCGCACCGAGACGTAGGCTCGCTTCAATCGCTTCCGGGTACGCGTGGGTGGCGCCGGCTTCAAGAAGTCGCGAACTCGCTTCCAGATCCCACGCCCGCGCGATGATCGGTACATGGGGACACGTGTTGCGCAGATACGAAACGGCCCTTAACGCCGTGGTGGACTGGTCAACAGTGATCACCACCAGAGAGGCTTGTTCCACATGGACGGCAGCTAGCAATTCCGGATCGGAGATATCGCCGTACATGACCTCGTAACCATCTGCCCGTGCCTGCGCCACCCGCTTCGGATCGGTGTCAAAGGCCACGAACGGGACGCCGCTCGCCTGAAGCAACACCGCGATGGTGTGGCCCACACGTCCATATCCGCCGATCAATACCGGTTGTTCCGGCAGGTCTGACAACTTGTGGGATGTATCTTGGGCAACACAGGGCTGGGCCCCGACTAGCCAGGTGGCAATGGCGCGGTTGAATCGAATCAGCAGAGCGCCAGCGATCATCGAGAGAAGGACTGAGGTCATCGCGATCTGCCCTAGCTGTACGTCGATCACATCGGAATCGAGCGCGATGGCAATGAGAGCAAAGCCGAATTCCCCTCCCACGGCCAATAGCAGCCCCGTGCGCCATGCCACCAGAGCGTCGGTTCCGACATGGCGCACCATCGCCGCGACGATCAAAGTCTTGCTGAGCAAAATGAGCAGCGCGCCGAGTAGGGCCCAGTGCCATATTGGGGGGATGGCGATGGGATCGATGCGCATGCCGATGCCGACGAAAAACAGACCGAGCAGGACGTCACGGAAAGGGCGTATGCTCGATTCCACTTGGTGACGGAACTCTGTCTCGCCCAGCATCATTCCGGCCAGGAATCCCCCGAATGCCAGAGACAGACCGAGGCTGTTGGTGGTCCAGGCCGCCAGCAGTGCCACCAGCAGTACTGCCAGGGTAAACACCTCGGCGGATCGACGCTCGGCCACGAGATGAAAGATCGGCCGTAGCAACCAACGCCCGACAAAGAACACGAGTGCGAAGGCCAGCACCGCTTTGGTGATCGCCCACCCCAGTGTGCCTGCCAGCACATCGGCACGGGCTGACAGGCCCAGTACCGGTATGATCACTAAAAAAGGAACGGCTGTGACGTCTTGGAAAACAGACATGGCAAGTCCGAAGCGTCCATGGTGACTGTTTTCCTCACCCTGCTCGGCCAGTTGCTTGCTGATGAGGGTGGTGGATGACTGGGCAAAGACGGCCCCGATGACGAACGCGGCAGCGGCAGGTAGTCCGGCTAGCCACAGGGCAGCGGCAACGACCGCGGTCGTGAACGCGACTTGCCCGGTTCCGAGCCCGAGGACCCGATGCCGCAGCGCATGCAGCTGAGGTAAGGAAAAGTTAAGACCGATGGTGAACAGCAGAAACACCACCCCGAATTCGGCCAGGGTCTTGAACTCTGGCACATAGACCGTGGGTCCCATCGTATACGGTCCGAGGATCAAGCCCACCAACAAGTACCCCAGGCTGGTGGGGACATGCAGGCGCTGAAAGGCGACTACCACGGCGACCGCTACCCCCAGAAGCAAAAGCACTTGTGCCAGATTTTCCATCATGCGAAGGGATCTAACTTGAGGGTGCCGCAGGGCGATGGCGGGCAAGGGGCCAGCACCGTGCTCAATTCGCCATGGCTGATTTCTGAGGGAGTTTGGCTGACGGCCGCCACCACTCATGGTAGATTTCTAGATCATACGACATTCAGTAAGGAGTTGTTCATGGCGGAGCCAAGGCTGTCTTTCCCTACGCGCCTCATGCTGGCGTTGCGAGTGTTTTTTCGCTCGTTGCGCGATGCGGAATTTGCCAGTGCGGTACGCGACTTCGACACCGTTGCGGCGCGGGCCGTGTCGGAAACGGCCCCGGGTGCGGAAGCCATGCTTGTGTCGAGGCTTAAAGAACCCGCCGTAGAGGCTGCGCTACAGCTGCTGGGGTTGTTGCAGCAGGGAGGGCGCTTCGTGGACTTTCTGGAAGAGGATGTTTCCCATTTTTCCGATGAACAGATCGGAGCCGCAGCACGAGTGGTGCACGACGGATGCCGAAAAGTGGTTCGCGAGCACATCGATATCACCCCCGTGCGTTCGGAGGAGGAGGGTAGTCAGATTACCCTGGAATCAGGATTTGACGCTGCCAGCATTCGCATAACGGGCAACGTGGTGGGACACCCGCCTTTCACCGGTACCTTGGTCCACCGTGGTTGGCGCACCCGAAGCGTGCGCTTGCCAAAGCTTAGCGAAGGCCATGACGTCGGCGTATTGGCCCCTGCGGAGGTGGAGCTGTGAGTGCGGCACGGTTTGCTGCCGGGATCGATCTGGGGACGACCCATTGCGCCATAGCCTGTGTCGATCTGGAACAGAGCTTCGGGGAAGAGGTGGCCCTGGAACAGGTGCCGGTACAGCAGCTGACGGCTCCTGGCACCGTAGAGGAGCAGGTCTTACTTCCGTCTTTTCTGTATCTAGCGCACCCCGATGAGCTGGCGAAGGCCGATATGCGTCTGGCTTGGGACACGCGGGGCGAATATATCACGGGAAGCCTAGCCCGTAGTTTGGGCACAGCCACCCCTATCCGGCTGGTCGCGAGCGCCAAGAGCTGGTTGTGCCATCCGGGGGTCGATCGTCGCGCCACCATTTTGCCCGTAGAAGCGCCGGAAGATGTGGCCCAGATCTCGCCATTGGAGGCCACCATTCGTTATCTGGAACACCTACGACAGGCGTGGGATTATCAACACCCCGAAGCCAAATTGGCGACCCAGGAGGTCATTGTAACGGTACCGGCGTCATTCGATCCCGCCGCCAGAGAGCTCACCGCCGAGGCTGCGAAGGCTGTTGGATTGGCGAACATCGTACTGCTTGAAGAACCCCAGGCCGCCCTGTACAGCTGGATTCAGGGCAGCCAGGGTGAATGGCGAAGCCAAGTCAAAGTGGGTGATGTGATTCTGGTGGTCGATGTGGGGGGCGGCACGACCGATCTATCCCTGATCGCTGTGACCGAGCGTGACGGTGCGTTGGAATTGTACCGGGTGGCGGTCGGCGATCACATCTTGCTGGGCGGTGATAACATGGATCTGGCGTTGGCGCACCTCGTACGCACTAAACTGGCCAAGCAGGGTAAACAGCTCGACCTCTGGCAAACTCAGGCGCTCACTTACGGATGCCGCGCCGCCAAGGAGATCCTGCTATCGGACCCAACGGTAGACAGTGTCCCGGTGGTGGTTCCCGGTCGCGGATCGCGACTCGTTGGCGGCACCCTGCGTGGTGAGCTGACCCACGATGAGGTCAGGCATACCCTGGTGGAGGGGTTCTTCCCGGTGGTCGATGCGAGCGCTCGCCCAGTGGCCCGCGCCCGCGGTGCACTCACTAAGATCGGTCTTCCCTATGCCCAGGATGCCGCGATTACCCGTCACCTAGCGGCGTTTCTCGGTCGGCAGATGGGCGCCACGGCGGACTTGGACGGTTTCAAACTGAGTTTACCCGAGGGAGCCACTTTTCTGCATCCCACCGCCGTACTGTTTAACGGCGGCGTGTTTAAGGCGACCGTTCTGGCGGAACGCATCGTCACGGTGCTCAACGACTGGTTGCAGTCGCAGGAGGCTGCGCCGGTACGGGTGTTGGAAGGGGCCGATCTGGATCTCGCGGTAGCCCGAGGGGCGGCCTACTATGGCTATGCCCGCACCGGCGGTGGGGTGCGGATTCGCGGGGGCACCGCGCGTTCTTATTATGTCGGCGTGGAAAGCGCAATGCCCGCCGTGCCGGGGATGGAGCCGCCTATCCAGGCCCTTTGTCTGGCTCCGTTCGGCATGGAAGAGGGCACCGAGGCGGAGCTACCCCCACAGGAGTTTGGTTTGGTGGTGGGTGAACCTGTGCGGTTTCGCTTTTTCGGCTCATCGGTGCGTCGCGAAGACACGGTCGGTACGGTACTGGAGGAGTGGAGTGAGGACGAACTTGAGGAACTCGAGAGCGTCGAGGCAACGTTGCCCACGGAAGATTGGGCGCCTGGAGAAGTCGTCCCGGTACGGCTGCGCGCAGCGGTGACAGAAGTCGGCACTTTGCGGCTCGATGCTCTACCGCGTACCGGTTCCGAGCCTTGGAAGGTGGAGTTCGATGTGCGGGGCTCGGAGAGAAGGGACCGATGAATGAGCGATGGTGAGTCGTTATCTCGTCGGCATCGATCTGGGTACCACGCATACCGCTGTTGCCTACGCCGATACCGCTGAAGAGGGCGGTTCGCCGACCGTCCAGGTTTTTCCCATCGAGCAGTTGGTAGCGTCGGGAGAGGTGGCAGCACGGCCCTTGCTGCCTTCTCTGCGCTATCATTCGGCACCTGCAGAGTTCGATCCCCTCGACATTGCCATGCCGTGGCCGGAACCCGATGCCGGCTATGGGGGTAGCGGGGTCGTTATCGGGGAGCTGGCTCGGGCGCTGGGGGCGAGGGTACCGGGGCGCCTGGTCATGAGCGCTAAGAGCTGGCTATCTCACCCTTCGGTCGATCGTACCGCGCCGATATTACCCTGGGGCGCCGCTGACGATGTCGCCAAGATCTCGCCTTTGGGCGCAAGCGCGAGCTACCTCGGTCACGTTCGGGCCTGTTGGAACGCTCACTTTCCTGATTTTCCCTTGGAGGCTCAGGCGGTGGTGCTCACCGTGCCGGCCTCTTTCGATGAAGCGGCGCGAGCGCTGACAGTGGAAGCCGCGCGCCTGGTTGGCCTCTCACAACTGCAGTTGTTAGAGGAGCCTCAGGCGGTCTGCTATGACTGGCTGGCCGCACACCGTGCTGAGCTTGCCGTGGCGTTGGCCGATAGCCGCTTGCTGCTCGTTTGTGATGTGGGGGGGGGCACCACTGATTTCACCCTTATCAAACTGGCTTGGCGGGGACAACAACCTGAGCTGGTCCGTATCGGTGTGGGTCAGCATCTGATGCTCGGGGGTGACAACATGGATTTGGCCCTGGCCCACGTGGCCGAGGGTCGCATGCAAGCTTCCGGCGCCCGCCTGGACTCGGCCGGACTGTCTCAACTCATCCAGCAATGTCGAGCCGCCAAAGAGTGCTTACTGGTCGAGGGAGCCCCCGAACAGGCCACCGTTTCAGTGCTCGGCGCTGGAGCGAAACTGGTCGGCGGCACACGGTCGACGGCACTCGGTCGCGACGAGGTGCGGCGTATGGTCGTCGAGGGCTTTTTCCCCCATACACCACCGGACGAGCATCCGCGACGCCGGCGCGGCGGTATTTTGGAATTTGGCTTGCCGTACGTCTCGGATCCCGCTATTCCGCGCCATTTGGCTGCCTTTCTACAACGCCATGGCTCCGTTTGTCGGGATGCCTTGGGGGATCGAGCTCCGCCACCGGAGCGAGTCGCGGTACCTGATTCCCTCCTCATCAACGGCGGGGTATTTCGCAGTCCGATGTTGTCGGATAGGCTGCGGGGGATCCTGGCTGCGTGGCGCGGTGAACCACTCAACCAGCTTCACAATGACCGTCCGGACGTGGCAGTGGCGCGTGGGGCGGTTGCCTATGGTCTGGCGCGCCGTGGCCGAGGAATACATATTGGGGGAGGCTCGGCGCGCAGCTACTTCTTGCTTGTCCCGAGCAGCAGCGGCCTCGGCTCACAAGGGGTTTGCGTGTTGCCCAAAGGGTCCGAGGAGGGCAGCGAGATTCGTCTTCAGGGCAGGCGTTTCGCGCTCCGCCTTGGCCAGCCGGTGCAGTTCCATCTGGTGTTCTCGAACGATGATACGCCTTATGCGCCCGCTGAGGTGGTGGATATCGCGAGGGAGGCCTTCGCCGCGCTGCCTCCTGTGGCCACGGTGCTGTCGGAGAGGGACGACCGAAGCGGTGTCGATGGTCGAGAAGTGGTGGTGGAAATTGCGGCATCGCTGACCACTATCGGCACCGTTGAGCTGACCTGCGTCATGCAAGAGGATCCAGCACGCCGCTGGCAGCTGACCTTTGATGTGCGTCGTGGCAGCGACGCAGCGACTGTTCTCGCTGATGTTGCCCCATTGGCCCCCCGGTTTCCGCAGGCCGCCCAGCACATCGCGCGGGTTTTTGGGAAAAGAGCGCGCGATATCGGTCCTCGGGAAGTGAAGACTTTACGCAGTGATCTGGAGAGGTTGCTCGGCCCCCGCGACACATGGGATACATCGCTGCTGCGCGAGCTATTTGGCTGCTTGTGGGAGGGTGCGCGACACCGACGTCGCTCGCCAGATCACGAGCGACTGTGGTTGAATTGGGTCGGCTACTGCCTGCGTCCAGGATTCGGTTATCCGCTGGATGACTGGCGTGTTCAACAGGTATGGTCTCTGCATGATCAGGGACTTCAGTATGGAGCGGATCGACGTCTCTGGGCCGAATGGTGGACACTGTGGCGTCGGGTGGCGGGCGGGTTGGACCGGGTGGCACAAGAGCGACTCCTGGCCGAGGTGGAAAGCGACTTTCGGGCCCCGCCAAAGGGGCGTGGCGGTGTTGGCGGTGGCAAGAAACACGGCTACGATGACGTGGTGCGCATGGTTGCCGCCCTGGAACGCTTGCCGGTTCCGACCAAAGTGGCGTGGGGTAACGCGTTAGTCGAACGTCTGCGGGATGCTAAGGAACCCGCGCAGAGCTGGTGGGCAGTGGGCAGACTCGGTGCGCGGCTTCCTTTGTACGGTAGCACCCATGATGTGGTGCCAGTGAGCGCAGCGGTGAGTTGGCTAGCAGGGCTTTTTGAAGTGGACTGGCGCGTGATCAAGCCGGCGGCCTTTGCGGCGACCCTGATCGCGCGCCGAAGCGGTGATCGAGAACGCGACATCGATGCTGCGATACGTTCTGAGGTTACGCAGCGCTTGCGAGCCACGAAAGCCCCCAGCGCGTGGGTACGAATGGTTAACGAGATTGCGGAGATGACCGAGGCGGACGAGCGCCTTGCCTTCGGCGAATCTCTGCCATCGGGCTTGCGGCTGCTTTAGTAGTGCAAATCGTCGCCCGTGTCGAGCAACGTGACATCGTTGCGCCGGTGCCGGGAGTTCGGGACAGCGACCAGCCCTATGGGGTTTCAAGGTGCACTTGCGCAATCTTGGATTATACTTCATAAAGACGGTTCGGTTTTTTGGCGTTGGTCATCGTTTCGGCCGTTTGATTGCGTTGGCCCTGGGGGCAGCCGACCCCAGGCCGCAAGGGACGCCGTGAAGACGTCCCTGTCGGCTTGGGTCCGGCATCCCTGCCGCACACACCCTTGCGTGCCCGGGGTTCGGCTGCCGACAGCTTGGGCGCCGAAGGGATGCTCCGAAGAGCAACTCTGACGAAACGACGACCATGGCCGGTTTTTTCCTCGGTTTTTTCCGCCGTAAGCGGGGGTTTCCATGGCTAGCGGTGGGCAGACCGCAGTTTCCCGCGCGCATTCGCAGGCATGGCCCCGAGGGGGCGTGCTCGGTAACAAGACTATCCTAGCAAGTGGGGCAGGAACTGGATGGAAGCGGAGGTAATAAGTGATGTATCCAGGTGGTGAGGAATCTCAGGACAAGCCTTCTTCTCAGCACACGCGTTCTGCGCAGGAAACCAACATCGATGATAGGGGTGGGGCGTTGGGTGAGGGCCGTAGTAATCCCGGCGTGATTTCTGGTAAAGGGGTGGAAGAAGATGATTTACTGAAGTTGTTTGAAGATGAGATCGCGTCTGCAGGCCGCACCTCCCGGGACGGCATCGGTTCACACAGAGTCGGCACGGCTCAGCAATCTGCTGCTGCACGCGAGAGTGGTGTACCGCCGTACATTCAGCGTTCAGACAGCGTTGGTTCACCTGCCCCCGAGGCGACTTCGGATTGGTCTGGCAGGTTGCGAGAACAAGCGAGGCGCTATCGCCCCGTTCGACGGTTGGGGCTTATCTTGGAACGCTTACAGGAAGGCTTTGGCAACTGGCGCCGTGGCTTTGCGACTCTGCCTCGACGTTCTCAACGTTGGGTACTCATCGCCGGCATCGCCGGCGTGAGCGCGATCCTGTGGGGTCTGTTTGCGCCCTCCAGCCAAGGACCGCAAAGCGCCAACGCTGCCCAGCTGCTGGCACAGGAGCAGATGTCCAGTTCCATGCTGAAACGCCAGCTGCAGGAGCTGAGCGGCGAGCTGGAGTCCGTGCGCACCGAACGCCAGCGGCTCCGTAACGAAGTCGATGCCTTGAAGGAGGAGCGTGATTGGCTGGCAGCACGGCTCGATGCCGTCGCCAGTGCCGGCGCCCCGGTGATCGAGGGAACAGTGCCTCCCGCAGCCGATCCGATTTCAGCGGGCATGGCAGGTGCCGCCAGGCCGGCCACCAGCGACTCGGTAGCGCGAACTGCTGATACGGCTGCCCCTGGCGACTACGAAGTTGGAGCGGGGGATACGCTTTGGTCGATCGCCCGCCGGCATGATGCGGACGTGAAGCAACTGGCAGCGGCCAATGGCATCAGCCTGAGCGATCCCCTCAAACTCGGGCAGCGGCTCGTCATCCCAGGGCGGGAAGGCGTGTCTAACACACACAGTGGGGATAGGGCAGACGAGATGGGAACCGATAAGGGGCCGTCCCGGGAAAGCCCACCCCAACAGGTGGAATACACGGTGAAGCGCGGCGAAACGTTGTACGGGATTTCCAGGCAATTTGACGTCAGCGTCGAGCAGCTACGAAAGTGGAACAGCCTCGGTACCAGTGAGGTGCTACAACCAAGCCAAAGGCTGGTCGTTCGCGTCGATGGCGAGACGAACGCCAGAGCGTTACCGTGAGTATCCGGTCAGTACCGGCATATACGTAGCTGCGCGTATTTCCACGACCTAGCGACATGTGTTAAGAAACCCAGTGACCGGAGGCCTGTCAGCTAATTCGGAAGGTGACGTCATAGCAGGCCCCACCAAGGGGCGGGTGGCCCACAGGAGAGGCCCCGCCCGACAAACGGTGGTGATGAGAGGCCGTGAGTCCGATTGCGACGGAGAAACGACTTAGAGGCATCCCGCTGGCGCCGGGTGTTGCGCGGGGCCGGGCCTGTTTCCTGCAATCGGCGCTTGTCCACTCCGGCGATTCTGCTCGACCTCCCGTCAGAGAGTCGGAGCGTCTCACTGAAGCTATTTCGTGGCTCATCGAGCGGTTGAAGCGTTTGGCAGCGGATGTCACGGTACAGCTGGGTGCAGACGCCGGAGAAATCTTCTGGGCGCAGCAGATGTTCCTGGAAGATCCTGCTTTGCAGGGGGCACTTCTTGAGCATATCGAACGGCGAGCTCTCGATGCCGAGCAAGCCGTTGAATGCGAGTTCGAACGTTGCCGGCGGCATCTGAAACGATCGCCGGTAGCAGCGTTGCGCGAGCGGGCGGCCGATTTTGCTGAGCTTAAGCGGACCCTTTTGAGCCGCCTGGGTCGCCGGACTGTGCGGCTTTATTGCGGCGAACACGCTACCTGCCCCCTGGGCACCTGCCAACTCCGACACGATCATGTCCTCATTGCCGAGGAGTTGACGCCGGCGCTCGCGGTGGAGGCTGCGGCCCAGACCGTAGGATTTCTTGTAGAGCGGGGTGCCCCCAACTCCCACGCTGCCATACTGGCGCGGGCATTGAACCTTCCAGCGGTGAGCGGAATTAAGGGGCTGTTTGAGGCGGTGCCGTTGCAGGCCGAGTGTTTGATCGATGGCGATAGCGGCGAGCTCATCGTGTACCCTTGTGCGGATACCTTGCGCGCCTATGCAACAGTCTGGGGCAACTGCGCTTCGTCCGTCCCCGTCGCGGAGCCGGTGCCTGTCCTGCGGGTCATGGCGACCATCGACCGGCTGGATAACCTGCGCGAGGCCGTTGCGGCGCGGGCCGATGGCATTGGACTGACCCGCACCGAGATGGTGGCTTTGGCCAACGGAGGGCTGCCGGGCGAATTAGAGCAACACGCCCAGTATCATGAGATCGCCGAGGTGATGGCTGGTAAGCCGGTCTACGTGCGGTTATGGGATCTAGGGTGTGATAAGGCGCCTCTCGGTTTGGGCGTTGACTTAGAAACGCTGTCGTCAGGATGTCGAGGTGCTCGCTATCTGCTCAAGCATCCCGAGTTGGTTCGGACTCAGGCTCGAGCGCTGGCGCGCGCCGCCCAGGGCCATTCGATCCACGTGGTCTATCCGATGGTTGCCGAGCCGCAGCAGTACAGTGCTCTGCGCAAGCTGTTCCAGCAAGCGACCGCCGACCTCCCCGAGACCGGCTTGCGTCACGGCGTCATGTTCGAAGTCCCGTCCGCTTGTCTGCAAGCTCGTGAATTCTTCGACATGGTGGATTTTGGTTGCATCGGTACCAACGATCTCGTGCAATATTTGTTTGCCGTCGACCGTGGAGACGTCAGTGTTGATTTTGATCGCTTGTTCAATAGCTCCCTGCTGTGGCAGGTGATCGCCGATCTGGTGAGGGCGGCCGAGAGCGCGGGCAAGCCACTTTCCATTTGCGGTGAGCTGGCAGGCGATCCACGCTATACGCGGCGTATCGTGGAGGTGGGAATCAAGGCCCTCAGCGTCACCCCGCGCCGCATTGCCAGCGTACGTCGCGCAGCACACTACCGATCATCAAGCAACCCATGCTGAACCCAGTCTAATGCCGCAAGGCGTGGCCCCCTCTAGTTCCCATAGAGCCCAAAGAGCGCCCCAAAAAGGACCAGGGTGAGTAAGATAGCCAGCACCAGTAAGATCTGCGACACATCTCGTTGGCGGTCCTTCAGCTCGAAGCCGGCCCACGCTAAGAAGGCGATGAGCCCCAGCAAGATAATGATGACTCTCATGGGAAAAACACGAGCACCCTGGAAGATGGATTGTTGATACAGAGCGAGCCCGAGGTGGTCACCTGGATCCCTCTGTTTTCAGGAGCTCGATGAGTTGATTCGTCGGCATATAACCGGGTTGCATTCCCCCGTCGTCCAGAACTATCGCCGGCGTCCCGCTGATTCCGAGTCGATGAGCCGCTTGATAATGGGCCTGGATGGGGTGATGGTCGCAGCGCTCGTTAGGGATCTCGTTGCCGGCCTTGGCGTCGGTCATAGCCTGCTGTTGATCTTGGGCACACCAGACGGAAACCATCTTCTCATAGGTCGGTGAAGGAATGCCTGCCCCCGGGAAGGCCAGGTAACGAACCTTCACTCCATGGCCGTTTAGCTCGTTGATTTCTTGGTGCAATTTGCGGCAATACCCGCAGTCGACGTCGGTGAACACGGTGATGGTGTGAGCGGTTTTCTCGGGAGCAAAGATGATCATCGTGTCCTCACCGAGCGCTTTGAGGGTCTCGAGCCGGGCTTGCTTTCGCCGTTCCTCGGTGAGATTGGCTTGAGTGTGCAGATTGAGGAGCTCACCTTGAATGAGATATTGTCCGTTCTCGTGCACATAGAGGATCAATCGCGGGTTATAGATGACCTCATAAAGGCCGGGAATGGGGCTTTTGCTGACATGCTCGGGTTGCATGCCGGGTAGCAACTGATTGACGGATTCCAGCAGCTGGGGTGGCGTTTCCTCGGCCAGCACACTGGTCGATAAGCCGAGAAAGACTGCCAGCGCTAACCAGAGACGGTTTCTCATAGGTCAGATCTCCTGATGTTGGCCAACGGGGGTGGCCATTAAACGACATGGCATGCCCTTCGGGTCACTGGTTATCGTATTAGGCCAACTTCCCGAGAACGCTGCATTAAACCGTATCCGACTGCCGAGGGAAAGTTTCGGTTCCTCACTCGTGAGCACTTTTGTTTCGATCTCGATGGCGGTCATATCGCGGAGCTGCCGGTCTGACGCTGTACTGGCGGCGGACAGGGGCTGAGAGCTTGTGAAAAAACCTGTTACACGACCCGATAGCGGCGTTGGGCGGTGCTCGCTCCTCGCCTATCTATCTGATATGTCTCTCGGCTTGGCGCCGTCCGCCT